>JACPEQ010000139.1 GCA_016183435.1 Chloroflexota bacterium
CTCCCGTGAGCGAAGACCCTTCGGATACCGGCCTTGCCTTCGTCCTGGCCGCCGGGCTCGGCACCCGGATGCGCTCGACGACGTGCAAGGTCCTCCACCAGGCGGCCGGCAAGCCCCTCCTTTCGCATGTCCTGGACACCGTCGCCGCCGTCGGCGCGCGCCCGGTCGTGCTGCTCTCCAAGGAGAGCGAGCCCGCGCGGGCCGTCGTGCCGGCGGGCGTCCCGGTCGCGCTGCAGGAGCCGCCGCGCGGGACCGGCGACGCCATCCGGGTGGCCCTCGGCGCGGTGCGCGAGCGCTCCGGACGCTGCTGGATCGTCTACGGGGACACCATCCTCGTGCGGGCGGAGACGCTGCGCCGGCTCGACTCCCTGCTCGACGAGCGTGGCGCCGTGCTCGCCCTTCTCACCGGCGTCACCGGGACCGGCCACGCGTACGGCCGCGTCGTCCGTGGTCCCGGCGGGGACGTCGACCGGATCGTCGAGGCGAGGCTCGCCAGCAGGGCTGAGCGCGCCATCCCCGAGTCGAACTTCGGCGCGTACGCGGCGGACCTGGCATGGCTGCGCGGCGCGGTCCCGAAGCTGCGCGCGAACGAGACCGGCGAGGTGTTCCTGACCGATCTCGTGAAGGTCGCGCGCGACGAGGGACGGACCGTCGCGGCGCTGTGCGTCGACGACGCGTCGGAGGGGCTCGGCGTCAACACGCGCGCGGACCTCGCGCTCGTCGACGGCATCGCGCGGCAGCGCATCCGCGAGCGGCACATGGACAACGGCGTCACCTTCATCGACCCGCTGTCGTCGAGCGTCGACGCGGACGTCGAGATCGCGGCGGATGCCGTGGTCGACCGCGGCAGCATCCTCGAGGGCCGCACCAAGATCGGGACCGGCACGCGCATCGGGCCGTACTCGATCGTGCGCGACAGCGTGGTGGGGGAGCGGTGCCGCGTCGAGGCCTCGGTGCTCGAGGGCGCGACGCTCGAGGACGACGTGCGCATCGGCCCGTTCTCGCACCTGCGGCCCGGGGCGTACCTGGAGCGCGGCGTCGAGATGGGCAACTTCGGCGAGGTGAAGGCCAGCCGGCTGGGTGCCGGCACGAAGATGCACCACTTCTCGTACGTGGGCGACGCGACGCTCGGCAGGGGCGTCAACGTCGGCGCGGGCACGATCACGCTGAACTACGACGGAGCACGCAAGCACCGCACCGAGATCGGGGACGACGTCTTCATCGGATCGGACACGCTGCTGCGCGCGCCGGTGAAGGTCGGCTCCGGCGCGGCGACCGGCGCGGGCGCCGTCGTGACCAAGGACGTGCCCCCGGGGATGCTCGCAGTGGGCATGCCGGCGCGCGCCATCAAGAAGTACCAGAAGCCGAAGAAAGCGCCTGCGGCCAAAGGCGGCGCCGAAGGCGACCGCCGAGAAGAGTAAGGATGGACGACTTCCTCACGCGCCTGCTGCTCGGCGAGCTGGTCCTGGTGGTCGTCCTCGGGCTGCTGTCGGCGAGCGAGACGGCGATCCACGCGGTGCGGCGCCCGCACATCCTCGACGAGCTCGATGAGCGGGGGCGGCGCGGGCGGATCGCGCGGACGATCGGCGAGCGCTCCATCCGGTACCTCTCGGCGCTCCAGGTCATGGAGTTCCTCGTCGTGTTCGCCTACTCGGCGATCGCGGCGGCCTACGTCGCGCCGCGGCTGTCCGAGATCCTGTCGTTCGTCGGCGTGCGCACGACGTTCCGGTCGTGAGCCTGTCAGCGGTGGCGCTGCTGCTCGGGCTGTTCGTGCCGCGCGCCATCGGCGCGCGCTACTGCTCGGGCGTGCTGCTCGCGCTCGCGACGCCGATCGAGGTCGTGAGCTGGCTCACCAGCCCGATCGTCTCGGTGCTGTGGCGGCTGACGAGCCTCATCACGCGGCCGTTCGGCGCGGCGCCGGAGGCGGGGGCCGTCAGCGAGAACGAGATCCGCGCGCTGGTGGAGACCGGCGAGGAGCAGGGCGTCCTCCACGAGCAGGAGCGCGACATGATCCAGGGCATCTTCGAGCTCGGCAACAAGCAGGTCCACGACGTGATGGTCCCGCGAACGGACATACGCGCCATCGACGTCGAGACGCCCGGCGAGCGGGTCCTGGAGCAGGTCAGCGCGGCGGGCCACTCGCGCATCCCCGTGTACGAGGGCACGCCCGACCAGGTCATCGGGATCCTCTACGCCAAGGACCTGTTCCGCCGCCTCGCTCGCGGCGAGAAGGACGTCTCGCTACGGCAGTACCTGCGACCGGCCCACTTCGTCCCCGAGACCAAGCGCGTCGACGAGCTGCTCCGCGAGATGCAGCGCAACAAGGTGCACATGGCCATCGTCGCCGACGAGTACGGCGGGACCGCGGGGCTCGTCACGATCGAGGATCTGATCGAGGAGATCGTCGGCGAGATCCGCGACGAGTACGAGGTCGAGCAGGAGCTCGTCATCCCGATCTCGGAGAACGAGGCGCTCATGGACGGGCGCGTCCCGTTCGACGACGTGCGCGAGGCGTTCGGCCTCGACCTCCCGGGGTCCGAGGACTACGACACGCTCGGCGGGTACATCGTCCACGAGCTCGGCCGCCTCCCGAAGCCCGGCGAGGAGGTGCGGACCGACGGCGTGCGCTTCGTCGTCGAGACCGTCGAGGGCCGCCGCATCCGCCGCGTTCGCATCGTGCGCGAGGTCCCGGTGCGCGACGAGGAGACCGTCGAGCGATGAGCCTCGGACCCGGCGACGAGGATCTCGTCCGCGTGGCGTCGCTCGCGCGCGAGCGCGCGTACGCGCCGTACTCGACGTACAAGGTCGGCGCCGCCATCCGCACCAAGCGCAACAAGATCCACAGCGGGGCGAACGTCGAGAACGCCTCGTACGGCCTGACGGTGTGCGCGGAACGCTGCGCCTCGTTTGCCGCTGTCGCGGCAGGCGATACGAAGGAATGGGACGCGATCGCCATCGTCACGGGCGGCGACACGCTGCCGTCGCCGTGCGGGGCGTGCCGCCAAGTGCTGCACGAGTTCTCGCCCGCGCTGCGTGTGCTCCTCGCGACGACGACCGGAATGCGGAAGGCCACGACGCTCGCGGAGCTGCTGCCCGACGCGTTCGGGCCGGAGCGCCTGGGCAGCGCCCGCGGCTAGAGGCGGCGCCCGAAGGGCGACCGCCGAGAAGAATGAGGGTCTAGCGGCCCGGGGTCAGGACGTCCGTCAGCGTGCGGTAGAAGCGCGAGGCGCCCACCATCCGCAGGTCACGCAGCCCAGCGGAGATCTTTTCGTCGCTCAGCTCGCCGGCGCTCTCGACGTGGATCTCGCCGTAGTCGCGGACGAGCGAGAGCGGGAACGGTCGCATGAGGCTCGCGTCCTGGATGCGCTCGAGGAGGAGCGCGGCCTGGTTGCGGTTGAGCACGCCCCAGCGCGCGATGACGCGGCGGTCGGTGAGCACGAACCAGCGCGCCCGCCAGGGGATCCAGGTGATGAAGAGGAGGAGCCCCACCACCAGGAAGGTCACGAGGCCGATCCCCGCGATGACCGCGTCCCGCAGCCCGAAGCCGTAGAGACCGAGAGTGCCCAGGACGAGCCAGATGAGGACGATGGGCTCCCACAGGAACAGCGGGTGCGTGGCGACGAGGACCTGTTCGTTCGGCTCGAGGATGATGTCGCCGGGGATCTTCTGGGACACGGCAGCGCTCACGGCGAGCGCATGCTAGCCGCTACGCCGTGGCGGGAGCCTCGCTCGGGGCGCCGGTGGTGGTGTCGATGAGCCGCTCGAGCGCCCGCAGCGGCTCCGCCGCCGAGGCGTGGTCGCGCACCGAGCGCAGCTCGTGCAGCGCGCGCTCGCGGTGGATGCCGATCTCGCGGTCGATGAGGTCGCGGACGCGCAGGTCGTCGAGGATGTCGCGGACGCGGTCGACGGTCTCCTGTGCGAGCGGCGCCGGCGCGGCGTAGAGGTCCTCGAGGGTCGTCCGCACCTTTGGGCCGGCGCGCTCGAAGGCGAGGACGACCGGCAGCGTCTTCTTCCGCTTCGCGATGTCGTTCATCTCGACCTTGCCGGTCTTCTCGGTCGTTCCCCAGATGCCGAGGAGGTCGTCGTGCGCCTGGAAGGCGTGGCCGAAGTCCGCGCCGAATCGGACGAGCGCCTCGCGCAGGTCGCGGTCGTCGCGGCCGATCACGGCCGCGCCCTCGGCCGCGGCGGAGAACAGCGCGCCGGTCTTCTTCGCGACCATCGCGCGGTACCGCTCCGCCGTCACGTCGGTCCGCGACTCGAAGCTGATGTCCAGGAACTGGCCCTCGCAGACCTGCACGCACGCGGCGTCCAGCAGCCGCGCGAACTCGAGGACCCTGTCGGCGGCGACGCCGCCCGTGGTGAGCCGGTGGACGGCGAGGCGCGACGCCGCGTACATCCCGTCCCCGGCGTTGATGGCCTGCGGGACGCCCCAGACGGACCAGACCGTCGGCCGGTGGCGCCGCGTGGGGTCCTGGTCCTCGATGTCGTCGTGGATCAGCGTGAAGTTGTGGAGGAGCTCGATCGCGGCGGCGGCCGGGAGGGCGGGGCGGATCTCGGTCGCGAGCGTCTCGTACAGGAGGACGAGAAGGAGCGGGCGCAGGCGCTTGCCGGCGCCGGAGCGCTCCGCGTCGAGCCCGAGGTGGTACAGCATCATCCCGTAGAACGGCTGCAGCGCGGGCTCCGCCTGCGTGAGCACCGCGCGGATCTCATCGTCGATCGCGGTGAGCCTCGGGGCGAGGTCGGGTCCGGTCATGCCCACCTCCGCCGATGATAGGCACCTCGGACGGCTAGCATCTGTGCGGATGGGATCACGCACATATCGAGCCGAGGCCATCGTCCTCAAGACGCTCGATCTCGGTGAGGCCGATCGCATCCTGACGCTCCTGACGCGCCATTTCGGCAAGGTGAAGGTCATCGCGAAGGGCATCCGGCGGCCCACCAGCCGCCTCGCCGGGTACGCGGAGCCTCTCTCGCACGCGACGTACCAGCTAGCGAGAGGTCGCGAGCTCGACGTCCTCACGGGCGCCGAGTCGCGCTCGACCTTCCGAGCGGTCCGCGAGGACCTCGACCGTATCGCCGCCGCCTGGTACGTGGCCGAGGTCGCCGATCGCTCCACCGCCGAGCGCTCGCCGGCCGCGCCGGTGTTCGACCTCGTCGAGACGGCCCTCCGGCACCTCGAGGCCGGGCACGCTCCGGCCCTCGTCTGCCGGTGGTGGGACCTCCATCTGCTGGACCGCACCGGCTTCCGCCCGGAGCTCGGCGTCTGCGCGCGGTGCGGGGAAGCCTTGCGCGAAGCGACGAACGCGTGGAGCCCGTACGACGGGGGCGCCATCTGTACGAACTGCGTCGATAGCTCGGTCGCCGGCCTGCCGGCGCTGTCGGTGCGCGCGCTGAAGTCGCTGCGGTACCTGCTCGCGAGCGACTTCGCGGCGGCGTCGCGCCTGCGCATCGACGAGACCCTCGAGCGCGAGCTGGAACGTCACCTGCGGGCGTTCCTGCACCATGTGCTCGACCGCGAGATCGCGTCGGCGCGCCTCATCGACGAGCTCGCGCGCCTGCCGCGCCGCACCCCGGCTTCGGTATGACGGGGGGACCGTCCCCGCGGAGCGCAGACCGAGGCCCCGAGGCGACGAGGTCGAGCACCGCGGCCCGAGTGAGGGGTTCCCCCGAGCGAGGGTCGGACTTGGCCGACAAGATCCTGTCGCTCGCGAAACGCCGCGGATTCGTGTTCCCGTCGAGCGAGATCTATGGCGGCGCGGGGTCGACCTGGGACTTCGGCCCGCTCGGCGTCGAGCTGAAGAACAACGTCAAGCGCGCCTGGTGGCGGTCGATGGTGCAGCTGCGCGACGACATCGTCGGCCTCGACGCGGCGATCCTCATGCACCCGCGCGTCTGGGAGGCGTCCGGGCACGTCGAGAACTTCATCGACCCGCTCGTCGACTGCCGGAGCTGCAAGCACCGCTTCCGCATCGACGAGCTGCCCGACGGCGAGCGGCTCATCGACGCCTGGCGCGCCGGCAGCGTCGATCTCTCGTCGATCGCATGCCCGCGCTGCGGCCAGAAGCAGCTCACCGTGCCCCGCAAGTTCAACCTGATGTTCAAGACGCATGTCGGTCCGGTCGAGGATTCGGCGTCCGTGGCGTGGCTGCGCCCGGAGACCGCCCAGGGGATCTACGTGGACTTCGAGAACGTGCAGCAGAGCGCGCGGCGGAAGATCCCGTTCGGCATCGCCCAGATCGGGAAGGCGTTCCGCAACGAGATCACGCCGGGAAACTTCCTGTACCGGTCCCTGGAGTTCGAGCAGATGGAGATGCAGTACTTCGTCCGGCCCGACGACGCGGCGGCGCGGTTCGAGGAGTGGAAGGCCGAGCGCATGCGCTGGTACGTCTCGCTCGGGATCCCGGAAGCGAAGCTCCGCTTCCGCGAGCACGCCGGCGGCGAGCTCGCGCACTACGCGAAAGCCGCCGTGGACATCGAGTTCGCGTACCCGTTCGGCTGGAAGGAGCTCGAGGGCATCCACAACAGGAGCGACTGGGACCTGCGCCGCCACAGCGAGTATTCGGGGAAGGACCTCTCGTACTTCGAGGAGGCGACGAAGGACAAGTTCATCCCGCACGTCGTCGAGACCTCCGGCGGCGCCGACCGCGGGACCTACGCGTTCCTGCTCGCGGCCTACGACGAAGAGCCGGACAAGGAGGGCATCCGCACGGTCCTGCGCCTCCATCCGGCGCTCGCGCCGCACAAGGTGGCGGTCCTGCCGCTCTCGAAGAACGAGAAGCTCACGCCGCTCGCGCGCGAGGTGTGGGCGTCGGTCCGCGGGCACGTCATGACGACGTACGACGAGACGCAGGCCATCGGCCGGCGCTACCGCCGCCAGGACGAGGTCGGCACGCCGCTGTGCGTGACCGTCGACTTCGACTCGCTCGAGGACCGCGCGGTCACGATCCGCGAGCGTGACTCGATGGCGCAGGTGCGCGTGCCGATCGCGGAGCTGACGGAGCGCCTGCGGGAGCGGCTGCCGGGCTGCTAGTGCGGCGCACCTTCGAGATCGGCAGCGAGCCGCGCGGGCGCACGTACGACGACCTCCTCTATCGCGCGTTCCCGTGGTGCGCGGAGCTGTGGCTCGTCGTGGTGCCGCTCCCCGGAGGTGGCGACCCACTGCTGCCGCGGGCGCACGGGGTGCTGCGCGAGCTCGAGCCGTACCAGACCGGGGTGACCGACCAGCGCGAGTGGCCGGGGACGCACCTCGAAGGGGGCGCTACCGGACGCGTGCACCGGTTCCGGCTGCACCCGGAGGTGCTCGACGTCCTCGCCGGCGCGACCGATCGCCTGTACGCGTGGCGCCATCCCGAGCTGCCGCAGGACCTCGCGCTCGTGCGCGGCGACGGCACGCCCTTCCTTGCGACGGTCACGAACGAGGGGTGGGCCGCGCTCACGCTCGACGACGACGAGCGTCAGGTCCTCAGCGGCGACCTGCCGGAGCTCGGGCTGCGCGACCTCTGGGGCTAGGGCCGCTCCTCGGTCTCATCCCCAAGGAGCTTACGGCCGAAGCCCTGCCCCATCGTCGCCGCGAGCGCGGCGATCGCCGCGGACACCGCTCCGTACGCGGCCTCGCGGGGTCCGGTGCGCTCGACCTTGGCCAGCTCCTTCGCGAGCTGCTTGCGGAACTCCTTGCGTGCCTTGCCCTTCATCTTGTCGATGCGACCGCCGAAGCGCTCCATGAGCGCATCGAGGATCCCCTCCGTCCGCTTCGCCTCACGCGCGCGGCGCATGATGCCGAGCGCGGCCGCGGCGGCCACCGACGCGAGCGATCCCGCGACGGCCATGGGCTGGCGCCGCAGGAGGTTGCGCGGGTCCGCGTCCGAGCGGACGCGGGCCCGCAGCGCGTCGACGTCGCGGTCGATCGCGCCGCGAAGGTCTGCTAGCTCTCGCTGCGTCCGAGCAGACGTGCTTTCGCCCACGACACCGTCTCCTTGAATGACTCGATCGAACGCGTGGGACCGCGGAGGTCGAGCGACCTGTAGCCGCGCCAGCCGGTCGCCGCCCCGAACAGCGCCAGCAGCAGCGTGACGATGAGCGCCGCGATCGGCAGCGGCACCCAGATGGCGACGATCGCGACGAGCAGGATCACGAACGACACGAGGAACAGGAGCCCGAGCACGAGCGCGACGGCGAACCACTTGACCGCCCCCAGGTTCGCCTGGACGATCTCCGCGATCTCCTGCTTCGGGAGCTCGATCTGCTTGCGGATGAGCGCCTTGACGTTCTCGCGGATGCGACCGAAGAGCGTCGAATAGCCCGCACGCTCGTTCATCGGCGCGACGCTAGCACGGAGCGCATGGCGACCACGTGAGCAGTTCGCTACGCTCACCAGGGGCCCCTTCCCCTGCTACCAGAATGCGGTCGTCCACGGACCCAGAAGGAGGCGCTTCCCCATGGCCGTTCAGACCCCCGCCGAGCCCGCCACCGCCGAGCGCGCCGCGAAGAAGAAGTGGGTGTACCTGTTCACCGCGGGGAAGGCCGAAGGCAACGCGACGATGCGCGCGCTGCTCGGCGGGAAGGGCGCCGGCCTCGCCGAGATGACGAACGCCGGGCTCCCCGTACCGCCCGGCTTCACCATCACGACCGAGGCGTGCAACGCCTACTTCGCGAGCGGACGACGGTTCCCGGATGGCCTCTGGGAGCAGGTGCTCGACGGGCTGCGAGCGGTGGAGCGCGAGACCGGGAAGAGGCTCGGCGACGCGAAGGACCCGCTGCTCGTCTCGGTCCGGTCCGGCGCCGCCATGTCGATGCCCGGGATGATGGACACGGTCCTCAA
>JACPEQ010000133.1 GCA_016183435.1 Chloroflexota bacterium
AGTACAGCCAGAAGCACGCTTCATCGGGTGTCGTGTCCACGGGGTCGAGCTCGTCGTCCGCCGCCGCGAGCGCCTCCTCGAACGAGACCACGCCGGACGGCAGGGCGCCCTCGAGCGGCGGGGTTCCGGACGTGGTCACCAGGACGTGACGCAGGTGCGGCGCCTGCGCGCGGACCTCGAGCACCTTCGGCAGGAGCGACGCGGAGACGACGATCGCGATGGCGCGGCTGTCGTTGAGCGCGTACAGGAGGTCGCGCGGGGGGAGCACCCAGTTGTACGGGATCGGGATCGCGCCGGACTTGATCGCCCCGAACAGCGCATACACGAACGCCGGCGAGTCGACCGTGAGGATGAGGATCCGCTGCTCCCGCTGGATCCCGAGCGAGCGGAACGCGTTGCCGGCGCGGTCGACGTTCGCCCCGAGCTCGCCGAGATGCGATGTTCGTCGATGAACGTCTCGGCGGCGTTGTAGCGCTCCGGCAGATCCGGTAGGCGCACCTCGGGCGCGATCACGGTCGTGGCCATGCGCGTCATTCTCCTCGTCGGGTCCAGAAGCCCTGCGGATCGTAGCCGCGGACGATCGTCAGGACCGTGTGCGACGGCGGCTCCGTCTCACGGACGTCGTCGGCGACGCGCAGATCCCACCCGGTCTCGGCGCGGATGCGCTCGACGCTCGCACCGGGGTGGTACGACGCCAGCACGGCGTCGCCGTCAACGAACCGGAAGACGCCCAGCGTCGTGATGAGCACGCTGGGCCCGCCGCCGCGCAGCCCGACCCGCCCCCTCCACCCGCGCTCCGGGCCGTGACCGGGTGTGGTCACGAAGTCCACCCGCTCACGCAGGCGCCGCTTGTCGTGGGGCATGATCACGATCAGCCGCTTCGCGAGGCTCGCGATGTCCGCGCCGCCGCCCGACCCGGGCAGCTGCACCGTCGGGTGCGCCCGGTCGGGCCCGATCGCGGTCGTGTTGAGGTCCCCGCGGCGGTCCACCTCGGCGCCGCCGATGAACCCCACGTCGACCTCACCACGAGCGAGCAGCCCCATGAGGTCCACGGTGCGGGCGCACCAGGTCGCGCCGCGCACGTTCGGGGGGTCGCCCATCGTGTAGAGCAGCTCCGGCGACGGCTCGTCGCGAACGATGCCGAGCTCGAACAGCCCGACGGCGTTCGGCGCGTGCGTGCGCTTCGCGACGACGAACGCGATGAGCGGGAGGCGCATGCCGACGAACACGCGCTCGCCGTCGCGGATCTCGCGCGCGGCCTGCGCCACCATGATCTCGCCGGGCGTGACGTTCATTCCGACCCTCGCTCGGGATCAACCCTCGCGAGCGGCTCCAGGGGTAGGGGCCCCTGTGCGCGAAGCGCGCTCGACCTCGTCTTCGCCTCGGTCTGCGCGCCGGGGGGACGAACTTGCTCGCGACGACACAATGCCTCCCAGCGATCGCCGAGCTTGGCCAGGTACGCGTCGCGGTCCGGCAGGTCGAGCACCCACTCCCGGACCCATGCGTCGAACCCCTCGACCGTGCGCGTCGCGCGGTGGTACTCGTGGAAGAACTCGTGGTCGCGGTCGTAGCGGTCCTGGAGCGGCGACGGATGGCACGCGCCGCTCTGGATCACGACGGCGGCGACCTTGAACGCCGGCACGATCGTGCGGTTCGGATCCGCGCGCACGACCTCCCGCTCCGCGAGCTCGTCGGCGACGACGATGACCTGCTTCGCCGCGAGGGCCGCCTCCTGCGACACGCCCCACGGTCCCCACAGCTGCGCGTTCCCGTCCTCGTCGCACCGCTGCACCGCGAGGACGGTCACGTCCGGCTCGATCGCGGGGATGAGGAGCGTCTTCGATCCGTCGAACGGGGACGTCGCCTCGCGGAACGTGCCGTTCGCACGCGCGAGGTCCGTGCCGAGGAGCGAGCGCGTCGGGATGTACGGCGACCCCAGCGCCGCGGCCAGCAGCGACAGCCCGATCGAGAAGTTGCTGTGGTCGCGGACGACGATCCCCCGCGGGATCCCCTGCTCCATCGCGCGCCGGTAGCAGTGCGCGAGGCCCGCCGACACGTTGCCGACCCACGCGGCGTCGACCTCGGCCACGCATCCGGCGCCGATGAGGAGATCGAAGGCGACGTCGCTGATCGGCCCCACCAGCCGCAGGTCGCGACGGCGTGCCCGCACGAGCTCGTGAGCGAACGCGAAGGGGATCGCGGGCTCGAGCGCGCAACCGAGCGCGACGCGCGCGCCGTCGGGCACGTGCCGGCGGACGGACTCCGCCATCGTGACGACCTTGTTCCGACCCTCGGTCAAGCCAAGCCTCCCGAGCGGCCCCAGGGGTAGGGCCCCCTGTGCGCGAAGCGCGCTCGACCTCGTGGCTTCGGCATTCGCCTCAGCGCCTCGGTCTGCGCGCCCGGGGGACGTTGACGGCTAACTTTCGAAGCCCACCTCGTCCACGTAGCACCACAGCCACTTCTCCCCGGGCTCGAACGACCGGATCATCGGATGCTTCGTCGCGTGGTGATGCTTCGTCGCGTGCGTGTTCTTGGGATCGTCGCAGCACCCGACGTTGCCGCAGGTGAGACACAGCCGCAGGTGGACCCACTCGTCGCCGGCCTTCAGGCACTCCGCGCAGCCCGTCGACGTCGGCATGATGCCCTCGTCGATGCCGTCGAGGTGCGCGCAGAGCTCGTTCGGCACTACCGGCCCTTGTACGTCGGCTTGCGCTTCTCCGCGAACGCGGTAACGCCTTCGCGCGCGTCCTCGCTCTTGAACAGCCGGATGAGCGTCTCGCGCTCGATCGCGAGCCCCTCGGCGAGCGAGCGTCCGAAGCCCTGCACCGCGGCGAGCTTGATCTGCCCGATCGCGTAGCTTGGCCCCTCCGTGTACGACCGGGCACGATCGTGCGCTCGCGAGGCGAGGTCGGCCGCGGGGACGAGCTCGTCGACGATCCCGGCGTCCTTCGCTTCCTGCGGCGACAGCGTCGTGCCGCGGAGCATGAGCTCGAGCGCCTTCTGGCGTCCGATGAGGCGCGGCAGGCGCTGCGTGCCGCCGGTCCCCGGAAGGAGACCGAGCGTCACCTCGGGCAGGCCGATCTTGTACGAGCCCTCGGCCGCGACGCGGAAGTCGCAGCACAGCGCGATCTCGAGGCCGCCGCCGAGGCAGTGGCCGTTGATCGCGGCGACGACGACCTTCGGCGTCGACTCGAGCTTGTTGATCGTCTCGTTCGCGCACACGACGAGCGCTTTCTCGGCATCGAGAAGATCGGCTTTGGCGAAGAACGAGACGTCGGCGCCCGCCGAGAAGAACCTCTCGGACGAGCTCCGTACGACGATCGCCTTCACCGAGTCGTCCCGTCGCGCCTCCTCGATGGCGGCGTCGAGATCGCTCATGAACGCCGGGTCGTAGGAGTTGGCTGGTGGACGGTCGAGGACGATGTGGCCGACCGCGTCCTGCTTCTCGAGACGCACTACGGGCATCGGAGTGTCCTCCCCTGCAGAGTCGCCGGAATGGTATGACCATATCCTCGAACACGAGGCGGAGGTAGCGGGATGGCCCAGATGTTGATCAACGGCGAGCTCGTCGGGACGCAGAGCGGCACGACGATCACGGTCAGGAACCCCGCGAACGGCGAGGTCGTCGGCGAGGTCCCGCGGGGCACCGCCGCGGCCGTGGACGCCGCGGTCGGCGCGGCGGCGAAGGCGTTCCCGGCCTGGGCGTCGATGCCGGCCACCAAGCGCGCCCAGCTCATGCACGAGGCCGCGCGCAAGATGCACGAGGTCGTCGACGAGGTCGCGAAGCTGCTCTCGCTGGAGCAGGGCAAGCCGCTGGCGCACGCGAAGCTCGAGGCGAGCCGGGTCGCCGAGAACCTCGAGTACTTCGCGGGCCTCGCGGACAAGCTGCGCGGCGACTACATCCCGCTCGACGACCCCGCCAAGTTCGGCATCACCATCCGCCGTCCCGTCGGCGTCGTCGCGGCGATCACGCCGTGGAACTTCCCGCTGACGCTCTTCGCGAACAAGCTCTGCCCCGCCCTGGCGGCGGGATGCACGATCGTGCTGAAGCCCGCGTCGACGACGCCGCTGGCGACGCAGCGCGCCATCGAGGCCATCAACTCCGCGGGCTTCCCGGCCGGCGTGATCAACACGCTGCACGGCTCCGGCAGCGAGATCGGCGACGCGCTCGTCTCGCACCCGCGCATCCACAAGGTCGCGTTCACCGGACAGACCGAGACCGGCAAGCGGATCATGCAGCTCGCGGCCAAGAACGTAACGCGCGTGACGCTCGAGCTCGGCGGCAGCGACGCGATGATCGTCGCCGACGACGCGGACGTCCGGCGCGCCACCGCCGCCGCCGCGATCGGCCGCTTCTTCAACGCGGGCCAGGCGTGCCTTGCGGTGAAGCGGATCTTCGTCTTCGAGAAGGTCGCCGAGGAGTTCATGACGAAGTTCACCGACCGCGCGCTGAAGGAGTGGAAGCTCGGCGACCAGTTCGCCGCCGACACGAAGATGGGTCCGCTCCACACCGAGCATCAGCGTGCCGAGGTCGAATCTCAGGTCGCCGACGCGGTGAAGCGCGGCGCGCGCGTGCTCGCCGGCGGCAAGCGGCCCGAGGGCGCCGAGTACGCGAAGGGCTGGTACTACCCGGCGACGGTCCTCGCGGACGCCCCGGAGGACTCCCGCGTCGCGACGGAGGAGGTCTTCGGGCCGGCCGTGCCGGTGTTCATCGTGAAGGACCTCGACGAGGCCATCGCGAAGGCCAACTCGACCGTGTACGGCCTGGGCTCGTCGATCTTCACGAAGGACATGGCGAAGGCGCGCCGGGCCGCGGAACAGCTCGAGGCCGGCTACACCTGGGTGAACGACATCCAGGTCGCGTACGACCAGCTGCCCTTCGGCGGCACGAAGCAGTCGGGCTTCGGCAAGGAGCACGGCATCGAGGCGCTCGAGGGGTACCTCGAGAAGAAGTCCGTCGTCCTTGCCAGCGGATAGGAGAGTTCAGATGACACAGGTCGACACGCTGATCGAGGAGGCCCGGACACTTGGGCTCTTCAAGGCCCACGCGCCGTTCGAGGTGCACTGCAGCAACTGCCACTCGCGTCTCGACCCGGCCGGGGACTGCTCGAGCTGCGGGCTCATCGGGCGCCCGGAGACGGATCTGGCGAAGCGCTCGCGGAGCGATCCGACCGTCGTCGAGAAGCTGCTGCGCGTGCAGATCGCGAAGCGCCGCGCGTATCGGCCGGTGAAGGCGGGGCGGGAGACCGCCTAGCCCGCGACCTCCGCGGCGAAGAATGCGTCGACCTCGCGGGCCAGCTCGTCGTCCGCGAACTCGACGATCTGACCGTTGCGCGCCGCCTGCGCCGACGACAGATAGGCGATCGTGCGGGCCGGCTCGTGCGGGTCGCGCAGCTTGCCCTGACGCTGCAGCTCGCGGAACTCCTCGACGCGGGGGAAGTCCTCGGGCGACGCGCGGCGGATGCGCTCCTGCATCCGCGTGTCCATGTACCCGGGATAGAAGGCGCACGCCGTCACGCCGGTGTCCTCGAGCTCGAGCGCGAGCGCGCGCGTCAGCTGGTCGACGGCGGCCTTGCCCGCGCAGTACGCGGTCCATCCGGCGCTGGCGCGCCGTGCTCCGCTCGACGAGACG
>JACPEQ010000134.1 GCA_016183435.1 Chloroflexota bacterium
GGTCCCCGATGCGCGCGAGGTCGCGCGCGTTGCCGCATCGCGATACACGGTCGTTCCCACCACCCCGCATCGACAGGGCCGCCCGTCCCTATGCCTATCGGCCTTCCGGCCCTACGGGTGACTTCGCTCCGACACCACTGTTCTGGTCGGATGGAGTCAGTACGGGATGCGGCCGCCGCCTTCGGGCGGCGTTCGTTCGAGGTCCGCTTCGAGTCGATCGGAGGTCTCGGCGCGCATGCCGCGGGCCAGATCCTCGCGACCGCCGCGGTCCTTCGAATGGGCCTCAACGGGGCCCATTTCTCGTCCTACGGCTCGGAGAAGAAGGGCTCGCCCGTGCGCTCGTTCGTCCGCCTCGGCCCCCCCGACGAGCCGATCCGCACGAGCGCGCCCGTCGAGGCGCCGGATGCGATCGTCGTGTTCCACGCCGCCCTCCTGCGCGATCCGTCGACGTTCGCGGGGCTCAAGCGCGATGGCACGTTCATCTACGACGCACCGCCCGGGCGGGCGCCGGACGCCCTGGCGGCCCTCCCGCGCACGGCGCGGGTCCTGCGCGTCGACGCGCGTGGCATCGCCGCGGCCGAGCGGTCGCGTCCGAACGCGGTGCTGCTCGGGACCCTGTGCGCCGCGTTCCCGTTCTTCTCCGCCGAGACGATGCTCCAGGCGCTCACCGAGGAGTTCGCGACGCGGCGCCCGGAGGCGGTCGCATCCAACGAGCGCGCGTTCCGCCGCGGCGCCACCGACGTCGAGGCCATGGACGGCGTCGGCCGCGCGGACGGCGACCTGCCCGTCGCGCGTCCGGAGCCGGCCTGGGGCTATCTCACGCAGCCGCTGGGCGGGGTGATCCCGCTGCCCGGCAACACCGCGTGGAACGACGTGTCCTGGTCGCGTACGGGCTCGATCCCGGTCTTCGACGAGGCGAAGTGCGTGCACTGCGGGTCGTGCGACCTCGTGTGCCCGGACCTCTGCTTCGTCTGGGGCGACGGCGCTCCCGGCGAGGTCTTCGAGCGCAAGCTGTTCGGGATCGACTACCGCTACTGCAAGGGCTGCATGCGCTGCGTCGAGTCGTGCCCGACCGGCGCGCTCACGAAGCGGACGGAGACGGTGGGGCTCGCGGACCGCCTGCGCGTCCCGCTCTTCCCCGAGGTGGTCGGATGACGCGCTACCGGGGGGCTCCGCCCCCCGAGGACCCCCCGACTCGGACTGTGCACCCTCAGACCCCCGAGAGATCCGTGGATCCTTCCCAGGGCCGCGGGACGGCCGTGCGGCCCCGGGCCGCACAGAAGCCGGCGTTCCTCAGCGGGAACGAGGCGGCCGCTCGCGCCGCGTGCGACATCGACTTCCACGTCATGGGGTACTTCCCGATCACGCCGTCGACGGAGGTCGCGGAGACGCTGTCGAAGATGGGGGCGGACGGGAAGCACGAGATCGTGCTGATCGCCGGAGACGGCGAGCACGGCGCGGCGGGGATCTCCTACGGTGCGGCGCTCGGTGGCGGCCGCGTGCTGAACGCGACCAGCTCGCAGGGTCTGCTGTACTCCCTCGAGCAGCTGCCGGTGCAGGCCGGGACCCGTGTGCCCATGGTCCTCAACATCGCGGCGCGCACCGTGTCCGGGCCGCTCGACATCCGCGGCGACCACTCCGACGTGTACTACGCGCTCAACACCGGGTGGATCCTGCTGCTCGCGCGCGATCCGCAGGCGGTGTACGACCTGAACTTCGCCGCCGTGCGCATCGGCGAGCACCCTGACGTGCGCCTGCCCGTGATGGTCATCTACGACGGGTTCTTCACGAGCCACCAGAAGCGCCGGATCGCCGTGTTCGACGATGCCGCCGCGGTGCGCGCGTTCCTCGGCGACGTGCCGCGGTACCCGACGCCGCTCGACGTCGAGCATCCCGCGACGTACGGGCCGTACATGAACGACCCGGACCTCATCAACAACAAGGTGCAGCTGTCGGAGGCGATGGAGGCGGCCCGGCGCGTGATCCCCGAGGTGCTCGGCGATCTCGCCCGGCTGACGGGCCGCACCTACCCGACGGTCGACGCCTACCGCATGGACGGCGCGGAGACCGCGGTCGTCCTGCTGAACTCGGCCGCCGAGACCGCGAAGGGCGTCGCCGACGAGCGTCGCGCCAAAGGCGAGCGGGTCGGCGTGCTGTCGCTCAACGTGCTGCGGCCGTTCCCCGCGGCCGAGATCCGCCAGGCGCTGCGTGGCGTGCGCGCCGTGACCATCGGCGACCGTGCCGACTCGTACGGCGCGGGTGGCGGGAATCTGTCGCTCGAGGTCCGCGCGGCAATCCAGTCCGATCCCGCGAACGCGACGCTCGTGGCGTCGCGCATCTACGGCCTCGGCGGCAAGGACTTCTACGCCACCGACGCGAGCGCGTTCTTCGACCTCGCGGCGGACGCGGCGCGCGGTGGGCGCGTCGACGTCCCGTTCGCGTACCACGGGGCCACGCCCGGGACCCCGGGTCGCTCCCCGCGGCCGGGCCTCCCGCCGATCACGGGGGCGGACATCCCGCGCGGCATGGCGACCGTGCGCTCGAACGGGAACGGGAAGCTGCACGTCGAGCTCGCGCCGATGTGGAAGATGACCGAGGTGCCCAGCCGCCTCGCGCCCGGCCACGGCGCGTGCCCGGGGTGCGGCATCTTCCCGACGCTCCAGCAGGTCGGCCGGGCGCTCGAGGGTGACGTCGTGATGCTGTTCCAGACGGGCTGCGCGATGGTCGTGACCACGGGATACCCCGGCACCGCGCACCGGATCAACTACATCCACAACCTGTTCCAGAACGGCGCGGCCACGCTCTCCGGGCTCGTCGAGATGTACCACGAGCGCGTGCGACGCGGCGAGCTGCCGGCGTCGAAGGACATCACCTTCGTCATGGTCAGCGGCGACGGCGGGATGGACATCGGCATGGGTCCGGCCCTCGGCGCGGCGCACCGGAACCACCGGATGATGATCATCGAGTACGACAACCAGGGCTACATGAACACCGGCGCGCAGCTCTCGTACTCGACGCCGCTCGGGCACCGCACCTCGACCAGCGAGATCGGCTCGAAGGCCGCCGGCAAGCGCTACCACCACAAGGACACCGCACAGATCTTCGCCGCGTGCCACCTGCCGTACGTCTTCACGGCGAGCGAGGGGTACCCCGAGGACCTCATGCGGAAGGTCGCGAAGGGCCAGCACTACGCGAAGCGTGAGGGCATGGTGTACGGGAAGATCCTCTCGTACTGCCCGCTCAACTGGCGCACCGAGGACGACGCAGCGCAGCCCGTGCTCCAGGCGGCCATCGACTCGTGCTTCTTCCCGCTCTACGAGGTGGAGCACGGCATCACGACCGTGACGTACGACCCCGACGCGATCGGCCGCCGCCGGCCCGTGAAGGACTGGCTCGGCCTGATGGGGAAGACGCGCCACCTGCTGTCGGACGCGAACGCGGACGTCATCGCCGGGATCCAGGCCGAGACCGATCGCCGCTGGGCGAGGCTCAAGGCGATGCACCAGCACCCAGGACTCTGAGCGATGCCGGTCAAGAGAGCCGAGAAGACACCGATGCCGCAGCGCGACGCGACGCTGCGCGCGCACGACTTCGGCGAGGTGAACGAGGGCTACGCCGCGTTCCACGCCGTCTTCGAGGCCGAGCGCTGCCTGCGCTGCCAGGATCCCGTCTGCGTCGAGGGCTGCCCGGTGACCATCCCCATCCCGGAGTTCATGCACGAGATCGTCACCGGGAACATGGCCGAGGCCGCGAAGATCCTCCGGACGGCGAACCCGCTCCCGGCCATCTGCGGCCGCGTGTGTCCGCAGGAGTCGCAGTGCGAGGCGCGGTGCAACGTCGCGATCCGCTTCGCGCCCGTCGCGATCGGGCACCTCGAGCGCTACGTCGCGGACTGGGAGCGCACCCAGCCGCGCCCGAACGGCGTGAAGGCAACGAAGGCCGAGCGCATCGCGGTGATCGGATCCGGACCGTCCGGCCTCGTCTGCGCGGGCGAGCTCGCGCGGCGTGGTCACGAGGTGACCGTGTACGAGGCGCTCCACGCGCCGGGCGGGGTCCTGCGTTACGGGATCCCGGAATTCCGTCTCCCGAAGGCGATCCTGGACTGGGAGATCGACGTCCTCCGCGGCATGGGCGTGGGCTTCGAGTGCAACGTGATCGTCGGACGTACCTTCCCGCTCGAGGATCTGCTGGGGAAGATGGGGTACTCCGCCGTCTTCATCGGCACTGGCGCCGGGCTGCCGCAGTTCCTCGGGATCCCCGGCGAGGACCTGAACGGCGTCCTCTCGGCGAACGAGTTCCTCACGCGGATCAACCTCATGCGCGGGTACGACTTCCCGCGCGCCGACACGCCGATCGACGTCGGTAAGCGGGTGGCGGTGATCGGCGCCGGCAACACCGCCATGGACGCGGTCCGCACCGCGCTGCGCATGGGTGCGGGGGAGGCGACGATCGTCTACCGCCGTAGCGAGAAGGAGATGAGCGCGCGCGTCGAGGAGTACCACCACGCGCTGGAGGAAGGCGTTCAGTTCCGCTGGCTAACGAACCCGCTCGAGATCCTCGGCGACCAGAGCGGCAGCGTCATCGGCCTGCGCTGCCAGCGTATGGAGCTCGGCGAGCCCGACACGTCGGGGCGCCGCCGGCCGATCCCGATCGCCGGGTCGGAGCACGAGATCCCGATCGACACCGTGATCCTCGCGCTCGGCACCACGCCGAACCCGCTCCTGACGCGCACGACCTCGGGACTCCTGACGAACGACGAGGGCTGCCTCGTCGCCGACGAGACGACCGGACTGACCTCGCACGCCGGGGTGTTCGCCGGCGGTGACGCGGTGACGGGCGCCGCCACGGTCATCCTCGCCGCCGGGGCGGGGAAGCGCGCCGCGCAGGCCATCGACGAGGCGCTCGCGGCGCGCAGGGCGCCTGCCGCGCTATCTGCCGGTGTCGCCGCCGGCGCCTGAGCGTCGCCTGAAGCCGCGCTGGCCTCACGCGACCCACTAGAGTTATGGTCGGACTTCTGGTCAGGAGGTCGGGGCCGGGTGAAGAGCCTCCCTCTCTCCGAGGCAAAGACGAACCTCAGCCGTCTCGTGGACGAGGTCGCGCGGCGCGGTGAGCGCGTCACCATAACGAAGCACGGTCGTCCCGCAGCACTGCTCGTGAGCCTGGACGACATCGAGAGTCTCGAGGAGACGCTCGCGATCATGTCCGATCGCGAGTTCTACGAGGACGTCAGGCGGGGGATCAGGGAGCTGGAATCCGGCAAGGCGCGGATGATCTCGCTGGACGACCTGGACGAGAACTTCGAGCTCAAGAAGGGGCGAGGGCGATCCCGTCGCGGCCGCTGACCCTCAGGCGGGAGGCGAACGACGCCCTGCGTATCTTGTCTCCCGCGGCGAAGCGACGAGTGCGAGCTGCCCTCGACGAGATCCGCTCGGATCCGACCGCGGGCAACGATCTTCAGCTCGAGCTCACCGGCTATCGGAGCTTGCGCGTTGGACGACTGCGCATCGTGTATCGGACCGGAGCCACGACCGAAGTGATCGCGATCGGTCCCCGTGAGACGATCTATCAGGACGCTGCACGCCTTCTGCGGCCCATGGCGGAACGGAGGACACCGTACACGAGGCGAGGCGCAGCGGCCCGGCGCTTCCCGCTTGAACGGAAGCGCGCGGCGGCAAGAGCGATCTAGATGGACCAGCCCGGCGACCCGGCCGCATCCTTCTGGATCGGTCGGAACACCGGGTCGAGCCGACTGCCGTACCTTCTCCGGCAGTTCGCGGAGACGCCGAAGCTCGCGCAGGACTGGGCCTACCGCTGGCTCGCCGCGTGCGCGAAGGCCGACCGTGAGCGCTACCAGATCCCCTTGCTCGAGGAGCGCGCCCTCGGCGACCCGACGCTCATCGCCGAGCCGCTCTCCGGCGCGCTGATCCTCGATGCCGCCGAGCGTCGCGCGCTCCTGGTACGCGAGGCCGCGGCCGGCACGCGCTCACTCGCTGCCGGCGCCTGGACCGTCGCGTAGGATCCCCGTCCGTTCGCGCCTGACGCGGCGCTGACACGATCCGCGAGCATCGTTCACCGATCTTCGGGCTACCGCCGCGCCTAAAGGGGGAAGGAGGTGTGGCGGGTGGCGAGCTTCGTCTGCTGTGGCCACGACTTCGGAACTGCCGAGGCGTACCGCCAGCACCGGGAGCGCATCCACGGGGAGATGCAGCCGCAGAAGCAGGCGCGACCGAGCTTCTGGCAGCGGCTCATCGCGCGCGTGCGCGGCGGGCGGGGAACGTGAGCACCGAGATCATCTACGGGGCCCGCTGCAAGGTCTGCCGCACGCCGATCCGCGGGCTGGCGGCGCTCCCGTATCGTTTGCGCGGCATCCGTCCGTTCAGCAAGAACCCGCAGCTCTGCGATCGCTGAAGCCGCGTCGGCTTTCCTGCCGTGGAGCAGGAAGTGACCGTGCTGTTCGCGGACGTCCGAGGTTACACGGGATGGTCCGAGCGCACGCCGCTGCCCGCGCTACGCGGCATGCTCAACGAGCTCTACGTTGCCGCGACCGCCGTCGTGCTCGCGCGTGACGGGCTCCTCGACAAGTTCGTCGGCGACGCGGTCATGGCCCTCTTCAATGCCCCGATCCCGTCCCCCCGGCACCGCGAGGTCGCGCTCGACGCCGCGGTCGCGCTGCTCGAAGCGATCGGTCGCTCGCGTTCGCCGCTCGAAGTGGGCGTGGGCGTGAACACGGGGCTGGCCATGACCGGCAATGTGGGCGGCGACGTCCTCGACTACACGGCGATCGGCGACGTCGTGAACGTCGCGTCGCGTCTCTCGGGGCTCGCCAGCCCCGGCGAGCTGCTTGCGGCCGCGTCGACGTGGGAGGGCCGGGGTGCGCGCTTCGCGACTATCAGCGCCGAGGCGACGGAGCTAGCGGTCAAGGGCCGGGCTGAGCCGGTCACCGCGTATCGGCTATCCGCCAGCGCGGTGACGTGATGCGCCCCGCTGTCGAACGCGCTCCGGCCGGGACGAGACGAAGAAGGGATGGACACCAGTGATGGACGACGTACGCGGTCTTCTGGTCCTCTTGCACGTGGCATCCGCGCTCTTCATGGCTGCGCCGCTCTACATGCTCGTCATCGTGAACGAGCGTGCGCGTCTTGGCGCTCCGCTCGGGCTGCCGCACGACGCGTTCTTCGAGAACATCGTCCGACGCCAGCCGATCCGCTGCTACGCCTACCTCGCGGTGCTCACGGTGAGCGGCGTGGCCCTCGCGGTGTGGCCCGCCGGGGTCGTGGGCCTGTTCGTGCCCAGCGTCCTCGTGAAGCTTGGCGCCACGGCGGCCCTGTTCGGCATCCTCAGCTACGTCCACTTCTCGCTACAGCCACGCATCGACGCGCAGCTCGCTACCTTCGCACCGGGAACGCCGGCGACCGAAGAGGCGAAGCGCATCCTGCCCGCGCTCCGCACGCGGCGGAAGCGGATGGCCGCGACATGCCTCTTCCTCGTCCTCGTCGCGGCGATCTTCGGTGTCCGGCTGAGCGTCGCGGTCAGCCCGCTTGCGACCGCGATCGTGGTCCTTCTTGCGCTCGCGCTCGCCTGGCGCGCGTACCGCACCGGCGTCCGGTACGGCTACGCGTGACCGCCCGCCCGAGACGGATGATCGACAGCGCGGCGAGGTGAGCATGGCTCACGAGACCGCCAGGGGGTGCCGCTCCCCAGTGACCAGGCTGGCCCATCCCGGGCCAAGAACGCTATCCCTGGGCCAGGAGCGTCTCGAATGCGGGCGTACCCGGCGCGACGTGACGCAGATCGGGCACGACGGCGAAGTCGCCGTCCGCCGACACCAGTGCCGCCGCGTCGTTCGCGAGCGCTGCCGCCGCGAGGACGGCGTCGAAGGCCCCGAGCTCCGGGTGCTGCTCGAAGAGATGAAGTCCTCGCTCGAGGTGGTCCGCTCCGGTGACCAGCAGCGGCGACAAGAGCTCGGCGTACCGTCGCGCGAAGACGACAGCATCGCGTCGACCCCGCCGACGGGCGCGGACGTGGGCGAACTCCTGAACGACCTCGGGTGTCGTCGTCGCCTCCACGGTCCGCGCCGCGATGGAGTCCACCAGGCGGCGGACCGCATCCCGCAACGGATGCTCGGTGCCAACAGCGAGCACAAGGATCGTGGTATCGACCACGATCACTTCTTCGCGCCCGCTCTGATCTCGTCCAGCTCCGCCTTCAGCTCGCGCAGGTCGAGTGGGACCTCCATCGGCGGGGCCGCCAGGATCGCCTTCGCCGCCGCGCGCTTCCGCTCGAGCGAGACGGGGTACGTCCGGTCGATCGCTTCGCGCACCAGCGCACCTACCGACGCGTGCCGCGCGCGCGCTTCGGCGTGCAAGCGCCGGTAGCGACGGTCGTCGAGGAGCACCTGCAATCGGCGGTTCAACATACACATATATTAGCAGGTCATCCCCATAGCTTGAGGGCGGAAGGCTCCCGCGATGACGTGGGCCCGCGGGCGCCGCCGGCCGATCCCCGCTATCGACGAGGCGCTCGCGGCGGCAGGGGAGCGCACCGACGCCGCGCTGACCTGATCCGCGCGCCGCGTCCGACCGGGTCCGCGCGTTCCTCGACGGAGCCCTCGGCCCGGACCGGCGTGATCTCCCCCGGGAACGATGCTGCAGAAGTTGGTCGTCAGCCGAGCGGGTCGCTCCAGCGGATCCCGGCGAAGCGGGAGAAGTCGGCGTCCGAAGAGCAGAGCTCGGCGCCATGCTCGATCGACAACGCGGCAAGGTGAGCGTCGCTCACGAGATTGCCGGCGGCACCGAGCGGGGCGAGGAGCTCGCGGAGGAGCGCGCCGTGCCGCTCGGTCGGGTGCACGACGACGGCATTCGGCCGCGCAAGCCAGCCGTCCACCAGATCGAACGACTCGTCCGGCGAGAGCGGTGACTCGAACACGCTGCGGCTCGTGCTGAGGCGCAGGAACGCGAGGAGGACCGACCACGCGAACGCGAACGTCTCGCTCACTGAGAGCTCCGCCTCGAGCCAGCGGCGTGCGGCGGCGTGTCGAGGCGCGGCGCTATCGACGGCGTAGAGGAGGAGGTTCACGTCCGTGAGCTTCACTTGCGCAGCTCGAGCTTGCGGATCGTCTCCTCGTCCTCCAGGGCCGCCGCGAGCCGCAGCCCCTTGTCGAGATCGATCGTCGGCCGTAGCCCGAGGCGCCGCGGGCGGAGGCGATAGGGACGCCCGGTGGCCATGGGCTGGCCCATCCCGGCCCGCAGCGCGCCGTTCAGTGCCTCTCTAAAGGACACGCCGCGCTCGCGAGCGATCCGGCGCAGGCGCGCGGCGAGGTCAGGGTCGATCCGCACAGTCGTTCTCATTGGTCAGCATCTTAGCATCGATGAGTCAGGCATCAATATGCCCATCGACGTGCGCGACCTGCGCGCGCGCGCCCACGAACGCGCGGACCTCGGAGAGATCCTGGTGGGTGGGGCGACGGCCGGCAGCCTCGATCTGCAAGACGAGCTCTACCGGAGCTTCCCGCTCGTCGTCGGTCTCGTCCTGCTGCTCAGCTTCGTCGTCCTCATCGCCGTGCTCCGCTCCGTGCCGGTCGCGGTCATCGGCGTCGTCATGAACGCGGTCTCGGTGCTGGCGGCGTACGGCGTCCTCGTGCTCGTGTTCCAGGATGGGATCGCGTCCGACGCGCTCGGGTTCACCCCGATCGGAGCGGTGACCCCGCTGATCCCCGTGGTCCTCTTCGCGATCCTGTTCGGCCTGAGCATGGACTACCAGATCTTCCTGCTCAGCCGCGTTCGCGAGGCCTTCGACGCCAGCGGCGACGCACGCCGGGCCATCGCGCTCGGGCTCGAGGGCACCGGACGGATCATCACGAGCGCCGCGTCGATCATGGTGGCCGTGTTCGGCTCGTTCGCCCTCTCACGCTTCGTGCTGATGAAGGAGATCGGTCTCGGGATGTCGGCCGCGGTGCTCCTGGATGCGACCTTGATCCGCGTGCTGCTCGTGCCCGCGGTCCTCGGAATGCTCGGGCCGGCGGCCTGGTGGATGCCGGGTCGTGCCGCCGCAGCCGAACGCGGGAGCACCGCGGCGCGGCCACGACGGACGTGACCGCCACCCTAACGACCACGTCCGTCATGTGCGAGTCGCGGCCGCTCCCAGGATCCGCTCCGAAGAGCGCTTCAATGCGGTGAGCTCCGTGTCGGAGAGAGATCCCAGCGCCTTCCCGAGCGCGCGCAGCAGGCCCGGCGCGGCCCGCCGGAGCAGGTGCCGCCCACGGGGCGTGAGCGCGACGAGCTGACCTCTCCGGTCGCTCGGGCAGACGTGACGCTCGATGAGGCCGCGCTCGACAAGCCGGTCGACGAGACGCGTGATCCCGCTCTTCGTGAGTAGCACACGCTCGGCGAGCTCGCTCGGACGCACGCCCTCGGCGGGTGCCTGGGCGAGCGTGACCAGGACGTCGTAGTCGGACGGATCGAGCTGCGTCCCGCGCAGCGATACCTCTGTGAGGCGCGTCACAGCGAGGAATGCGCGCGCGAACGCGCGCCATACGGAGATCTGCTCGGGCGACGCGCGGGACCTTCGGTCCCTCGGAAGGGCCGTTCGGCCCTGGGAATAGGTTGCACGGTCAACGAGTTTTGTCAACCAGTTGAGCATACAACGGAACGCGAGGCGAATACACGTTCTTGAAAGGGGACACACGACACGATGAAGTGGCAGTTCGACGCGGCCCACACGACCGTCGAGGCCTCGGCGAAGCACATGATGTTCGCGACGGTCCGCGTGCGCTTCCCGGGCGCGACGGGGGAGATCGACTTCGATCCCGACAGGCCGGAGGCGGCGCGGGTCCGCGTGACCATCCCCGTCTCCTCTCTGTCGAGCGGCGACGAGAAGCGCGACGGGCACCTTCGCTCGGCGGACTTCTTCGACCTCGAGAAGCACCCCGAGATCGTTTTCACGAGCACCGCGGTGCGGCCCGCCGCAGGCGGCGCCTTCCGCGTGAGCGGCGATCTCACGATCCGCGGCACGACGAAGCCGGTCGTCGCCGATGTGACGCTGCACACGATCGATGACCCGATGGTGAAGGGCGCGAAGCGCTCCTTCATCGATGCCAAGACGACCATCGACCGCCGTGACTGGGGCCTCGTCTGGAACATGCCCGTCCCTCAGGGCGTCCTTGTGGGGCACGAGATCGCCATCGACGTCTCGGCGGAAGTGATGGAGGTCGTGGCGGCCAGCCGGGCCGCATAGCCGGCTCGTCGTTCATCCGCCCTCGGCGGGATCCGGTCCCGCCGAGGGACCGGCGGTCCGCACGCGAGATCGAGGTCTCCGTTCCCGCGCGGCGCTACCTCTTCCTCGCGTCGCGATCGCCGCGCTGCTGCGCCGTGTCGCGCTGGCCAGGCTCCTCGAGCAGAAGGGATACGTCGAGCGGCGGGCCGCGCCGCTACTTGACGGTCAGATGCCCCTTCATGCCTGACTCCTTGTGGCCGGCCACGGAGCAGTAGATCTCGTAGCTGCCCGACGAGAGCGGACCGAGGTTCCGCGTTGCCGTCTTGCCGGGCTGGACGGAGACCTTGAGCCCGGCGGCGTCGATGATCAGGTCGTGCTCGACCGTCCCCGAGTTCCTCAGCTCCAGCGTCGTCTTCTCACCGGCCGCCAGGTCGATCGTCGAGGGCGAATACTTGAATTCCGAGAGCGTGAGCTTGATCGTTCCCGTGGTGGACGCCGGACCGCCGCATGCCGCGATCACGACACCAAGTAGCAGGCCGGCCGCCAACGCGCATCGCATCGTGTGGTACCTCCGTGGTGTTAGTTCGGTATTCGCGCTCCGGCGCGGCGGATCCAGGTGAGTCGTGGGAGGGGACTCGGCCCCCTCCCACGCGAAAGGAGGAGCAGAGCGCTACCTGGAGCCACGCGCATCCCGGCGTGGACGCCAGGTCCACGGACGCCGCGATACCGAGCCCCGCCAGCGTCCGCCGGCGGCGGACCCGATGACCGCGCCCGCCAGCTGAGTGAGCGGCCACACGAAGAAGAAGGTGGAGTCCCCGATCGGCAGGCCGGGCAGGGGATCCGGCAGCACGTCGGCGAAGGTGCCTCCCACGATCACGACGATCGTGGTCGCGAAGTAGAGGATCGCGAGGAGCGTCGCTCCGAGCGCGTCGGGTCGCCCGCGCCGCGCGCCGACGAGCGAGCCGCCGGCGGCCAGGCCGAGCACCCCTGCGGCCGCGAGCCACCACACGCTCTGCTCGAGCGCGAAGAAGAGCGCCGCGCCCACGACGAGCGTGACGAGCACGCTGAGCGCGTAGGCGACGACGACGGGTCGCCAGAGGACGTCGGCGTCGCGCGGCGCGCTCACTGCAGCGATACCAGGTACAGCACGAGGTCGTCGAGGAGCTCCGGCGCGAGCCGCTTCTCGAACGGCGGCATGATCGGCGCGTAGCCGGCGACCGGCCCGTACTGCGAGCCCTGGCGGATGTGCCCGCGGATGTACTCCTCCGCGGCGACGCCCGGCTTGCGCGCGGCGGCGCGCGTCCCGATCCCGGAAAGGTCGGGCGCGCGGCGTCCACCGATGCCGTCGATCGCGTGGCAGGCGAAGCATCCGACCGAGCGGTCCCAGAAGATCGCCTTGCCCCGCTCCTCCGGGGTGAGGTCGGTCTGGCCGGGGCGCAGGCGCGGGACCTCGAACTGCGGATAGAGCTGCCCGAGCGACACGAGCCCTCCGACGGTGACGCTGTACACGAGGACGACGTTCAGCAGCACATGGCGCGGCGCCACGGACGTGACGCTCGCGGGCGAGCCGAGGAGTTCGAACAGGAGGAAGCCGGCCACGACGAAGGCGCTGAAGAACAGGCGGTAGGAGGCCCCGAACCCGAGGCCGATCTCCTCCGGCAGCAGGGCCGGCACCGTCCACACGGCGACCAGCAGCGATCCGGCCACGAGGAGCGCGCGCCGGCGTCGCACGACGGCGGCGCGGAACGCTCGGAGCGACGCGACGGTCGCCGCGGGGGCTCGCGTCGCCGTGTCGGCCCAGTCGGCCACGCGGGCGCGAGAGGCGTCGAGGACGCGTCCGACCACGCTCACGCCCCACCGCGATCGCGGCCGGGCAGCGGGGCCGCGGGTCCGGCCCGTTCGTGTCCCAGCTTGAAGCCGACCGTGAAGATGAACGTCATGAAGAGGAAGAACAGGACGGTGACGACGCCGGTCATGAGCACCGTGTAGCCGAGCGTCGGCGTGTACCAGTACGGCGTCGTGTCGCGCAGCGCGCGGTACACGTGCCAGTCCTGCCGCGCGAGCTCCCGGATCGCGCCCATAAGCCCCATCGTGAAGACGGCGACCGTCGGGACCACGATGAGCGCGTACTGCGCGCGCGCAGCCACACGTCCCCACGCGATGCGTCCCGTGGCGATCGCGCGGCGGTAGAGCATGTAGGTGAGGAAGGTGAAGAGGATGATCGCGGTGACCGCGAGCGCCTTCGCCATCATCAGACCGAGGAACGCCGCGCGCTCCGGGATCGCGATCTGCGCGAGCGCGATGCCCGCAGGGGGCGAGGAGGTGAGGTCGGGCAGGAAGTTCTGCGGGGTCACCCACACGACCGTGCCCACGAACATCGCCGCGAACGACCGGCGGACGAGCGGCAGGAAGCGCGTGCCACCCTCGATGCGCTGGATGCTCTCCCACATGTAGTAGTTCGCGCCGAGGAAGAGCAGGCTCACGAGGACGCCCTGCATGACGAAGAACGACGAGAGCTTGTCCGCCATCATGAACGTGGCGATCGTCGCGTCGTAGACGAACAGCTCCTTCGCCAGGACGTACCCGGCGAGCGGGAGCGCGATGAGCGACGCCACCCCGATGAAGTTGCCGGTGAAGCCCATCCAGTCGTAGAAGGCGCGGTCCTCTTCGGTCCGCGCGGTGAGGAACATGATCGCGGCGAAGAGCGCGACCATGAACCCGCCGAAGGTGATGTTCGCGATGAACCGGTGCAGGTTCAGGCCGCTCCAGGTCGCGTTGTTCACGAGATCCCAGAGCGTCGCCTCGGCCCCCTGCTCGGGCGGTGTGAGCATGAAGCTCCCGACGGCGTTCATGAGCAGCATGACGACGGTGCCCACGAGATTCAGCGCCACGCCGATCGCGATGTGCACGCCCTTCCGCCGCGCGAGGGCGTCCCACGAGTACCAGTAGACGTACACGAGGAGGTTCTCGGCGAGGATGAGGATCGCGTACGCGCCGAACACGGGCCCGAATCCCGCCAGGAGGCGGCCGGTGAAGCGCTGATACGGTCCGGCAAGAAGGAGGAGGAAAGCGACGCCGGCGATGGCGGTGAGGCTGTACGCGAGCGTGACGACCTTCATGGTCTCTCTGGCGAGGCGCTCGTAGCGCTGGTCGCGCGTCCGGACGCCGAGATATTCGCAGACGACGATGAAGATCGGCGCGCCGAGGATGAACGCGGCGAAGAAGAGGTGGAGCTCGGCGACGACCCATACCGCGCTCCGCGCGCCGATGAGAGGGACGTCGACCGGCATCGTTACTGGCCCACGACGACGAGGGTGCCGGTCATCCCGCGGTCGGCGTGATTGCTGACCGGGCACGAGATCTTGTACTCGCCGGGCTGGAGCGCGATGCTCCACTCGATGGTGCGTCCGGCACCGATGCGCGGGGACTTGTCGTCGACGCCGTTGCCCTCGATACGGAAGTCGTGGGTGTAGCGGCCCTCGTTCACCAGCGTGAATCGGACCGTCCCCGCCGCGACCTTCACGCTGTCCGGATCGAGCTGGAAGTCCTTGAAGCGGATCGTCGCCTTCAGCTCGGCCCCACCCTCGGCCGCGCCGCCCGACCCGGCGGTCGCGAAGCCGCCGACCGTGTCGGCGAAGAGCGAGAGCGCCGTGCTGTCGTGCTCCGCCGTCGCGAGCGCGTGCGGCACGCCAGGGTGCTCGCAGGCTGCCGCGACGACAAGGCTCGCCGCGAACAGGATGCCGCGCGCGACCGGACCGAGCGTGCCGCCGGCACGCTCGGCCGGACGCCGTGCGCGTGTGGAGAGTGCGGGCAAGGACGGTGGACCGGCTACTGGACCGGCAGCGCCCAGATGTACGTCGTCATGGTCGGGTCGTGCTCCTCGCACACGAACCGGTAGATGCCGGGCTTGTCGAGGGTCACGGTCGTCTTGTACTCGCGCCCGCGGTTCATCAGGACCTTCGCGACGACCTCCTTGCCGTCAGGCCCCTCGACCCAGGTGTTGTGCTTGTCGCCGTTCACGATGAACGTGACGAGCGTGAGCTTGTCGCCGACACGCCCGACGAGCAGCCCCGGCTCCCAGCGGTACGTCGAGACCTCCCACTTCGTCGCGTCGCTCTTGTCCGCGTCGCCCGGCTTCTTGTACCGGTACCCGTCCGACAGCTTCGCGGGGTCGACGTCCGGAGCCGCCAGATCCTTCGTGACCGTCGATCCCTTGTACTCGAGGCCGGTCAGGTAGTACGTCCGTTCGCCTGTCGCGATGCTCGCCCCGCCCTGCCCGCACGCGCCCACGACCAGGGCGAGCGCGGCGAGAGCCACGGCGAGCGACCGTCGCCTGTGCATCGATGCCTCCCTTTCTCGCGGGCACAGCGGCCCGCGTCGTTCCGTCGCCTTGGACCGGCATACAGGCGCAGCCCGCTGGCCACCAGGGACGGAGGTCGAGCGGCCGGGTCGCCGAGGGTCGCACGCGGATAGCGACCTTCATCCGATGCGCGGCCCACCGAGCGGGCGGCACGCTCGCCGACCGTGACGGAGCGCCCTGCCGAGGTCGCGCCGGAGCCTGCGTCCGCCCTCGTGGTGCGGCCGCTGCCCGACGAGTTCGTCCGCTGGCAGCTCGAGGCACGCCTGGCGACGCTCGACCGCATCGCGCGCGGCGAGCACATTCCCATGTTCGGCGCCCACCTCCCGGTGCTCGTGTCCCACGACCCGGAGGGACGCTTCCCGGCGCAGACGGCGAACAAGGGCGTCGGCTTCCTTCCATCCGACGAGTGGCTCGCGCACTACACGAACCTGTTCCGCGACGTGCTCGCGCGCAGCGCGGGCCGGCCCGCCGAGACCTCTCGGGCCGAGCGCATCCTCGCGATCCGCCTCCTGTACGAGCACCCCGAGCGGCTGGATCTGCGCCGCCTCGGCCTCCTCGAGATCTTCGAGGGCGCCACTTTCCGCAACCTCCGACGCGATGCGCGGGCGACGCTCCACTACACAGACAGCGGTCCCGAGTACCGCAGCTTCCAGCTGAATGGGTGCGTGGCGATCGCCGGCCCCGGTGACGCCCGGTACGACCTCATCGTCGCCGCGCGGCATCTCTTCGAGGTGGAGGCGTTCCACATCCAGCAGCCCGCGTATCCGTGGGCCTACGTCTTCTCGGTCGTCGAGGTGTATGACAAGACGCCGCGCCACGGCAGGGCCGGCACGCTCGTGCCCGGCCCCGTTGCGACACTGGACGCGCCGGCGCCGGTGACGCCGGCGGTCGCCGACCCGCCCGCCGGGGACGAGCCAGCGCGCGACGCGACCTCGCTCGCGCAGCTTCCCGTGGCGATCCGCGACGTCCTCGTGGGCATCGACAACTCGCGCTACTCCCGCTGGTGCCGCGACACGGCGATCCGGATCGGCGCAGCGTTCGGCCCGACCCTCGTCGGCGCGCACGTGTACGCCGCCCGCCTGCACGACCAGCGCTTCCGCGACATGGAGGCGGGGCTCCCCGAGCGGTACCACAAGCCCGGCGTCCTGGAGCGCCAGCGGGACATCCACGACTCGCTCATCACGACCGGCCTCGAGCTCATCTCGGACTCGTACCTGGCCACGCTCGAAGGCCCCGCGCGCGACGCGGGCCTGCGCTGGCGCGGGAAACGGATGGAAGGCCGCCATCACGCCGAGCTCCTGCGCGACATCGCCGCCGAGCGCTACGACCTCGTCGTGCTCGGTGCGCGCGGTCTTGGCGAGGACCCGGCCGGTACCGTCGCCCCGCTGGGGAGCGTCACCGAGCGCGTGCTCCGCGGCTCCCGCTCCGACATGCTCATCGTGAAGGACGATCGGCCGCTCGAGCGCCGGATCGTCGTCGCCATCGACGGCAGCCCGGCGTCCTTCGGCGCGCTGCGCACCGCGGTCGCCCTTGCCGCCCGGCTCGGCGGGCGCGTGGAGGCCGTCGCCGTCGTCGACCCCGACTTCCACCGGCGCGCGTTCCGCGGGCTCGCGGGCGTCCTGTCGGAGGAGGCCGGCCGCCGTTTCCGCTTCCGCGATCAGGAGCGGCTGCACGAGGAGATCATCGATGCGGGGATCGCGCGGATCTACCGCGATCACCTCGCCCTCGCGCGGACGATCGCCGCGCGGGGCGGCCTCGAGATCGCGACGACGCTGCTCGAGGGCAAGGCGTATCCCGCCATCTGCGCGCACCTGGCTCGCGTGGAGGCCACCCTCCTCGCCGTCGGGCGCGCCGGCTCTCATGCGTCCTCCCCGCACGAGATCGGATCGAACGCCGAGAACCTCGCACGCCTCGCTCCGTGCCACGTCCTCGTGTCGGCGCGACGCTTCGATCCCGTGGTGGGCGGGACGCGCGCGGCGGCGGCGAGCTCCGCGGCCGAGCCTGGCAACGGCCACCACGGGCTGCGCTGGAGCGCCGAGGCCCTTGCGGGGCTCGAACGCATCCCGTCGGCGGTGCGCTCGTTCGCGATGAGCGCCATCGAGACGCTCGCCAGGGAGCGGGGGATGGACGAGGTCACGCCCGAGGTGATGCGCGAGGCCCGCGAGCGCTCCGGGATGCCGTGATCGGCCAGACGAGCGCGGCGCGCGGCGCGGCGGACGACGGTCCCGCCCTCGTGTCGTGGAACGTCACCTGGCGATGCGACCTCCGCTGCGCGCATTGCTACCTCGACGCGGCGGCACGGGCGGGGGCCGGAGAGCTCGGGACCGATGAAGGCTTCGCGTTCATCGATGACCTCGCGCGCCTGGCCCCCGGCGCGCTCCTCGTGCTCAGCGGCGGCGAGCCGCTCACGCGGCGCGACCTTCCCCGACTCGCCGCTCACGCGGCGGCAGCGGGTCTCGGCGTCGTGGTCGGGACGAATGGATCCCTGCTCGACGACCGGCGCGCCGCCGAGCTCGCGGCGTGCGGCGTCATCGGCGTCGGGCTGAGCCTTGATTCGCTCGACGCGTCGCGCCACGACCGCTTCCGCGGCGTCCCGGGCGCGTGGTCGCGCGCGGTGCGCGCGCTCGAGGCGGCGCAGCGCGCGGGTCTCGCGGTGCAGCTGCAGACGACCGTGACGCGCGAGAACGACACCGAGCTCGAGGCCATCGCCGACTGGGCGGCCGACCGCGGCGTCCGCGCGCTCGGCCTCTTCTTCCTCGTGTGCATCGGCCGCGCGCAGCGCCTCACCGACATCACGCCGGAGCGCTACGAGCAGATCCTGGGCTGGATCGCGGCGACGGGCGGCCGCCATCGCGGCATGACGCTGCGCGCCCGCTGCGCACCGCACCTGCGGCGCGTCGCCGCGCAGATCGATCCCGCGCACCCGCTGCTCGCGGAGGACGCCGGTGCCTGCCTCGCCGCCCGCGCCTACGCGCGCGTCACACCGGACGGCGACGTGACGCCCTGCCCGTACCTCCCGCTCGCCGCCGGGAACGTGCGGGCGCGCCCGTTCAGCGAGATCTGGCGCACGGCGCCGCTGTTCGCGACGCTCCGCTCGGGCGCGCTCGCCGGGCGCTGCGGCGTCTGCGAGTTCAGCGCGCTCTGTGGCGGGTGCCGGGCGCGCGCGTACGCGACGACCGGGGACGTGCTCGGGGACGACGCCTGGTGCCTCTACCAGCCGCGCGGCGGTCCTCTCCGCGCCGAAGCGGAGCTGCGCTGGACGGAGGAGGCACAGGCGCGCCTTCTCGGCGTGCCCGCCTTCGTCCGCCGGATGGTGCGCCGCCGGGTCGAGGCGCGCGCCAGGGCGGAGGGGCGGACGGAGGTCACCGGCGAGCTGCTGCGCAGCATCCGGGCGACCGTCGGACATCCCGGCGGCCCGGTCCTGGCCGGTCAGGGCGGCCCGCACGGGAAGCAGGGGCCGACCCGCCCGGCCAACTAGGTCACACGTCCCTACCGAAGAGGCCGTCTGACGTGTCCACTCACGTCGTGGAGGCGCGGCGAGGCGGTGCGCTCGTCGCGGCGGCACGCCGCCGGCTCGGCCGCCTGTCGCTCGCGGGCCGCTTCGCGCTCGCGAGCGCCGTCATCCTGCTCTCCGGCGCGATGATCCTGGGCGGATGGCTCACGCAGGAGGTCGAGACGAGCGTCATCCGCCGTGTCGCGGCCGACTCGGCGCTCTACGTCGAGGCGCTCGTCGCCGACGAGGTCCAGGCGCTGGGCGCTCGGCCGCTGTCGGAGGAGCAGCGCGGCCGGCTGCGGCGCGCGTTCGACCAGCCGATCCGCGAAGGCCGTCTCCTGTCGGTGAAGATCTGGAACGGGCGCGGCGAGATCGTGTACGCCACCGACGAGACCCTGGTCGGCACCAGCCCATCGTCGAGCGGGTTCCGTGCGGCGCTCGGCGGCTCGGTCGTCTCACGCCGGACCGGCCTCGGCGAGGAGGAGCAAGCGTACGAGCGGCGTCTCGCGAGGTCCCTCATCGAGACGTACATCCCGTTGCGAGTCGCCTCGACCGACCGCATCGTCGCCGTCGCGGAGTTCTACCAGCGTCCGGACCTGCTCGAGGCGGAGCTCGACCGCGTCCGCCGCTCGACCTGGCTGATCATCGCGATCGCGACGATCGCGATGTACGTCCTGCTCGCGGGCATGGTCCGCGCCGGCAGCGACACGATCGAATGGCAGCGCGCGCGCCTCGAAGAGACGACCGCGCGGCTGCGCGAGGTCAGCGCCGCGCGCGCGCAGACGGACGAGGAGCAGCGCCGGCGCGTCGCCCGCGAGCTGCACGACGGCCTCACGCAGGATCTGGCCACGGCGCTCCTGACCCTCGACCGCGACGACACCCGCCGGAGCGCGCTCGCGCGGGCGGCCGTCGAGAGCGCGCTCGCGGAGGTGCGGTCGCTGACGCGCGGTCTGGCGCTCCCGGATCTCGCGCGCCTCGAGCTCGCGGCCGTCGTGGAGCGCGCGTGCTCCGACCACGAGCGGAAGGTCGGGCGGCATGTCACGCGGCGTGTCGCGACGCTGCCGGCGGGCGCGAGCGCGGCGCTGAAGATCGCCGCCTACCGCATCCTCCAGGAGGCCCTGGCGAACGCCTTCCGCCACGCGCAGAACGCTCCGGTCACGGTCAACGCCGTCGCGCAGGACGGCGCGCTCGTCCTCGAGTGTGCCGACGAGGGCCCGGGCCTCGATCCGTCGAGCGACGAAGGACTCGGCATCCGCGGCATGCGCGAGCGCGCGGAGCTGCTCGGAGGGCGGCTGGAGATCCAGCCCGCGGATCGGGGAGGCACGGTCGTGAGCGCGACCCTGCCGCTGTCCGCGTGACGCGCGTCGTCGTCGTGGACGATCACGAGCTCTTTCGGCTGGGGGTGATCGACACGCTCGAGGCCGGCGGGGACATGACGGTCGTCGGCGAGGCCGCGACGGCCGGAGAGGCCCTCCGCCTCACCCGCGCGCAGCTTCCCGACGTGCTGCTGCTCGACCTCGGCCTGCCCGACCGGTCCGGCCTCGAGATCGTCGAGCAGCTCGCGCGCGAGCGCGCGACGTGCCGGATCGTCGTGCTGACCGTGAGCGAGGAGGACGAGTCACTCTTCCGGGCGCTCGAGTCCGGCGCGGCCGCGTACATCGTGAAGGGGATCGAGCGCGACGAGCTCCTGCACGCGGTGCGCGCCGTCGCCGCCGGCGAGCGCTACGTCAGCCCGCGCCTCGCGGCCGACCTGCTCCTGCGCATGGCGCCGGGATACACGCCCGGGACGGCGATCGGGACCCTGAGCGACCGCGAGCACGCCGTCCTCGACGGGATCGCACGCGGCGAGACCAACCGGGAGATCGCCGAGCGGCTCGGCCTCGCCGAGAAGACCGTGAAGCACTACGTGACGAACGTGCTCGTGAAGCTGAACGCGCGGAACCGCGTCGAGGCCGCGCTCCTCGGACGGAGCGCGCTGGGGCAACGCGCGCGCCCGCAGGGCTGACCCCGATCCCAGCGAGCGAGGGGGCGCCATCGGGCGCCACCCTCGCTCCTGCCGACCCCTCGATCAGTCGACGATCTCGAAGGCGATCCGGTACGTCGGGAGCCGGTAGCCCATGAGCAGGCTCGGGTGGTCCTGGCGGAACGCGAGGAACGGGACGTAGTAGTTCCAGGGCCCCTTGCCGTGCCCGATGAAGACCATCGGGTACAGGTCGATGATGTGCGTGCCGCGGCCACCGGTGGCGACGAGGTTCATCGCGAGGTCGCCCTGACTGTTGAATCCGCAGCCGTAGCCGATGTACTGGTTGTCGTAGACGACGGCGTACCCGTTGTCGAGCTCCGTCCAGCCAATGCCCTTCGTCTTGACCGTGACGGTCTGGCCGGCCTTCACCTTTGGCGTGACGTCGACGAAGCTGCGCTCGATGAAGAACGGCGCTTCCGTCAGGAGCTTTCCGCCGCTCGCGAGCTTGAGCACGTGCCAGCCGCCGAGGTCGTCGGGGACCTGGATGGGTGCGGTGAGCGTCCCGTCGCTCGCGACGGTCGCCTTGCCGAGCGGCGCTTCCACGAGGTTCCAGCCGCTGCCGCTCGCGCGGTTGCCCTTCACCGTCATCCAGACGAGATCCACGCTCGTGCCGGCGGCGATGCCGCTCGCGGAGAGGGTCGCCTTCGTGAGGATCGGCCCAGTGCTCGGCGAGAGCTTCGCCGTGACGCCCGGCAGGGACGCGCCCTCCGCGCTCGCGGTGGTGATCGGGCCGATGGGCTTGGCGGCGACCCTCGCCGGGTCCGGCCACTCGAGCGTCGCCGCCGTCGGGCCGGGGTCGATGGTCACCTTGAAGTCGAAGCGGAACTGCGGGAGCTTGCGCGGGGACTGCTCGGTGTTGAGGTAGGGGACCGCGCCGCTCGCGTCGGTGACGCGCAGCACGTGCGTCCCGACGGGGCCGGCCGCGCGGATGATCCCGATCCCCGTGCCGCGGGTCGTGACCGCCGAGATGAATCCCGTGTAGCCCGCATCCCACATGACGCCGAGCGTGTTCGTGAAGTTGCCCCAGCCGAGCCCCTTGGCCGTGATCGTGATGGGCGTGCCGATGGGGCCCTCGAGCGGGCTCACGGTGACGCTGCGTGTGATCGCGAAGCCGCCGCGCGCGACGTCCTGGCCGTCGATGACGGCGTAGATGTCGTGCACGTCGCCGTAGTCCTCGGGGATCTCGGCCTTGGCCGCGAGCTTGCCCGAGGCGTCCACGGTCCCCCGCGCGAACGCCACGCGCTTGTCCTTGTACTGGCGGTCGAAGTACTCGATCGTCTCGGAGGTCGGCTTGAGCTCGAACGTCCCGTCGACCGTTGCCCACGCGAGCTCGACGGCCTTGCCCGGGGGCAGTCCTTCGCCCGTGATCGTCACCGGCGTGCCGACGAAGCCCTTCTCGGGCGTGACCGTGAGCGGCTTGAGGATCGCGAGGGGCGCTGCCGTGCTGGTGACGCCGGTGGCCGCGGGTGACGGTGTTGGTATCGGAGCCTGGGCCGTCGCGGCCGCCGGGCCGGCCGGTGCCGGGGCGCACGCCGCGAGCAGGATGGCGCTCGCGGCGATGGCCGCGACGCCTCGATGGAGCGATGCATGATCTCGCATGGCCATGTCTCCTTGCGCCTAGTTCACGATCCGCACGCGCGTGTCGCGGCCGCCGTCACGCTCGGGCTGGATCATCGAAAGGTTCTCTCCCAGGGTGAGCAGCTTGCCGCTCGTCGTCGCGAGCTCGATGCGGTAGTCGAGCGTTCCGAGCGGATGGCTCAGCGGGATGTCCCAGGTCGCGACCCAGAACCAGCTGATGCCGGGCTCGACCGTGCCGTGACGTCCGTACCGGAAGCTCACGTCCTGGCCCGTCGGCAGCTTGAGGATCGCGGTCTTCATGTCCGCTGCCTGGAGGATCTTCCCGGACGTGGTGTCCACGATCTCCATCCGCCACACGATCCGCTGGCCCCTCGCGAAGAGGCTCGTCTTCACGCAGCCGAGGTTCGCGTCGACGTTGTAGGGGCTCTCGGCGAACCCGGACGAGACGGTGTCGACGTGCGCGTACAGCTGCACCAGCTTCGCCGGCGGCGGCGTTGCGGCCGGGGCCGGCGTCGGCGTGGGGCCGGTCGGCGACGGCACGGGCACGCGGGTGGGCGCGTTCGGGATGGCGCCAAGGATGGGGATCTGGACCGCGGGACGGCCCGACGGGGCGGGGAACTGCATCGCCGCTGCCGCGGGCGGTGCCGCGGTCGCAGGCGCCGCCGTCGCGGGCGCGGCGGTCGGAGCCGTCGTAGCTTGTGCGGCCGGTGCCGCGGTGCTCCCGCTCAAGGCCGGGGTCTGGGCCTGCTCGCAGGCCGCGGCCACCAGTCCGACGGCGAGCATGAGCCCCAGTGCGCGCGTGATCCAGTGTCGCTGGGTCATCGTTCGTGTCCTCCCTTCGGATCCGCGGATCCGTCCGTATTCACTTGCGCTGCGCGGGGTCGGCATGCAGGTACTCGACGATCGACTCGATCTCCTCGTTGCTGAGCGCGTGCTCGGAGAACGCGGGCATCCCGCCGGGTCCCGCATGCGTCTTCTCGCGGATCTCGTCGCCGTTCTGGCCCGAGATCGTGGGTCCGACGATCCCGCCGCGGCCGTACAGGCCGTGGCAGCCGGCGCATCCCTTGTTGACGTAGAGGGCCGCGCCACGGATGACCGGCTCGGCGCGAACGAGCGCCACCGGGACGCGGCCGAGGCCTTCGAACGGCACGGCCGGGCCGACCACCGCCTGCTCGGTCCGGATGTAGGTGGCGTCGATGCCGAGCGCCAGGTTCCCGTGCGTGTACGGGCTGCGCGCGCCGACGACGAGGAGCGTGGTGCCGAGCGTCGCGACGAGCGTCGCGAAGACCAAGGCCGGGAGACGATCGCTCACGGGAGCGCTCCCGCGGAGCGGATGCGGAAGAGCAGCGAGACGGCGAAGGCGAAGATCGACCACACCGTGATGAGCGCCGCGGCGATGGGCCAGCCGCTCAGCGCCGGCCACAGCTCACGCATGCGCCCGAGGACGCCGTCGCCCGCGCCTGCCGCGAGCGAGACGCCGTCCGCCCCGGGCGCCTGGTTCAGCATCGGAACGCGTGCCCCGGCGTGCTGCTCATAGAGCGCGACTGCCTCGCCCTCCACCGAGATCCGCGCCGCTGCCTCCGCGGCGTCGTACTGCGTGTCCCCCCCGAAGCGCGCGCGCAGCGCGAGCGGCTCGGTCGACCGGATGGCGATCTCGCCGGCGACGCTGCCGTCCTTGTCGGTGCGCCCGTCGAGGAGCACGGCGTCGCCTGCCCCGTTCAGGAACCGCATGGGCGTCACGACCACGATCCGCGCTCCCGAGATCGGGGCGCCCTGGCCGTCGGTCAGTCGCGCGCCGACGCCGATGGTCTCGCCGAAGCGCGCCGTCGCCGGCGCCGTCAGCGCGAGGCGTGACGGATCCGCCGCCGCGACGACCGAGGGTGCGCTGAGGGCCAGCACGAGCAGGGTCGCCGCCGCGGCTACCGCCCGCCTCACGACGGCGCCTCGCCCAACAGGATCTTGCGCCGCGCCGGCAGCGGCTCCTCGACCGCGGCCGGGGCGCCGGGCTCGGGGCCCCGGTGCTCCGCGACCTCCCAGACCGAGATGACCGGGAACACCTTCGCGAACACGGAGATGAGGAGCGCGAACAGCGCGAACGCGGCGGCGAGGATCGCGACCTCCACCCAGCTCGGCACGTAGGAGGCCGGCTCGTACGGCATGACCGGGACGCGCAGCCCCGCGACGACGATGAGATACCGCTCGATCCACATCGTCACGAGCACGAGCACCGCCGCGACCGTGATCCCGGGGATCGTGCGCGTGCGCGGGTTCAGCACGAGCAGCCCGGGGAGCGCGATCCCGGCGACGACGTACGTCCAGAACGGCCACATGAACGGCCCCGTCATGAGCTGGTCGAAGTGGAAGACGAAGCCCTCTTCCATCTTGTAGCCGTGGGTGACGTACTCGTTGAGGTTCGCGTAGCCCATGATCAGCGTGAACGCCGCCATGAGGTAGCCGAGCGACACGAACTGGGTCCGCGTGATCCACTCCTCCAGATGGAGCAGCTTCCGCAGCACCGCCATGAGCACGATGATCGCGGCGATCCCCGAGAAGATCGCGCCCGCGACGAAGTACGGTCCGAAGATCGTCGTGTTGAACGGGACGCGCAGCGACATCGCGAAGATCCAGGACACGACGGTGTGCACGGACACCGCCACGGGGATGATCACGATCATCATCACCGTGATCGCGCGGTCGAGGAGGCGGCGCTGCGCGGGCGTCCCGCGCCAGCCCAGCGCGAGCACCGTGAAGAGCGCGCGCCGCCAGCGCGGCGCGGACGGGCCGAGCCGGTCGCGGCAGAGCGCGAAGTCGGGGATCAGTGGCAGGTAGAGATAGAGGGTGCTGCCGGTGAGGTACGTGGAGATCGCGAACACGTCCCACAGGAGCGGGGACTGCCACCGGCCGTAGAGGAGGACGTTGAGGATCCGGTCCGGGCGGCCGAGGTCGATGAGCGGGAACAGCGCGCCGACCATGAGGGCGACGACCGTGATGAACTCCGCCATGCGCGTCACCGACAGCTGCCACCGCGCCTTCGTCGCCCGGAGGATCGCGGAGAGGAGCGTGCCGGCGTGGCTGATCCCGATGAAGAACACGAACGAGGCGATGTACACGCCCCACGAGATGCGGTCGCGCATGCCGGTCACGATCAGCCCTTCCTGCACCTGCCGGACGTACGCGAAGACGCCGACCGCGATCACGGCGCACAGGAAGGCGATCCATAGGGCATAGCGGCGGCTCGTTCCCGCGAGCGGCGCCAGGCCGCGACGCTCGAGCCGTTCGCGCCAGGCCGCGGGCACGGTCAGCGCGTCCACGAGGTCGCTCCCGCGCGGCGCTCTTGCCACGGCCACTCGGTCGGCTTGCGGCCCTTGCGCGACGCGCTCCGCCCCACCGCCTCGCCGTGGCCCGGGATGTAGTGGACTCGCGGCTCCGTTCCGAGCTCTTCCTTCAGGCGGTAGGCGGCGTTCTCGGAGAGGAACCGCGACAGCCGCACGACCTCGTCGCCGTTCGTGGCGACGTCCTCTTCGAGGTCGCCGTAGTAGATGGCCCGGTTCGGGCAGCCCTGCGCGCAGTAGGGCAGCCGTCCGCTGCGCGCCATGTCCGGGCAGAAGTCGCACTTCATGACCGTCCCGCGGATCGCCGGCGACTGGTGCTCCGGGCTGTAGTCCATGAACAGCGCCTCCGGCGGCTGCGGCGCCGTGCCCCAGTTGAAGAACCGGCGGTCGTAGGGGCACGCCTCCATGCAGATGCGGCAGCCGATGCAGCGCTGCTGGTCGATGAGGACCGTGCCCTCGGGCGTGTGGAACGTCGCTCCGACGGGGCACACGTTCACGCACGGCGCGTTCTGGCAGTTCTGGCACGGCGTCGGAATGAACTGCGTACCGCCGCCAGGCAGGCCGGCCTCGTAGACCTGCACCCACTCCATCGGCGCGGGCGCGAAATGACCCTCGATGCAGGCGGCGGTGCACTGGGGCGGCTTGCCGACGGACTGGCAGCCGTCGCATCGCCGGAGGTCGATGACCATGGCCCAGCGGCGCAGGCGTCCGGTCTGATGAGGTGAGGCCGGGGCGGCCGGCCGCGCGTCCCCGCTCGCCGACGCTACCCCGGCCCCAGCCGTTGCCGCTGTCGCGGCGAACAGCCCCAAGAGCGCGCGTCGCGGAAGCCGAACGGGGACGCGTTCGTCCTTACGCACTGTCTCGCGACAGCCTGCCCGCGCGCGACGGCGACGATCACCGGCGAGCGGCGGGGATCCTCCGGACCGAAGGATGGGGCCGTGCGGACCAGGGAATGGTGCCGACCCGGTCTCTCCCCCGTGCCGGTCGGCCCTAACGGCCGGTCCCTCGGTGATCTATCCGAGTGGCAATGGCGGATCTCCTCGTGGGCCGACTGCCCCGTTGGTCGCTGTCGTTCCGCTTCGCCGCCGCGAGCGCCCTCGTCCTGCTCGTCGGTGCCTCGGTGCTCGGCACCTGGATAACGCGCCAGATCGAGGAGAGCGTCCTCCATCGCGCGGCCACCAGCTCGGCGATGTTCGTCGAGGCGCTGGTGAGCGGCTCGGTCCAGGAGGGGAACGTCACGGGGCGGTGGGACGACGTCAAGCTCAGGCTCGACCGGGCGTTCGGCAAGCTCACCAGCACCCATCACGTCGTCGCGATCAAGGTCTGGGGGCTGGACGGGACCATCCTGTACTCGACCGACCCGAGCCTGATCGGCCGCGTGTTCGCATCAGACGGCCTGCGCCGCGCGCTCGAGGGCGAGGTCGTGTCCAAGCGCAGCCGGCTCGACGCGGACGAGAACGCCTCGGAGCGCGCGTCGGCGACGGAGCTGATCGAGACCTACATCCCGATCCGCGACCAGCCGTCGGGGGAAGTGATCGCGGTGTCCGAGTTCTACCAGCCGACCGAGCTGCTCGACGCCGATCTCCTGCAGGCGCGCCTCTCGACGTGGATCCTCATCGCCGTCGCGACGGTCGCGATGTACGTCCTGCTCTTCAGCATCGTGCGGTCCGGCAGCGACACGATCGAGCGCCAGCGGCGCCAGCTGGCCGAGGCCGTCGACCAGCTGTCGGTGGCCATGCGGCGGCTGCGGGAGGTCAGCGCGGCGCGAGCGGAGACGGATGAGGCCGTCCTCCGGCGGATCGCGCGCGACCTCCATGACGGCCTCGCGCAGGACCTCGCCGCCGCGCTCGTGACGATGAACGGCGACGGACCGGGGCAGATGACCAAGGCCGCGATCGACAGCGCGCTGCGAGAGGTGCGCGCGCTGGCGCGGGGGCTGGCCGCTCCCGATCTCGCGCCGCTCGGCCTCGGCGATGTCATCGACCAGGCCTGCGACGAGCACGAGCGCAAGACCGGCCAGGTCGCGTACCGGGACGTCTCGGACCTGCCGACGAGCGCGCCGGAACAGGTCAAGATCGCCGTCTACCGCGTGCTGCAGGAGGCCCTCTCGAACGCCTTCCGTCACGCCGGCGCGGGCGTCGTGCGGGTCCGTGCCGCCGTCCGCGATGGCGGGATCGAGATCGAGTGCCTTGACGACGGCCCGGGCATCAGGCCCGACTCCTGTCAGGGACTCGGGCTGCGGAGCATGCGCGAGCGCGTAGAGCTTCTGGACGGCTCCTTCTCCGTCCAGCCGCGCCCGGGCGGTGGGACCACGCTGCGCGCGCACATCCCTCTCGTCGCGTCGGGCGTGGGGATGCCGTGAGCGGTCCGACACGAACGCTCGTCGCCGAC
>JACPEQ010000012.1 GCA_016183435.1 Chloroflexota bacterium
TCCCGATCCCCGACCGCCGCGAGAAGACGATCGTCGAGCGCGCCGCTCGCACGGTCGAGGACGTCTTGGACAAGGTCCGCCCCTAGGCGATCCGGCGGCCGCCGGGCTACGCCGTCGCCGCCGAGCTACGCTCGCGGAACGTCGAACACGGGTCTCGGCCACCCGTCGGTCGCGCTCACCCTGCCGGCGGATCGGATCGTGCCGCGCGACGGCGTCTACGCGGTGTGGGCGCGCCTCGGCGCCGAACGCGTCCCGGCGGTCGCGAACCTTTCCCTCTGCGCGACGACCGGCGGCGGCATCGCGCGCCGCTTCGAGAGCCACCTCCTCGATCGCGAGACGGCCCTCCAGGAGCGCTCCGCCTCGAGTCGTGTGCGACCCGCACCGCTGCGGGAAGAGGGCCTTGCGCACCGCGTCGGCCCGGTGTTCAATTCCCGACCGGAGCGATCGGAGTATGGATCGGATCAAGGCGAAGGGCATCCAGGCGTGGCACCGCGCGCTGAAGGACTGGCCCAGCGGCCGGTTCACGCCGCGGTTGCGCGTGCTCCTGGTCGGTTGCGCGTGCTCCTGGTGCGTGACTGCCGATCCGCCGGCGGCCTGTGCGCCTGTTCGGCGGCGGCCCGATCGCTCGAGGACCGCTCCCTCTTCTAGCGCGTTCGCTCCGCGGAGCGGCCCCCCTCGCGATGCGGCCCGCCCTCCTCGACCCGCGACCCAGACGTTCCTGTGATGAGGGAGGACCGACATCGTGACCAGCGAGACGAACACCACCGTAGCGACCACGCCATCGATCTATCGCGTTCTCGACGCGCGGGGCGTGCTCTGCCCGCTGCCGATCGTGCGATTGGCGGCGGCCATACGCGAGCTCCCCGTCGGAGCGCACCTGCGGCTCCTGGCGACGGATCCGGGTTCGGACGCGGACGTCCGCGCCTGGGCGCGGGAATCCGGACAGGACCTCATCGAGGCGCGCCGCGTCGACGGCGAGTTCCACTTCGTCCTGCGCCGGGCGCGCTAAAGGAGGGGACCATGTCGACCGAGGCCGCCCTGCCGAGCGCGAGCGAGCTCGAGGACCTCGTCCGGCGCACGGTGGACGACCATCTGGCCCGGAAGGAGCGCCCGGGCAGCGCGCCCAGGAAGACCATTTTCATCGTTCGTGGTGCCGCGTGCGGCATGAGAGGTTCCTTGATCCGGACGCTCTCTTCTGAGCATGTGCCTCGCGCCGACGAGGGCCTTGATAGACTGGCATGCGGTGTCGGACTGGATCCGTCCGCTCTTCCGGGCGGCCGGCGCATCGGGCGAGTGGCATCTGCGGACCAACAGCGCCACCACGACCACGTCCTGCGGCCAGGACCTCGCGGGCCCGATCGAGGTCGCACGAGAGGACAAGGCACGGGGCGAGGGACGCTGCGCGAAGTGCGCTCCCCGCTCGAGGGCCACGCCTGATGGTGCCGTAGCGCACGCACCGCCTCGGCCGATGGCACCAGCGCGAAGAGCGCCAAAGAAAGGCGCGGCCAAGAAGGCAGCTCACACGCCGACGGTCAAGAAGAGGTCGAGCAAGGCTCCCGCGCCGAAGCCCCCGGTCCGCCGCTCGCGGCGCGGAAGGGGATAGTCACCTCAGCAACGCTCCGCGGCGGCCCTACGCGAGGGCGCGCTTCGCCTTCGCAGCATCCTTGCCGACGCCGAACGCCAAGGTCACGCGCTTGCGGGTCTGACCGGCGAGGTAGACGCTGTCGACGTTCACCTTCGCCTTCGCCAAGCGACCGGCCAGTCGCGCCAGTGTCCCGGGTCTGTGCGCGCCGGATACGGTGACGACCTTGCGGATGCCCGACCTGGCGATGCGATGGCCGGCGGCCTCGAGCGCGCGACGGGCGGCCGCGCCGTCCTCATTCGCGAAGAGCAGGCGGATGGTTCCGTCTCGGCCGGCGGCGTTCGCCGAGATGGCAGCGATGTTCACACCCGCATCGGCCAATGCCTTGCCGATCGCCGCGAGTTGGCCGGGCCGGTTCGGCGCCGTCAGCGTGATCTCAGTCGCGAGCTTTGCCATCAGGAGCTCCTCCGCGCGGTGAATTCGTTCGCCGAGAGTAGCGCCATGGCTCGGCCACCCTCAGCGGCCGGTGGCCGCGGGGTCCCCCGTGCGGACGAACGCGAGCATCGCAAGTCGCGACCTCGCGACCGATACGGACTGCAGGGGTGAGTCGCACCCTACCCGGACGCACCCCTGACGCCGAGCGTGGCGGCCGGGGTCCACGTCGATGCAAGCACCAGCGCCAGCAGTGCGGCGTCGATGGCAAAGCCGATGAAGAACGTCGGCGCTAGGAACGCCAGCAGTACGGCCAGCGAGCCGACCGTCGATGCGGCGACGAGGCCAGGCCACCAGAGGACAGGGACGAGCACGCCGACCGTCGCGAGGCCGGCGAGGACATAGCCGATCGTCACCATCACGACGAGCACGGTACCGAGGGCGCGGATCACGCCCGGATCCATGCCCGCGCCCGAGATCGGCCACGAAGGGTGCGACGGGGCTCCCGCCCGAGAAAGAGCCAGATAGGCATGGCTTGGTCTTGCCGGCCGGCACCAGGCGCCAAGGCCGGCGCCAAGGTCCGCGAAAGCCGACCCGCCGGGTCGGAAACGCTGTTTTCCCTGAGATCGCCACTCCGGACCACTTGACATGTGGCCGCCGGGGGTGAGAATGCCCACCGCGTGGCGAGTAGTGGTGGACGGTGGGGAACCGTCCCCCGGAATCGGATGGGCAGTTGGAAAGGCACTTCGCAGGCGAGTTCGCCCACAGCGTGGACGAGAAGGGTCGGCTCGCGATCCCAGCCAAGTTCCGTGGCCGCTTCAAAGAAGGAGCGGTCGTGACCCGTTGGATAGGGGAGTGCCTCGCCATCTTCCCGACCTCGGAATGGGACGAGATCAACGCCGAGGTCGCCAAGCGGCCACGCACGGACCGGCTGGTCCAGGAATTCGTGCACTTCGTGCTCGGAGGCGCGCATGAGACCGAACCGGACGGACAGGGCCGGATCGTCATCCCGGCGCACCTCCGCCAGTACGCCTCGCTCCAGGGCGAAGCGGTCGTCATCGGCGCCGCCCAGCACCTCGAGGTCTGGGAGCCGGGGCACTGGAGCGCCCGCCTCGCCCAGATCCAGCCCTCCATCGCCGACGACCTTGCAGGACTCGGGATATGAGCATCACGTCCCGGTCCTTCTCGAAGCTGTTCTCGACTTCGCGGGTCCACGCCCCGGCGGCCGGTATCTCGATGGAACGGTGGGCGCGGGTGGTCACGCCGCCGCCATCCTCGAGCGGAGCGCCCCGGACGGGCGCCTACTCGGTCTCGACGTCGATCCTGCGGCCCTCGAGATCGCGCGACGGGAGCTGGCGCGTTTCGGCGACCGCGCCGTCCTCGTACGCGCCAACTTCGCGGTTTGCGACGTGGTGGCAGGGCGGCTTGCGTTCGCGCCTCTCGATGCCGTCCTCCTCGACCTCGGGCTCTCGTCGATCCAGCTGGCCGACGAGCGGCGCGGCTTCAGCTTTCGCGCCGCGGGTCCGCTCGACATGAGGGCCGATCCGGACCTGGTGGTGACGGCCGCGGACATCGTGAACACATGGGCCGAGCGCGACCTGCGCCGCATCTTCGCCGAGCACGGCGAGGAGCCGGAGGCCGGCCGCGTCGCCGCCGCCATCGCGCGCCGCCGTGTGACGCGCCCGTTCGAGACGGCCGACGACCTCGGCCGCTTCGTCGCGGGCGTCAAGGCGAAGCGGCCGCGCGGCACCGATCCCGCCACACGTGTCTTCCAGGCGATCCGCATCGCCGTGAACGACGAGCTCGGGAACATCGAGCGCGGCCTCCGCGCGGCGCTCGATGTGCTCCGGCCCGGCGGGCGGCTGATCGTCATCTCGTTCCACTCGCTCGAGGACCGCGTCGTGAAGACCTTCATGGCGCGCGAGTCGCGCGACTGCATCTGTCCTCCCCACCTCCCCACCTGCGTCTGCGGGCATCGCGCGGGTCTGCGTCTCGTTGCCCGGCGTCCGGTCAAGCCGGATGCGGCGGAGGTCGAACGCAACCCGCGCGCCCGCAGCGCAGTCCTTCGCGTCGCCGAGAAGCTCGCAGCGGCATGACGTCGCTCGCGTTCGCCGCTCCGCGCCGGTCTGTCCGCGTCCCCGCGAGATGCAAGTCGTCCCCCGGGCGCGCCGACCGAGGCGCCGCAGCGACGAGGTCGAGCACCCGGGCCGTGCGAGGGGCTTCGCCCCGAGCGCGGTCGGAAAAGGTGCGCGCCGCGACGTGGGAGATGCGCTCGTTCCTCGGCGCATCCGCCGCCATCGCCGTGGCGTTCGTTCTCGCGCTCGCGTACCTCGCGAGCTCCACGGGCGTCGCGACCGCCGGATACGAGGCCCAGCGCCTCCAGGCGACGCGTGACGAGCTCCGCCGCCGGAACACGCTGCTCGAGCTCGAGCTCGCGAAGCTCGACGCGCCCGCGCGCATCGACTCGGAGGCGAAGCGCCTCGGGCTGGTGCGCGTCCCGTTCATCCCGGTCGTCCAAGCGGAACCCCTGACCGCGCGGAAGTAAGGCGTGGCCGGGATCTCGGCCACCCGCCTCCGCACGATCTTCGCCCTCTTCGCCGTCCTGTCCATCGTCCTGTCAGCGCGCGTCGTGTACTGGCAAACGGTCGCGCGCGGCGGGCTGCTCGAGCGGGCGCGGGGGCAGGTCGTCAGCGACGAGGTCATCCCGGCGCAGCGGGGGACGATCCGCGACCGTAGCGGCGCGATCCTCGCCGCGACCGTCGAGCTGCGCTCGCTGTACGCGATCCCCTCGCGCGTCAAGGACAAGCCCGCGGCCGCGCGGTCGCTCGGCGTCCTGCTCGGCCGCGACGCGGCGCCCATCCTCGAACGCCTGACGTCCGGGGGCGAATGGGTCTTCATCCAGCGCCGCCTGCCCGAGACCACCTCGGAGGCCATCGCGAAGGTTCGTATCGACGGGCTCGGCTTCATCAAGGAGCCGAAGCGGCTGTACCCGAACGAGGACCTCGCCGCGCACGCGCTCGGCTTCGTGAACGACGACGGCGTTGGCCAGGGAGGCGTGGAGGGCTGGTACGACGAGGTCCTGCGAGGTGTGAACGGCACGCTCGTCGTCGAGCGCGACCCCGCCGACCGCTCGATCGCCGTCGGCCTGCGCGAGGCGGTCGCGCCGCGGCACGGCGCGGACGTGACGCTGACGATCGACCTGGTCGTGCAGACGTCGGCGGAGCGAGAGCTGCGCGCCGCCGTTGAGCGTGATCGCGCCGCCAGCGGCGCGATCGTCGTCATCGATCCGCGCGACGGCGCGATCCGCGCCATGGCGTCCTACCCGACGTTCCATCCCGCCGGCATCGCGGCGGCCGATCCGGCGTCGATGCGCGACCGCGCGATCGCATGGCCGTACGAGCCCGGATCCGTCATGAAGGTGGTGACGATGGCCGCGGGCATCGAGACCGGGGTCGTCACGCCGACCACGACGTACGAGGATCGCGGCTACGCCGACATCGGCGGCCGGCGCCTGCTGAACGCGCTCGGGCGCGCGTGGGGACCGACGACGATGACCCAGGTCCTCGAGCGCTCCGCGAACGCGGGCGCGGTGTTCGTCGGCGCGAAGCTCGGGGGCCAGCGGCTGTCCGACGCGATCCGCGCGTTCGGCTTCGGGACGCGCACGGGCGTGGACCTCGCCGGTGAGGCGAACGGGCTCGTCCGGCCCCTCGCGGAGTGGTACCCGGTCGACGTGGGCACCGCGGCGTTCGGTCAGGGCCTCACGAGCACACCGCTGCAGCTCGCGGTCGCGTACGCGGCGATCGCGAACGGCGGCGTCATCGTCCGGCCCTATGTGGTCGCGAGCTGGCGCGATGCGGACGGGGAGCACCGCACCGCGCCGGCCGCGGTCCGCCGCGCCGTCTCGGCCGGCACCGCGTCCGCCCTGCGGGACATGCTCGTCTCGGCGGTCGACAACGGGCTGGCGCAGGGCGCCCGCGTCCCCGGCTTCAGCGTCGGTGGGAAGACCGGCACCGCGCAGATCCCGTCCCCCGACGGCCGCTACATCGACGACGACTACATCAGCACGTTCGCGGGGTTCTTCCCCGCGGTCGATCCGACCTTCGTCGCCGTCATCGTGCTCGAGCGTCCGAGGTCGAAGCTATTCGGGACCGTGACCGCGATGTCGACGTTCCGCGCGGTCGCGCAGGACACGCTGCGGTATGCGCGCATCCAGCCGGATCGCAAGCCGTAGGATCCACTAGGAGTGTTCACCCTCGCTCGCTTGCTCGCCGCGACGAGCGGGCGGATCGTCACTGGGTCCGCTGACCCCTCGCTGACGTTCGCGGGCGGCGCGTTCGACTCGCGGATCCTGTCGCCCGGAACGCTCTTCTTCGCGCTCAAGGACGTGCGCGACGGCCATGACTTCGTCGCGGACGCGATCGCGCGCGGCGCGCTGGGCGCGGTCGTCGAGCGCACACCCACGGGCGTGCCGGACGACGCGCTGCTCATCGAGGTCACGTCGGTGCGACGCGCGCTCCGGCGCCTCGCTGAGGCGCTGCGCGACGACCATCCGATCCCGGCGTTCGGCATCACCGGGAACGTGGGCAAGACGACGGCGAAGCAGGCCGCCATCGCCACGCTCGGCGCGCGCTACCGCGTGCTCGCCTCGGCGAGCTCGTACAACAACGAGATCGGCGTCCCGCTCACGTTCCTGAACGTCGAACCAACCCACGAGGTCGCCGTCGTCGAGCTCGGGTTCTACGTGCCGGGGGAGATCGCGGACCTCTGCGGACTGGTGCGCCCGCGCGTGGGCGCGATCACGCGCATCCCCGACGTGCCTGTGCACTTCTCGCGCACCCCGAGCGTCGAGGCGATCACGCGCGGCAAGGCCGAGCTCGTCGAGGCGCTCCCGGCCGACGGGGTCGCGCTCCTCAACGCGGACGACCCGCGCGTCCGCGCGCTCGCGCCGCGGACGCGCGCCCGCGTGGTGCTCTACGGTGAGGCGCCGGATGCCGAGCTGCGAGCGACCGACGCCCGCGACGAAGGCCTCGACGGTCTGGCCTTCACGGTGAGCTACAGGGGCGAGCGCGCCGAGGCGCGGATGCCCATGCCCGGACGACACCTGCTCGCCGCGGGGCTCTCCGCGATCGGCGCCGCGATCGAGCTCGGCGTCCCGCTCGACGAGGCGGCGCTCGCGCTGGGCACGATGGAGCCGCCGGCGCACCGGATGGCCGTACGGCGCACGCCGGGGCTGACCGTCATCGACGACTCGTACAACGCGAGCCCGGCGGCGGTGCACGCCGCCCTCGCGCTGCTTCGGGACGTGCCGACGAGGCGCGTCGCCGTGATCGGGGACATGCGCGAGCTCGGCGTGTTCTCGGATCCGGCGCACGAGGAGGTCGGCCGCGACGCGGCGCGCAGCGCCGACGCGCTCGTCGCCGTGGGCGAGCTGGCGACGACGATCGCGCGCACGGCACGCGAGAGCGGGATGCGCGAGGTCCACGAGGCCGCCGACGCGGCCGAGGCGCTCATCGTCCTGCGGCGCGTCACGCGGCCGGGCGACACGGTGCTCGTGAAGGGATCGCGCGCGATCGGTCTCGACGCCGTGGCCGACGAGCTCGCGCGCGAGGCCGTGGCGCGCTGATGGAGTTCGACGCACGCAGCCTCGTCCTGATCACGCTCGGCGTGCTCCTTGGCGGGTTCGTCCTGGGACTTGCGCTGGGTGGCCCGTACATCCGGCTGCTGCACGACCTGCGGATCGGGAAGAGCATCCGGCGGGAGGGCCCGCAGTCGCATCTGGCGAAGCAGGGCACACCGACGATGGGCGGGATCCTCTTCATCGGGGTCGTGTTCTTCCTCTGGGCGATCGTGTTCTTCATCCTCCCCGACGAGCAGCTGAGCGACTTCATCCCGCAGACGATCGTGCCGATGGGCGTGCTGCTCGCGGTGGGCCTGCTCGGCGCGATCGACGACCTCGTGAACGTCGCCTACGGCTTCGGGATCCGCGGACGGCACAAGCTCGTGTGGCAGCTCATCGTCGGCATCGCCGGCGCGGTGTACATCCAGCGCCACTTCGGTGTGACGGGGATCTTCATCCCGCTGCTCGGCGAGTGGGAGATCGGCGCGGTCGCGTTCGTCCTTCTCGCCGCGATCGCGATCATCGGGACGTCGAACGGCGTCAACCTCACCGACGGGCTCGACGGCCTGGCGGGAGGGACCGTCGTGTTCGCGTTCCTCTCCTTCGCATTCATCGCCATCGCGCGTGGCTTCCCGTGGCTCGCGGTGTTCTGCGCCGCGATCGTCGGCGCGGTGCTCGCCTTCCTCTGGTTCAACGTCCACCCGGCCGAGGTGATCATGGGCGACGCGGGAGCGCTCTCGCTCGGAGCGGCGCTCGCCAGCGTCGCTCTCGTGACCGGGTTCATCGCGCTGCTCCCGGTCGCCGGGATCATCTTCGTTGCGGTGACCCTGTCCGTGATCCTCCAGGTCGGGAGCTTCAAGCTGCGCCGCAAGCGCATCTTCCGCATGGCCCCGCTCCACCACCATCTCGAAGCCCTCGGCTGGCCAGAGGAGAAGGTGACCCTCCGCTTCTGGCTCATCGGCGCGATCGCCGGGATAGCCGCGGCCGTGCTCGCGTTCGCCACGCCGATCGGGGGCCGTTGAGGGTCATGTCGACATCCGAATGGCCGCGGCGTGGCCATCTCCTGGCCGCGGATGGCGACGGCCGGATCGGCCGCGCGTTCATCGGACGCGCTAGGCGGGGGGCAAGCCCCCCGCCAACCCCCCGGGTGGGGCACGGCGAGCCCCCCGCGATCCCCCCGCCATGAGCTTGATCTTCGACCCCGACATCGAGCCCGAGGAATTCCGTGGGAGCAGCGTGACGATCATCGGGATGGGGAAGGCGCGGACCGCGGCGGGGCTCGGGAAGTGGCTCCTCGACCAGGGTGCGAGCGTCACCATGTCGGACCGGAAGCCCCGTGAACAGCTCGAGGAGGGTGTCGCCCGCCTCGCCGAGCACGGGATCCTCGACCGCGTCGATCTCGTGCTCGGCCCGTCGAGCGACGACGCCGCGCTGGGCGAACCCGACTTCGTGTTCGTCATGCCGGGGATCCGGCCGCGATCGGCGACGATCCTCCGCGCGCGCGAGCGCGAGATCCCGATCCTCACCGAGATCGGCGTGTTCTTCCGGCTCTGTCCCGCGACGATCGTCGGCATCACCGGGACGAAGGGGAAGTCGACGACGACCACGCTCGTGGGCCGCATCCTTTCTTCTTCTCGGCGGCCGGCTTCGCCGCCGCCTTTAGCCGCGGGCGCTTCTTCTTCTCGGCGGCCGGCTTCGCCGCCGCCTTTAGCCGCGGGCGTTCCTGCTTCGAACATCAAAGGCCGTGTTCTCGTGCGGGGGAACATCGGGCAGAGCGTCATCGACGAGCTCCCGGGCCTCACGAAGGACGACATCGTGGTGCTCGAGCTGTCGAGCTTCCAGCTCGAGACGCTCGGCCGCAGCCCGCACGTCGCCGTCGTGACGAACGTCCTCGAGGACCACCTCGACCACCACGGCACGCGCGACGCCTACATCGCGGCGAAGACGAGCATCGTCCGCTGGCAGGTCCCGCGCGACGTCGCGGTGCTGAACCTCGACGACCCGACGGCGATGGCGATGCACGAGGGCGTCGGCTCCCAGCTCAGGACGTTCTCGCTGACGATGCGCCCGCGGCGCGGCGCGTATCTCGACGCCCGTGGACGTCTCGCGCTCACGGGTCCCGCCGGCGACGTCGACGTCTGCGCCGCGTCGGAGCTCCGCATCCCCGGCGCTCACAACGTGGCGAACGCGCTCGCCGCCGCGATCGTCGGCGACGTGTTCGGCATCCCGCCAGCCGAGATCGGCGAGGAGCTGCGCGCGTTCGAAGGTCTGCGGCACCGGCTCGAGGCCATCGCCGAGCGGGACGGGGTGCTCTGGGTGAACGATTCGCAGGGCACCACGCCGTACGCGACGATCCCGGCGATCGCGGCGTACGACCGGCCGGCGGTCGTCATCCTCGGCGGCGTCTCGAAGGACGCGGACTTCGCCGCCCTCGCCACGCAGGTCGTCGCGAAGGCACGCGCGGCGATCCTCATCGGGCAGGCCGCGGAGGAGATCGGCGCGGCCATCACGTCGGCGCGCCGCCGCGCGGCCGGATCGACGCTGGAGGTCGTGCGCGCGGCGGACCTGCGCGAGGCGGTGGAGCGGGCCCGCGCGCTCGCGAGACCGGGCGACGTCGTGCTGCTGTCGCCCGCATGCGCGTCGTTCGACATGTTCTCGTCGTACGAGGAGCGCGGCGATCGCTTCCGCGAGCTGGTTCTCTCTTCGCAGGGGGCTCCGCCCCCTTCCACCCCCGAGTCGCACGCCGCATGAGGATCCGCCTTCCGCGGACGACGTCCTACGACCTCCCGCTCGTCGCCGTCGTGCTCACGCTCGTCGCGCTGGGCCTGGCGATGGTCTACAGCGCAAGCGGCATCCGGGCGCTCGACACGCTCGACGACCCGAGCTACTTCCTCGTCCAGCAGTCGGCGTGGGCCGCGATCGGCATCGTCGGCATGCTCGTCGCCGCCCGCGTCGACCACCGGCGGCTGCGGGTCGTCGCGCTGCCGCTCTTGGCGCTGGCGCTCGTCCTCCTCGTGCTCGTCCTGATCCCCGGCGTCGGCACCTGCGCCGCGGGCGCCTGCCGCTGGCTGCGGGTCACGGCGTTCGCGGGGGTGCAGCCGTCGGAGATCGCCAAGGTGGCGCTCATCGTGTACCTCGCGTTCTGGCTCGGCGCCCGGCGCGACCGCGTGACGACCGCCGGGACCGCCATCCCGTTCCTGGGGCTGCTCGCGGCGATGACGGGGCTCGTCGTGGCCGAGCCGGACCTCGGGACGGCCATCGTCATCGGCGGGATCGCGCTCGCGCTGTACTTCGCGGCGGGTGCGCGTCTGGCGACGTTCGCCGCGCTCGGGATGCTCGCGGTCACGGCCACCGTTGCGCTCGCGATCGCGCAGCCGTACCGCCTGCAGCGCGTGCTCACGTTCCTCGATCCGTGGTCGGACCCGCGCAACACCGGCTTCCAGGCGATCCAGTCGCTGTACGGCCTCGCCCTGGGCGGCCCGTTCGGGGAGGGCCTCGGTGCCGGCAGGGAGAAGTTCGGGTTCCTGCCCGCCCCCTACACCGACTCGATCTTCGCGGTCATCGGCAACGAGCTCGGCGTCGTCGGGACGCTCGCGGTGATCTTCCTCTTCCTCGCGCTCGCCTTCCGGGGGACGCGTATCGCCCTGCGCGCGCCAGACGCCGAGGGCGCCCTGCTCGCGATCGGCATCACGGCGTGGCTGGCGTTCCAGGCCTGGCTGAACATGGCCGTGGTCGCCAGCCTCGTGCCGATGACCGGGATCACCCTGCCGTTCATCTCCTACGGCGGATCGTCGCTCTGCGTGGGTCTCTTCGCCGTCGGCATACTCCTCAGCGTCGGCCGTGCAGGACGAACGACGCGGGGGGCAAGCCCCCCGCGATCCCCCCGAGGAGGTCTCGATGACCCGCGATCCCCCCACCAGACCGGAACGCCCCTGCCGCGTGCTCCTCGCGGGCGGGGGGACGGGCGGCCACGTGAGCCCGCTCCTCGCGGTCGCCGAAGCGCTCCGGGAGCGCGACGGGGCGGTCACGTTCCTGTTCCTTGGCGGTCGGCGCGGGCTCGAGGCTGACATCGTCCCGGCGAGCGGGATCGCCTTCCACGCCACGCCCATGCCATCGCTGCGGGATCCGGACTCGTGGCTCTCGCTCGTGTCGCGCGGTGCACTGCTCGTGCCGAGCGTGCTCGATGCGCTCATCCGCATCGCCACGTTCCGGCCGCACGTGTGCTGCACGAGCGGCGGCCTCGTCTCGCTCCCGGTCGTGCTCGCCGCGCGGCTGCTGCGCGTGCCCGTCTACCTGTGGGAGGGCAACGTCGTCCCCGGCCGCGTGAACCGGCTGCTCGCCGGATGGTCGCAGCGTATCGGCGCCACGTTCGACGCGTCGGCGTCCTTCCTGCCGCGCGACCGCACGCACGTGTCCGGCGATCCGATCCGCCGCTCGTTGCTGCGATGGCGCGGGCCCGAGGCGCGCACGGTGCTGAAGCTGGATCACGGCCACGTCGTGCTCGCGAGCGGAGGGAGCCAGGGCTCCGAGCGCATCAACGACGCGGTGATGGGCGCGCTCGGCCAGCTGCTGCGGCGCGCGACGGTGATCCACCTCACCGGCGGTGCCCACATCGGCCGCGCCGAGGCGAGGAAGGCAACGCTCGCGCCGGAGCTCGCCGAGCGATATCGGCCGTACGCCTTCCTGCGCGACGAGATGGGCGCCGCCCTCGCCGCGGCGGACCTGGTGATCGGCCGCGCCGGCGCGTCGTCCATCGCGGAGCCCCTCGCGTTCGGCAAGCCCCTCGTGCTCGTGCCGTTCGGGGCCGCCGCGAGCGGCCACCAGGAGGCGAACGCTCGCGCCATCCAGGAGACCGGCGCGGCCGAGGTCATCCGCGAGAGCGAGCTCGACGGCGAGCGTCTGGCGGCCGTGATCCTCGGTCTGCTCGACGACCCGCCGCGGCTCGCGCGCATGTCCTCGGCGGCGCGCGCTCTCGGGAGACCGAATGCCGCGGGCACGGTCGCGACGGAGCTCCTGAAGCTCGGACGCTGCTCGTGACGCGCTGGCACGTCGTCGGCATCGGCGGCGCGGGCATGTCCGCCGTGGCGCGGCTGCTCGCGGAGCGCGGGCAGGTGAGCGGCTCGGACGAGGGCCGCTGGCCGCTCGCGGAGGCGCTGCGCCCGCTGGGCGTCACCGTGCACGAGAGCTTCGACAGCCGCAACGTCATCGGCGCGGACGTCGTCATCCGCTCGAGCGCGTACGGCGACGAGCATCCCGAGGTCGTCGCGGCGCGTTCGGCGGGCATCCCGGTGTGGCGGCGGCATGACGCGTGGCGGTACCTCGCACGGACCCGGATCGTCGTCGCGGTCGCGGGCACGCACGGCAAGACGACGACGACCGCCATGTGCTGGGCGGCGCTGCGCGCCGGCGGAAAGGACCCCTCGCTCATCTGCGGTGCCGAGGTGCGTGGGGCCGGCGGGAACGCCCACGTCGGCGGCGGGACCGAGCTCGTCATCGAGGCCGACGAGTACGACCACACGTTCCTCGCGCTGTCTCCGGCCGTCGCGGTGGTGACGAACGTGGAGCACGACCACGTGGATCACTTCCCGACGCAGCAGGACTACGCCGACGCGTTCGAGCAGTTCGCGCTGCGCGTCACCCCGGGGGGGACGCTCGTCGCGTGCGCGGACGACGCGGGCTCGCGCACCCTCGCCGATCGCGCCCGCGAGCGGCTGCGCGGCCGGGCGGACGTCGTCACGTACGGGACCTCGCCCGACGCGGACGTCCTCATCGCGGAGCCGCTGACGAGCGCCGGCGGCGCCAGGGCCGAGATCCGCTTCGACCAGCGCCGCATCACGCTCGCGCTGCGCGTCCCCGGCGTGCACAACCTGCGGAACGCGACCGCGGCGGTCGTCGCCGCGCATCGCCTTGGCGTGACGCCGGCCGACGCCGCGGCCGCCCTGGCGGATGCCGCGCTCCCGGCCCGGCGGCTCGAGACCCTCGGGACCGTCGGCGGCATCACCGTGGTCGACAGCTACGCGCATCACCCGACCGAGATCCGCGCGGACATCGCCGCCGTGCGCCCGGCCGGCGGCGGCCGCATCGTGGCGCTGTTCCAGCCGCACACGCCGAGCCGGCTCCGCGCGTTCTTCGACGGCTTCGCGGAGGCGCTGCGCGAAGCGGACGTTGCGGTCGTCGCCGAGACCTTCGCCTCCGCGCGCGAGCGCCCGGACCCCGACGGCCTGGCGAAGCGTCTCGCCGAGGCGTCCGGCGCGCTGTACGCGGCGAACGTGGAGAGCGCGGCGCGCGCGCTCGCCGACCATGCCGTAGCGGGCGACGTGGTCCTCGTGCTCGGCGCCGGCGACATCCGAGCGGCCGGCGTGCGCCTGCTGGAGCTGCTGGCATCACGGCGGCCGGCGTGACCCAAGAGAGCGAGCGAGGCTCCGGCTTTGCCGGCCCGCGCGAGTCAAGGGCGGAGCCCTTCTCGGGCCGGAGGCCACGAGATTGAACAGGCCCTGGGGCGTCCGCGGAGAGCCGATGAGCGACCACACCACGCTGCACGTCGGCGGGCCGGCCGACATCTTCGTGCGCGTCGCGAGCGAGTCGGACCTGCGCGGCGCCATCGCCGTCGCGCGGCAGCACGAGGTGCCGGTCTTCATCCTCGGCGGCGGCACGAACTTGCTGGTGTCCGACAGGGGCATCCGCGGCGTCGTGATCGAGAACGGATGGAGCGAGGCCTCCGTCGACGGCGCCGTGGTGACCGCGGCGTCGGGGACGCCGGCCGCGCACGTTGCGGCGGTCGCGGCGCGCAGCGGCATCCTCGGGCTCGAGTGGATGGCGACGGTGCCGGGTACGGTCGGCGGCGCGGTCCACGGCAACGCCGGCGCGTTCGGCACCGAGACGGCGGACGTGCTCGTCGACGCCGAGCTCATGGACCTCAACGGCGACAGTTGGGTCGCGACGAACGAGCAGCTCGGCTTCGCGTATCGCACGAGCGCGCTCCAGGGGACGCCGGTGATCGTGGTGCGGGCGCGCTTCCGCGGGCAGCAGGGCGACCGCGCGGAGGCGGTCCGCCGCATCAAGGAGATGGCGAACGAGCGCGCCGCGAAGCAGCCGCTCGCGCAGCCGAACACCGGCTCGATCTTCCGCAACCCGCCCGGGGACTTCGCGGGCCGCCTCATCGACGCGTGCGGTCTGAAGGGCCACCGCGTCGGCGGCGCGGTGGTGAGCGAGAAACACGCCAACTTCATCGTCAACACGGGCGACGCGACCGCCACCGACGTGCGCGAGCTCATGCGCCTCTGCCAGCGCACCGTGAAGACGCGCTTCGGGGTCGACCTCGTCCCGGAGGTCGAGGTCGTGGGGGAGTGGACGTGAAACGCATCCGAGTGGGCGTCCTCGCGGGCGGCGCCTCCGCCGAGCGGCAGATCTCTCTCGCGACGGGCTTCCAGATCGCCGAGCACCTCCCGAAGGACCGCTACGAGGTCGTGCTCCTCGATCCGCTCGCGCTGATGGCGAACAACCGGAAGCTGACCGACGAGCAGCGCGCACAGGCGCGCGCGATCGCCGAGCGCTCCGGCCGCATCGAGGCCCTCACCGAGCGAGACAAGCGCGAGCTGCCGGCCGAGCTCCAGCGGCAGATCCAGCGCGCCGCCGACGCGCTCGTGCCGGCGACGAGCGCGATCGTCCCATCGGGCGGCGGCGCTCCGATCGACGTCGCGTTCATCGCCTTGCACGGACCGTGGGGCGAGGACGGGACGCTGCAGGGGCTGCTGGAGATCCTCGGCATCCCGTACGTGGGCTCGGGGGTGCTCGCTTCGGCTCTGGCGATGGACAAGGTCATGGCGAAGCGCCACCTCGCCGCCGAGGGCATCGACGTCGCCCGGGACGCGATCGTCACGCGACGCTCCTACGCGCGCGATCCGGCGGCGGGGGCAGCGGCGGCGCAGGCGATCGGCTACCCCGTGTTCGTGAAGCCGGTCCAGCAGGGGTCGAGCTTCGGCGCGACGCTCGTCGAGCGCCCGGACCAGCTCGGCGCCGCGATCGCGGACGCGCTGCGTTACGACGACCGCGCGATGATCGAGGAGCGGCTCGCCGGGACGGAGCTCACCGTCGGGGTCATCGGCGGCGAGGACGATCTCGTCGCGCTGCCCGTCATCGAGATCGTGACGGACCGGACGTTCTTCGACTACAAGGCGAAGTACGACCCCGCCGCGAGCGAGGAGATCTGCCCCGCCCGCGTCCCCGACGACGTCGCGCGCCGGGCCCAGGACCTCGCCCTGCGCGCCCACCGCGCCCTCGGGTGCGAGGACCTGTCGCGCACGGACATGATCCTCTCTGGCTCGCGCATGCCGGTCCTCGAGGTGAACACGATCCCCGGGATGACTGCGAACAGCCTGCTGCCGAAGTCGGCCCATGTCGCCGGGATCCCCTTCGGCGAGCTGCTCGAGCGGCTCATCAGCTCGGCCATGGAGCGAGCGCCTGCGGCCAAAGGCGGCGCCGAAGGCGACCGCCGAGAAGAAGATCGGTAGCCGCCGGCCGGGCGCGCGGCGGCAGCGGCCCGAGCCCAGGCGCGGACCCGCGGATCCGGCGCGGATCGCGGCAGCGGGGATCGCCCTGGCGTGCGCGGCCGGTCTGGGCTACCTCGCGTCCGCCGACACGCCGCCCATCGAGAGCATCGAGGTCGCCGGCGCGCGCCACGTGAGCCCGCCGCACGCGCTCGCGACCGCGGACCTCCACAGCCGGCCGCTCTTCCGCGCGAGCGCGGCGGAGGCGCGAGCGGCGCTGCTGCGGCTCCCCGCGGTCCGCGACGCGCGGGTGGAGATCTCGTTCCCCGACGCGAGGGCCCGCATCGCCCTGTCCGAGCGGGAGGCCGCCGGACGGTGGGTCGTCGGATCGCTGGAGTGGTTCGTCGACCCCGACGGCGTGCTGTTCCCCTCCGACGACGCCACCGCGGCACCGTCCCTGCGCGTCCGCGACCTCCGCGCGCCGGCGCGCTCCTCCGGCGAGCGGGTGGACGCGGCGCTGGTCGCCGCTGCCCTGCGCCTGGCCAAGGTCGCGCCCGGCGAGCTGCGCGCCGACGCTACGGCCCCTGCGGTCCGGGTCGAGCCGGGCGCGGACGGGATCGTCCTCTCGAGCGGCGCGGGATGGGACATCCGGTTCGGCACGCCCGAGCGCATCGAGGAGAAGCTCGCGCTCGCGCTGCGATTCCTGCGGGAGCAGCCGGGCAGGCGGCTAGAGTACGTGGACGTGCGCAGCGCGGAGCGCATCGTCTTCAGCCCCCAGTGACGCTCTGGCTCCCGCTCCTCGGGCTGGTCATCGGTATCGGGCTCGGGCTGGCCTTCCGCATCACGCTCCCGATCGAGCTCGCGCGTTACACGGCCGTCGGCATCCTCGCCGCGCTCGACTCGATCCTCGGCGCCCTCCGGGCGGAGCTCGAGAAACACTTCGACGCGCGGATCTTCATCACCGGCTTCTACACGAACGCGCTGCTCGCGGCGGCGCTCACCTTTCTCGGCGACCGGCTCGGCATCGACCTCTACCTGGTCGCGCTCTTCGTCTTCGGATGGCGGATCTTCCAGAACGTCGCTGTCATCCGGCGGCACTTCCTCTAACCTCACGCCATGCCTGAGCAGCCCGTGATCGTCGCGATCGACATCGGAACGACGAAGGTCTGCGCGCTCATCGGCGAGCTGGACGAGCACGGCGCCGGCGCGAACGTCATCGGGATCGGCAGCGCGCCCTCCGACGGGCTGCGCAAGGGCGTCGTCATCGACATCGACCGCACCGTCCAGGGCGTGACCGCGGCCGTGGAGGCCGCGGAGCGCATGTCCGGGTACAAGGTGCGGTCGGCGCTCGTCGGCGTGAGCGGCAACCACATCAGCTCCCAGAACTCGCGCGGCATGGTCGCGATCTCCGGGCACCGCGACGTCGCCGACGACGACACCCAGCGCGCCATCGAGGCGGCGCGCGCGGTGAGCATCCCCAACACGCGCCAGATGCTCCACGTCATCCCGCGCGGGTACGTCGTCGACGGCCAGGCGGGTGTGCGGGACCCGATCGGGATGACGGCCGTGCGCCTCGAGGTGGAAACGCACATCGTCACGGCGTCCGCGACGAGCGTGCAGAACCTCAGCAAGTGCGTCCAGCGCGCCGGCGTGGAGATCGACGAGCTCGTGCTCAGCCCGCTCGCGACCTCCGAGGCCGTCCTCAGCGACGAGGACCGCGAGCTCGGGGTGGCGCTCGTCGACCTCGGCGGGGACACCACCGACGTCGCGATCTTCCAGGACGGCTCCATCTCGCACGCCGCGACCATCCCTGTCGGCGGCCGCAGCGTGACGAGCGACCTCGGCATCGTGCTGCGCGTCGCCCCGGACAGCGCCGAGGGCATCAAGGTCCGCTACGCCACCGCCCTGCCCCTCGAGGTGGACCCCGACGAGGTCGTCCAGATCACCTCGATCGGCGAGGAGCTCCCGCACGGCGTCACGCGGCGGCACGTCGCCGAGATCGTCCAGTACCGGGTCCAGGAGCTGTTCGAGCTCGTCGCCGCGGAGGTCGAGGCCGCCGGCGCGACGAACCGCCTGCAGGCCGGCCTGGTGCTCACCGGCGGAGGCGCGCTGCTCCAGGGGATCGGCCGTGCGGCCCGGGATCAGCTCGGGATGGCGGCACGCGTGACCGGCCCGCGCGGGCTGGGGGGCCTCACCGACCAGATCTCCACGCCGCCCTACGCCGCCGCGAGCGGGTTGCTGCTCTGGGGCGCGCACCACTGGGTGACCGAGGAGGACCGCGCGCGCTCCCGGAGCGCCAACGGGGTGGGCTCGCGCATCGCCCGGCTGTTCAAGGGACTCGTTCCCTAGCGACCTCGGCCGTGGCACTCGACGCGTTCGTCTCGGGTCTCGCGGCCGCGGCCTCCCTCGTCGTCGGCGCCGTGCTCGGGATCTGGTTGCGACCGGGCCACGGTGCCGTCGCGGCGGTCATGTCGTTCGGCGCGGGAGCGCTCCTCGCCGCGCTGTCGTTCGAGCTCATCGAGCCGGCCTTCGAGCATGGTGGCATCGTCCCGCTGACGCTCGGCTTCCTCGGCGGCGCCGCCCTCTTCGTCGCCGTCAACGGAGCGCTCGATCCGGCCGGTGGCTTCCTCCGCAAGGCCTCGACGGCGGAGGTATTCCTGCGGCGCCGCAGGCGCGCCGAGATCGAGACGATCCTCGACGGGCTCTCGCGCGTCGGCGTCCTGCGCGCGCTGCCCGCCGCGGAGGTGCAGGCGCTCGCCCCGCGCGCGGAGCCGATGGACGTGCCGGCCGGCGCGACCGTCTTCGCGGAAGGCGAGTCGGGGGACGCGCTCTACGTCGTCGTGAGCGGCGAACTGGAGGTCCTGAGCGGCGAGGAGCGGGTCGCGACGATCGGCCCGGGCGAGGTGGTGGGGGAGATGGCGCTCGTCACCGGGGAAGAGCGGACCGCGACCGTCCGCGCCACCTCCGACGCCTCGCTGCTGCGCATCGAGAAGGCCGACTTCGACCGCCTCGTGGCCGCGTCGCCGCCGCTCGCGATGGCGGTCAGCCGGCTCCTCGCGGAACGGCTCGGCGCGACGTCGGCACGTCAGGCGGAGGCGGAGGCCGAGGCCCGCCGGTGGCGCGCCGAGGCGCGGGGCGCGGTCGAGGCGCACGCGCTCCGGGCGTCGCCGATCGACCACCGGGCGATCGCCTCGGAGCGCGGCGGGAGCGCCGCCGTCGGCATCTACGTGGGTCTGTTCCTCGACGCGATCCCCGAGTCGCTCGCGATCGGGGCTCTCACGGTAGGCGCCGCCTCGTTCAACCTGCCGTTCATCGCCGCACTCTTTCTCTCGGACCTGCCCGAGGCGATGTCCAGCTCCGTGATCATGCGCCGCATCGGCTACGGGCCGCTGCGGATCGTGCTCCTCTGGGGCGGCCTCACGCTCCTGACCGGCCTCGGGGCGGTCGCCGGCAACCTCGCCTTCGCGGGCGCCTCACCGTTCGCGCTCGCGGTGATCTTCGCGCTCGCCGCGGGCGCGATGCTCGCGATGCTGGCGCAGACCGCGATGCCCGAGGCCTACGAGCAGGGCGGCTGGGTGGTCGGCATCGCCACGGTGCTCGGCTTCCTGACGGCCTACCTGATGAAGACGCTCGGGGAGCACTGACCGCGATCACCCCGCCTCGCGCTGATCGGCTGTCGCCGGCCTTCCGGTCGGGCGTATAGTTCGCGGAACAAAGAGCCCGACGTGCGCTCAGGGGAGGGGCGGCGCCAGGCCGAATAGGCGCAAAGGAGGCCCCTCCCATATGCCGATCCGCTCGGACATCGAGAACTTCGCGCTCATCAAGGTCGTCGGCGTCGGTGGTGGCGGATCGAATGCGGTGAACCGGATGATCCGCGCCGAGCTCATGGGCGTCGAGTTCATCTCCGTGAACACCGACGCGCAGGCCCTGCTCCTGGCGGACGCCCCGCACAAGATCCGCATCGGCGACAAGGTCACCAAGGGCCTCGGTGCGGGCTCCGATCCCTCCGTCGGCCGCAAGTCCGCGGAGGACGACAGCGAGAAGCTCTACGAGATGCTGAAAGAGGCCGACATGGTCTTCGTGACCGCGGGCATGGGCGGCGGCACCGGGACCGGCGCGGCGCCGATCATCGCGGAGATCGCCAAGGACATCGGCGCGCTCACCGTCGCCGTCGTGACGAAGCCATTCTCGTTCGAGGGCGCGAAGCGCCGGCTGCTCGCGGAGCAGGGCATCCAGGAGCTCGTCGACAAGGTCGACACGCTGATCGTCATCCCGAACGACCGGCTCCTCCAGGTCGTCGAGAAGAAGACGAGCATGGTCGACGCGTTCCGCATCGTCGACGACGTGCTGCGCCAGGGCGTCCAGGGGATCAGCGACCTCATCACGATCCCCGGCCTCATCAACCTCGACTTCGCGGACGTGAAGACGATCATGACGAGCGCGGGCTCCGCGCTCATGGGCATCGGCCACGGCAGCGGCGAGACACGCGCGGCCGACGCGGCGCGTCAGGCGATCATGTCGCCGCTGCTCGAGCAGTCCATCGACGGCGCCCGCGGCGTGCTATTCACGATCACCGGCGGCCCGGACCTCACCCTGTTCGAGGTGAACGAGGCCGCGGAGATCATCCACGGTGCGGCGGACCCCGAGGCGAACATCATCTTCGGCGCGGTGATCGACGACCGCATGGCGGCCGACGTGAAGATCAGCGTGATCGCGACCGGGTTCGATCCCGCGCGCCCGCTGAAGCGCATCGAGCAGCCGATCCACAAGCGGCAGGTCGAGCAGCGGCTGGTCGAGCGCACGCCCGTCGCGGTGGCGACGAACGGAGGGGGCGAGCGCGTCGAAGAGAAGAAGTACGACCCGAACGACCTGGAGGTACCGAGCTTCCTCCGGCGCCGGTGAGCCCGGATCCTGCTCCTGCGCGCAGCCCGAGCCTGCTGATCCAGCGAGGTCGGCAGCGCCGGTCGCAGCCGCACGGTCGTAGCCCCGTTGTCGCATACTATTCAAGCGTCGCCGCTGATCTTGAATAGCGTCGCCGGCTATTCAAATCTGCGAAGGAGCCCTCCACACACATGGAGCGAGGTCCCATCGGACGTTACGAGGTCACCCGTGTCGGCGAGGAGCCTGTCGAGGCGTTCGTCCCCACGCCCCTCCCACCGGAACCGCCGGTCGTCATGGAGGGCGAGCTCCAGCAGGCGCTCGAGGGCGCGCACCTCGCGCTCGGCCGCTTGGATGGCGCCTCGAGGCTGCTGTCCGACATCCACCTCTTCCTGTACAGCTACGTCCGCAAGGAAGCGGTCCTTTCATCACAGATCGAGGGGACGCAGTCGTCGCTCTCGGATCTCCTGCTGTTCGAGCTGAACGAAGCCCCCGGCGTGCCGCTCCACGACGTCGTCGAGGTGTCCAACTACGTCGCCGCGATGGAACACGGACTCACCCGTCTTCGTGGAGGGTTCCCGCTCGCGAACCGGCTCATCCGGGAGATCCACGCGGTCCTGCTCTCCCGGGGACGGGGTAGCGGCAAGGACCCTGGCGAGTTCCGTCGCTCACAGAACTGGATAGGCGGAACGCGTCCCGGGAACGCGCGCTTCGTCCCACCACCGCAGCACCTCGTCGAGGAGTGCATGGCCGCCCTCGAAGGCTTCCTCAACGACGACCGAGACGGCCTTCCCACGCTCGTCGGGGCCGGCTTGGCCCACGTCCAATTCGAGACCATTCACCCGTTCCTCGACGGGAACGGGCGCGTGGGCCGCCTTCTGATCACCTTCCTCCTCTGTCACGCGGGCGTGC
>JACPEQ010000143.1 GCA_016183435.1 Chloroflexota bacterium
ACCTCGGCATCGTGGAGCGCGAGGCAGCCGATACCCGTCATGACCTGCGTCCCGTTGACGAGGGAGATGCCCTCCTTCGGCGCGAGCTCGATCGGCTTGAGGTCCGCGTGCTTGAGCGCGTCGGCGGCCGACTTGCGCTTCCCGTCGTGGGTCGCCTCGCCCTCGCCGATGAGGACGAGCGCGAGATGCGCGAGCGGCGCGAGGTCGCCGGACGCGCCGACGCTGCCGTGCATCGGGATCACCGGATGCACGCCGCGGTTCAGCATGTCGATCAGCAGCTCGAGGAGCTCCTTGCGCACGCCGGATCGTCCGGCCGCGAGGGTGTTGGCGCGCAGCAGCATGATCGCGCGCACCGCGTCGATGGGCAGCGGATCGCCGACGCCGACGGCGTGGCTGCGGACGAGGTTGCGCTGGAGCGTACGGACGTCCGCCGCGGGGATGCGCACCGTGGACAGATCGCCGAAGCCGGTGTTCACGCCGTACACGGGCTCGTCGCGCTTCAGGATCTCGGCGACGAGCTTCTCGGCCGCCTGCACGCGCTCCTCGGCGTGCCGCTCGAGGCCGATGGCGACGCTCCGCCGCGCGACCCCGATGACGTCGCCGATCGTGAGCGGATGGTGGTCAGGTCACGCCTCGCGCAGGTGCTCGCGGTCCTCTGTGCTGAGCTCGACGTAATGCTCGGCCGCGAGGTGGGTCCATCGCGAGTCTTCGGGCCGGACGTCCCGCACGACGCGCCCGGGGACGCCGAGCACGAGCTTGCGCTCCTCGACCTCCATGCGCTCCGGCAGCACCGCGCCGGCGCCGATGATCGTCTCGCGGCCGACTTTGTTCCGGCCGGTCAGCACCGCCGCGGTCCCGATGAGGACGTTGTCCGCGACCTCGCTCGAATGGACGATCGCGCCGTGCCCGAGCGTGCACCCTGCACCGATGATCGTGGGCTCGCCGGGGTCCGCGTGGATGATGCATCCGTCCTGCACGTTCGTCCGTGGCCCGATCTGGATGCGATCCGTGTCGCCGCGCACCGTCGCCCCGAACCACACCGACGCGCCGGACATGATCTCGACATCGCCGATGATGCTGGCGTTCGGCGCGACCCAGGCGTCGGGCGCGACCTTCGGCGACTTCCCGCGGAAGACGTAGAGGGGCACGGCCGGAATGGTATGAGCAGCGCCGGTATCCTGATCGATCACCGATGACACCCCGTGAGCGCACGAAGGACCTGCGCGTCGAGAGCATCCGGCCGCTCGTGCCGCCGGGGATCCTCCTCGAGGAGCTCCCGCTCCCGGACGACGGCGCGCACGCCGTCAACGAGTGGCGAGCGGAGATCCGGCGCATCCTCGATAGGGAGGACGACCGGCTCGTCGTGGTCGTCGGCCCGTGCTCCATCCACGATCCCGCGGCCGGGATCGAGTACGCCATGCGTCTGCGGATCCTCACCGACCAGCTCCAGGACGACCTGCGGGTCGTCATGCGCGTGTACTTCGAGAAGCCGCGCACGACCGTCGGCTGGAAGGGGCTCATCAACGACCCGCGGCTCGACGGCAGCTACCGCATCAACGAGGGACTGCACATCGCGCGCAAGCTGCTGCTCGACCTGGTGGCGCTCCGCCTGCCCGCGGCCTGCGAGTTCCTCGACCCCATCTCGCCGCAGTTCACGTCCGACCTCGTCAGCTGGGGCGCGATCGGCGCGCGCACGACGGAGAGCCAGGTCCACCGCGAGCTCGCGTCGGGCCTCTCGATGCCGGTCGGGTTCAAGAACGGCACCGGCGGCGGACTTCAGATGGCGGTCGATGCGGTGCGCGCCGCGGCGCACCCGCACGCCTTCCTCGGTGTCACGGAGCAGGGCCTCGCCGGGATCGTCATGACGAAGGGGAACCCGAGCTGCCACGTCATCCTGCGCGGCGGGCGGCAGGGACCGAACTACGACCACGCGCACGTCGAGCGCGTGCTGGGCATGCTGCGGGACGCCGGACTCGGAACGGGCGTGATGATCGACGCCAGCCACGACAACAGCGGAAAGGATCACCGCAAGCAGGCCGAGGTCGTGCGCGACGTCGCCCGGCAGGTCGCCGACGGTCAGCGCGGGATCGCCGGCCTGATGATCGAGAGCTTCCTGTTCGAGGGCCGTCAGGATCTCGTCGATCCCGCACGCCTGACCTACGGGCAGAGCATCACCGACGCGTGCATCGGCTGGGAGACGACGGCGACGTTGCTGCGCGAGCTGGCGGACGCGGTCCGCGCGCGGCGGGCCTCGGTCAGCCCGACCTCTGCGTCAGCCGGTACCCGAACCCCCGCGACGTCTCGATAGCGATCTCGGAGACGCCGGCCTCCTGCGTCTCGATCATGCAACGGTCCCGTGAAGCACTGGACGTGCCAACGCGCTATGTGCGCTCCTCGTGCCTGGCGTCCTTGACGCAGTACGCCGTGTCCGGCAGCGCCTCCAGACGCTCGTCCGGGATGCGCTCGCCGCAGACGACGCAGCGGCCGTACGTGCCCCGGTCGATGCGGCCGAGCGCGTCGCCGATCCGCCTCAGCCGCGCCTCGAGCATGCGCCGCTGCGTCATGTCCAGCTCGCGCGACTCGGTCTCGGTGGCGGCATCGGCGGGATGCTGGTCGGCGAGCGAGAGCTCCCCGCCGCTCTCGATCTGCGCGAGCTGAAGGCGTTCCCGGATGCTCCCGAGCGTCCGCTCCGTGTCGTCGCGGTCGCGCTCGAGCCGGTCTCGCAGAGCGGTCACGTCCATCGCGGGACACAATGGTGCCATCGCCGTGCAACCGCTCCCCGAACGCCCCTATGAGGACAAGGCCTGGCTTGCGCAGCACCTGCGCGAGGAGCGAGCCGAGGCGGATCTGCTCAGCGAGATCCGCGAAGCGCTGTTCGGCATGCAGGACGGTCTGGTGTCCACGCTCGCGGTCGTGAGCACCGTGGGCGGAGCGACGAACGACCGCTTCCCGATCCTCGTCGCCGGCCTCGCATCCGCGCTGGCCGGCGTGTTCTCGATGGCCGCCGGCGAGTACCTCTCATCGAAGAGCCAGCGCGAGATCTTCCTCGCGCAGGTCGAGAAGGAGCGGGAAGAGGTGCACGGCCGGCCGGGAGAGTCCGAGGCAGAGGTCGCTTACATGCTCGAGCAGGAAGGTCTCGACGAGGCCGCCGCCAAGCGCGTCGCCGCCGAGATGGCGCGGGTGCCGAGCGTCCTGCTCAAGACGATGGTCGAGAAGGAGCTGGGGATCGACATCGTCGAGGGTCGCAACGCGCTACAGGGTGCCCTGGTCATGGGCACGTCCTTCGGGCTCGCCGCGCTCGTGCCGGTCGTCCCGTACCTGCTGCTCCCGGTCGGCGTCGCCATCTGGGCGTCGGTCGTGCTGACGGCCGCCGTGCTGTTCACGATCGGCGCGGTGAAGTCGCGCTGGACCAGGCGCAGCGCGCTGCGTTCGGGCCTGGAGGTCGTCGTGCTCGCCGCCTTCGCCGGGATCGCCGGCTACCTGTTCGGGTCGGTCCTGCCCGGGCTGTTCGGGGTCAACGCCGGCGCGACCTAGCATGCCCGCGTGCTCGTCCTAGGAGGAGCGCCGTCCCTCGGCGATGAAGAGCGCGATGCGGTCATCCGTCGGATCCAGCTCCGCATCGACGCGCGCGAAGTGGCGCAGAAGACGCTCGGTCCCGTTCGCGCGGTCCAGCCGGTCGCCCTGCGCCGAGCGGGCGCGGGTGAGCACCAGCAGGCGCCCCGACGGACGGAGCACGCGTGCGATCTCGCTGAGGACCCGGTCGACGTCGCCGGTGTCGTTCAGCATCCGGTTCGCGTAGACGGTGTCGAACGACGCGCTCGCGAACGGGACGCAGCGCGCGTCGGCGCGGACGACCAGGCGCGAAGCGCCGCGCGCGACCCGAAGGCGCTCCATGTCGATGTCGAGGCCGACGCCGCGCGCCGGCAGGAAGCGCCCCTCGCCGCATCCGAGGTCGAGGACGCGCCCGCGCGTGAGGGACGGCAAGCGCGCCGCGATGCGCTCGAGCGCGTCGCGCGCTCGGTCGTCCACCCGGCGAGGGTACCCGCGCGCCGGCGCTCGGGACCGCGGACGAGCTCGGTCGTGGCACCTCGACCGCCCCGAGCCGCGTCCGGTGCCGAAAGCGGTCCGGCACGGCCGGACCCCTTTCTCATCCCTTTTTCATTTCCGGTTCCGTAGCATCGTGGGCATGAGGGGACGGATCGGGCCGGGCAGCCTGCTGCTCGTGTCCGCCGCGGCCGTCGCCGTGCTGGTCGGGTCGATCGTCGGTCAGCAGGTGATGCGCGCGCGCAGCGGCGACGGTGCCGGCGCGAGCGGCATGCTCGCGAGCATCTCGGACGACCTCGCGGACATGCCCGAGGTGTGGAGCCTCACCGAGCTAGGCGACGAGCTCCCCGGCGGAGACACCATGACCGCCACCGTGCCGGTGCCGACATCAGCGCCCGGCGCCGCGCCCGTGATCCCTCCGGCAGGTCGGCCGACGGCGACGCCGGTCCTGTTCACGCGGATCCCGAAGCCGGTGCTACCCGCAGGTCCTCGCCGCATCGGGATCCAGGCCGGTCACTGGGAGACGGAGAAGGCCCCGCCGGAGCTCTGGCGCCTGCTCACGCAGACCGGGACGGCATGGGGTGGCGTGACCGAAGTCCAGATCAATCTCGACATCGCGAAACGCGTCAGGCCGATCCTCGAAGCGAAGGGTTTCGTCGTTGACGTCCTGCCAACGACGATCCCGCCCGGGTACGTGGCGGATGCGTTCGTCGCGCTTCATGGCGATGGGGATGGCACCGGTGTCAACAGCGGATTCAAGATGGCGTTCAGTTCACGGCGGACGCCATATGAGGCGGCGCTCCTCGAGTCGATCAAGACGCACTACGCGGCCGCGACCGGACTCGGTTATGACGGCCAGAGGGTAACGAGACAGATGCTGGGCTATTACGCCATGTCGTGGCAGCGCAACAAGTACGCGACCGCGCCACACACGCCGTCCGTCATCCTCGAGATGGGATACGTCAGTAATGACGGGGACCGCGAACTGATGATCGATCGTGCGGACGTCATCGCCGGCGGTGTCGCCGAGGGGATCTTGCGATTCCTCGCGGACCATCCTCGCGAAAAGCTCTTCGGCCAGGATCTTCTCGTTCCGGCGACGGCGCAGTTCGGGCCGAGGCCGTCAGCGACGCCGGGCAACTGATCTCCCGTCGCGTCTAGCCTGAGCGGCATGCCCGGGCCGAACGTGCCGTTCCCGCCGCAGGAGGCCGAGCTCGTGGACGAGATCCCCGTCGGCGAGAAGTGGCAGTACGAGCCCAAGTGGGACGGGTTCCGGGGCGTGCTCGAGAACGACGGCGGCGAGCTCGCGCTGTGGAGCCGCAACGGACGTCCGCTGCTGCGCTACTTCCCGGAGCTGCGTCCGTTGGGCGACCTCCTGCCTCCGCACTCCGCGCTCGACGGCGAGATCGTGATCGAGCGGGACGGCCGCTTGGACTTCGACGCGATGCAGATGCGCCTGCATCCCGCCGAGAGCCGCATCCGCAAGCTGGCGGCGGAGACGCCGGCGACGTACATCGCCTTCGACGTCTTGCTCTGGAACGGCGAGCCGATCCACGCGAAGCCGCTCCGCGAGCGGCGGCCGGCGCTGCTCGCCAAGGCGAAGGGGTTCCGCATCTCGCCCGCCTCGACCGACATCGCGCAGGCGCGCGCGTGGCTCGATCGCCTCGAGACGCTCGGGCTCGACGGGATCATCGCGAAACGGGTCGACGTCCCGTACATGCCCGGATCGCGCGAGGCGGTCCGCAAGGTGAAGAAGCACAAGACGGCCGACTGCGTGATCGTCGGCTACCGGGTGAACGGGAAGCGCATCGCGGTGCTCAACCTCGGGCTCTACCGCAAGGACGGGACGCTCGACTTCGCCGGTCATACCTCGGGGATCGCGGGGCCGCTGCAGCAGCAGCTTCAGACGATGCTCCCGCCACTGCGCGTCGCGGAGGAGACCACGACCGGCCGGCACCCCGGCATGGAGAGCCGCTGGTCACAGGGGCGCGAGCTCGAGTGGATCCCGGTGACGCCGAAGATCGTCTGCGAGGTCCGCTTCGACAAGGTGGAGGAGGATCGCTTTCGTCACGGCACGCGCTTCATGCGCTTCCGGCCGGACAAGGATCCGACGGAGTGCACCTGGGACCAGGTCCGCCCGCGCCCCCGCACAGGCGATCCGACGCTCGAGGACCTGCTCGTCCGCGCCTAGCCTCTCCGAGCCGCCTTCTTCCGCTCTTCGTACCTGGACCGGTACTCCGCGCGCCCGTCGCGCCACGGACCGCCGGGGCCGGTGCGCTTCCGCGGCTGCGGGCCCTTGCCGGGCGGTCTCTCGCCGACCCGCTCGAACAGCGGCGCGATGCTCGCGGCCTTCTCCCACATGCCCGCCGTGAGGTCTCCGACCTCCTTCATCCGCGCGGCCATCGTCCGGATCGTGAACGCGCCGGGCTCGACGTCCCCGACCTCGTCCCATGCGAGCGGCGCTGACACGCGCGCATCGGGCACAGGCCGCACCGAGTAGGCGGAGGCGATGGTGCGGTCGCGCGCGTTCTGCCCGTAGTCGACGAAGACGCCCGTCCGGTCCTTCACCGCCCACGTCGTCGTGGCGATCCTCGGGACGCGGCTCTCGATCACCTTGGCCATCGCCTTCGCGAAGCGGCGCACCTCGGGGAACTCGAGCTCGCGCTCGATCGGAGCGAGGATGTGCATGCCGGTGGAGCCCGACGTCTTGGGGAAGCTGATGAGGCCGAGCTCGTCCATGACGTCCTTCGTGGTGAGCGAGATCTCGCGCACCGCTCTCCACTGCCCCTCGGCGCTCGGGTCGAGGTCGATGAGCAGGTAGTCGGGCCGCTCGGTGTCGTCGACGCGCGAGTGCCACGTGTGGACCTCGATGCACCCGAGGTTCGCGGACCACGCGAGGGCGGCCGCGTCGTTCAGGACCGGGAAGTCCGCCGTGCGCCCGCTCGGGAACGCGATGTGGACGGTCTCGAGCCAGTCCGGATGCGGGACCGGGACGCGCTTCTGATAGAAGAAGTCGCCCTCGACGCCGTTCGGGTAGCGCTTCATCTGCGCCGGCCGGCGGCTGACGTGCGGGAGCACGGCGTCGGCGACGCCCACGTAGTACTCGACGAGATCGCCCTTCGTGACGCCAAGCTTGGGGAAGAAGACCTTGTCCTGGTTCGTGAGCGCCACGTCGTGGCCGCCGATGCGCACGCGCGAAGTATCGGTGCGCGGCGTCCTATCGCGCGTTCCGGAGCAGCTCTCCGATGCGCTCCAGGTCCATACGTAACAGATCGCTCGCCAGAGGCTGGATGCACACGTGGTCCGCGCCGTTACCGAGGTGGGTCAACACTCTGTCAGCGATGCGATCGAGCGGGCCCCACGCGACGATCGCGTCGGCCAGGGCGTCGCTCGGTCCGGCGATGTCGTCCTCGGACCAGCCGAGACGACGAAGGTTGTTGGCGTAGTTGTCGAGCCGCAGGTAGCCGGACATGTGCGATCGCGCGAGCTCGCGCGCCTTCGTCGGATCCGTCTCGAACGCGACCGCCTGCTCGACCGCGAGGAGCGGACCCTCGCCGAGCGTGCGGCGCGCGAGGGGTGTGTGCTCGACCGGCACGAAGTACGGGTGTGCCCCCGCCGTCCGCTCGGCCGAAAGCTCGAGCATCTTCGGTCCCAGCGCCGCGAGCAGGCGCGGCACGGGGTGCGCGGGCTCGGGGCCGGAGTAGCGCGCCTTGTCCATGGCGTCGAGGTACTCGCGCATCCGCGTGAGCGGCTTGTCGTAGATGCCGCCCCGCCGCTTGACCGCCGGCTCGTGGCTGACGCCGAGGCCGAGGATGAAGCGGCCGGGGAACGCGTCCGCCAGCGTGCGCGCGCCGTTCTGCATCGCCACCGCGTCGCGGGCCCAGATGTTCGCGATGCCGGTCGCGACGGGGATCCGCTCCGTCGCCGCGAGCAGGAGCGTCGAGTGCGCGAACACCTCCTTGCTCACGACCGACTCGGGGATCCAGATGGCGCCGGCGCCGAGCTCCTCGAGGCGCGCCGCGGCTCGCCGCACCTCCGCCACCGGCATGCGGTCGAACTGGAGCGTCCACACTCCGACCCGCCCGATGCGCTGGGCGACGGCGCGTCCCGGGTGTGCCATCGTCCGCGAAGCCTATCCGCGCCCGCCCGAGCGGGCTGACCCCTAGCGGCGGATCGTGACCGCGCGGAACGGGTCCATCGCCTTCGTCCAGTCGACGAGGCGGTCGATGGGGACGCCCCCGGTCGGCGCCCACTCGTGCTGGTCGTCATCGACCACGCCGTCGCAGTACGCCCATCGGCCCTGATGGACCGTGAGCCCGCCTCGCCCACCGCGCGATGGAGCCGCGCGATGCGCGTCCTTGCGGCACGCCCAGTGGACCACGGCGTCGATCGGAGATCGGTACTGGGCTGCGCCGCCCCACAGTGAGCGCTGCACGCTCACGTCATTCGCTCCACCGCACACCCTGCGTCGGAGCTTCGCCTTCGGGCCAGAACGGATCGTCGCTCAGCTTCACGACGCCGGTGAGCGTCGATGGATCGACGCGCTCCGTGCCCTTCGGACCGTCGCGCTCGGCCATGAGCACGCCCGAGCTGTCGTACCACGCGTGCACGAGATCGCCATCGCGGGTGCGATAGGTGCCGAGCTCGACGACCGCGTTCCCCAACGCCGCCTCCCGCCGCCCCGGTCGCGAGCGCGCCGCCGCGCGTTCCGTGCCGAGCGACCGAGGGCTCGGTGCCGGGCCGGTCGCTCGATCCCGGCGCGAGGACGAAGGCATACGCCTCCACCTGCCTCGGCGCAATAGGGATATCCACGTACTCGTACGGGTCGATCGGTACCGGTCTGCGTGACCTGCGAGCGGGCAACGAGGCCTGGCCGAGGCGCTACGCGCGATCGCGTGCGAGGCCGGCGAGCCGCTCCTCGTCCAGGATCTCGATGCGCCGGGGCCCGGCCTTCAGCATCCCGAGCCGCTCCCATGACGCGATCAGGCGCGACACGCTCTCGCGCGAGGCGCCGATCATGCGCGCGAGGTCCGCCTGCGCCAGACCGCGCACCTCCATGCGCTGTCCATCACGCCTCGCGACGCGGAGGAGCAGGTCAGCGAGCCGCTGCGCGACCGTGTCCGTCGCGGTCCGCTCGACCGTCTGTTCGAGTTCGAAGATCTGGCGGGACATCAGCTTGAGCAGACGGGCCGCCAGGCGCGGATGTGTGGCCATCGCGGCGAGGAACTGACCCGCTGGCGCTTCGCACACGACGACCTCTTCGACGGCGACGACGCGCTGGCCCGGATCGGCCGCGCCGAAGAACGCGGACGTGCCGAAGAGCTGGCCTGGCCCGAGCGTCGCGACGGCGACACCGCCGCTGAGGACCTCGACCCGGCCGTGCTTCAGGAGGTAGATGCGGTCGCCCGAAGGCCGCACGACGACGTCCTCGCCGACATGGCACACGCGGTCACGCATGAGGTCGCCGAGCCGGCGCATCTCTGCGTCCGATAGCCCCTCGAACAGGTCCAGGCGGCGCAGATACCAGAGCTTGTCCATACCTCTCCGAGTGACGCTCGTCACACAGCATGGCGCATGTGCGATGGCCGGATCGCTTCCACGCGTTCGTCACAGCCACCGTTCCGATCCCCAAAGTGACGAGGACGCCCGAGGTGTCGTACCAGCAGTGCACGAGGTCGCCTTCGGATGTGCGATAGGTCCCGAGGTCGATCGCCCCGACGCTCGCCACGACCCGCCCTCCCCGCTCGCATCGGCGAGGACACGCCTCGCGTCAGCCCGCCCGCGCGAATGTGCCGGCCGCCCGCCCTCCGGGCCCGCACTCCCGGCGGCGCGATCCGCCCGATCGCCGTGAAGCCCGAAGTCTGGCCGCGGCTCGCTGTACGGCAAGACCCATCTGCGTACGGGGTGTACGGTCCGCGCCCGATGCGATCCGTCGGCTCGGCGACGGTCTGCGATCACCAGATCTCACGCTCGTCGCACCGTGAAGCGGGTGGCCGAGCAGCGGCGGCGCGCCGCATGGACCAGATCGGAGCGGCGCTCATCGGCGTGAGGATCGTCACACGCCAGGACTCGGACGGGCGCCGCGCGCGTTCCGGTGGATGATGGGGATCGGTCGGATGGACATCTCCCGCCGGCGCTTCCTCGCCCTCTCGTCGAGCGCGGCGCTCGCCGCTGCCTGTACCGGTGCGCGCATCCCGCTGCCGACCGCGGCTCCAGCAGGCACCGCCGACGAGCTCGAGGAGATCTCGCGCGAGATCACCTCGGGCGGCCCCCCGCCCGATGGGATCCCGCCCGTGGAGAAGCCCACGTACCTGTCGATCGCGAACGCCTCGAAGCAGTGGAAGGACGACACCATCGTCGATGCGCTCACGATCGACGGGAAGCCGCGCGCGTACCCGCGAATGATCACCGTCTGGCACGAGATCGTGAATGAGAGCGCGGGCGGCGCGCCGATCGCGATCACGTACGCCTTCAATCCGAAGACCGCCGTCCTGCAGTGAACGCGTCCGGCGCGATGGAGGTGTTCGACTGACCGCGATCCGCTGGACATTCGCCTCGCGCCGCGGCTGGATCGTCGCGGCC
>JACPEQ010000137.1 GCA_016183435.1 Chloroflexota bacterium
CCCGAACGCGTAGCCGGCGTATGGGATCGGCAGCCCGTACAGGGCCGCGTTCAGCGCGACCGCGACGAGCGCGACGCTCGCGGCCGCGACCGCCGTGCGCGCTCGCGTGGCCCGCTCGCGGAGCAGGAACGGCAGGAGGACGAGGAGCGGGACCGCGTCGCGCGGCGTGAGGAACAGCGTCAGCGCCAGGAGCGCCGCGGCGGCGGCCGGGCGGCGCACGGGTCCCCCCGGGAGGATCGACGGCGCGGTCCATCCGAGGCGGTACGCGGTCGCGACGAGCGCGGCACCGACCACGTTCGGGTAGATGTGCGTCGCGAGCAGCGACAGCGGCGCGCACGCGCTCGCGATCAGCCACGTCCACCCCGCGGCACGCGGGCGCGCCGGCAGGACGTCGCGCAGGATCAGGAGCGTCTGGTAGCTCGTCCACGCCGCGACCAGCGCGAGGACGATCCCGGCGCCGAGACGTCCGGCGAGCGCCCAGCCGGGAAGGATGAGCAGAGGCAGCGCGTACCCCTGGATGGGCCGGGGACCGAGCGCCGTATCCGCGACGTGCGTCGCGGCGTCGGCCGGGGACGGTGGGACCCCGAGGATCCGCGTGAACGCCGGCGCGTCCACGCTGACCGCGGCGCTGCCGTGCGCGAGCTGATCGGCGAAGAGGAGGTAGTGGACCTGATCGCCCAGCGGCAGCGACGCGACCGGCAGCCATGCGGCCGCGGCGGCGTAGCCGCCGAAGGCGACGAGGAGCGCGAGCCACGAGGGCGCTTTCGAGGCCACGACCGCCCAGGCGGCCGGCGCAAGACGCGCGACGGCGATCGCGATGGCGAAGACGCCGCCGAGGTCGCGCGTCCACGGTCCGAGCGAGATGACGGCGAGCGCCCACGCCGCGGCGGCGAGCGAGACGGCGTCGAGGACGAGCGCGCGGCCGGGTGACCAGCCGGCGCGTCCGGCGACGATCGCGGAAGCGCTCCCGGCCGCGCTGGCGATGAGCACGGCGAGCGCGAACGCCGTGGCGATGTCGGCGTCGGGCGCGCGCTCCACGAACGCCGAGCGCGTGACGCCGCGCAGCAGGAAGAGCCACGCCGCAACGGCGACGGCCGCGTGCACACCCGAGATCACCCGCGGAACGGTCAGGGCGCCTCCCGCTCCAGAAGCAGCCGCACGAACCCACGCGGCGTGACGATCGATATGCCCCCATACCGGCCGAGCGCCAGGAGATCCTGGTCACCGGTGACGATGTGGTCCGCCCGACCCTCCTTCGCGGCAGCGAGCACGCGATCGTCCGTCGGATCCCGGGACACGGCCTCTACTCGCGTCGGAGCGACCACGACAGCCGCGAGCTCGAGGTCTCCTCGCGCGAACGCCACCGCTTCGGCGGGGACGTCAAAGCGCTCTCGGAGGATGCGCTCCAGCTCGTCGAGAAGCTCCGTGCTGGTCACGAGCTCGAATTCGCCTGCGAGCGCGCGCCGCAGACAGTCGTTCGGGACGCCGCCGAAGAGGATCGCCGAGATCAGGACGTTCGTGTCGAGGAGGACACGCACCTAGCGCGTCCGTGCGCGCCGCTCTTCCTTCACCGCCCGATCGATGTCAGCCTCCGCAAGACCCTTGCGCCGGCTGAGGTCGCGACCAAGCTCGAAGACCCGGTCCCAGCGCTCGATCCGCGTCGCGTACTGGCGGAACGCCTCGCGGAAGAGCTCGCTCCGGGTCCGACCCTCCTTGCGGGCGAGCCGGTCGACCTCCCGCGCCAAAGGCGGGGGGATCGAGATCGTGACGGTTCGCTGCTCCGGCATGTGATCGGGGCGACTGTAACACAAAGTGTTAGGTCGCCGCTCGCCCCGTCGCCACTCTGCGGGGCTACAGCCGCGGCGCTCGCCCGCGCTGTCGATCGTGGAAGAAGCTCAGCAGCGTGACCGGCGCGTCCGGCGCGGCTTCGTCGTACGCGTACCACACCGAGAACGGCGCCTTCGGCAGGCCCATCTTCCGCAGGACACGCGTCCCATCCCGGTCGCGCTCGCGACCCATGTGCGGGAACGTCGAGATGCCCGTCTCGAACTCGGCCAGCTCATCGCGCAGCCGAGCGATCCACTCAGCCCGCCCTTGGTCCGTAAGGTACTCGAGCTGCGCTGCCACCGCCGCATCGAAGGCGGCGCTCCGCCGGACGGTCCACGCCACGCCTCAGCCCGCGCGGCCCGCGGCACGCTGGCCGGCCTCTCGGAAGATGCGCTCCAGGCCGTCGGCGGGCGCCAGCTCGAGCTCGCCGCGTCGCAGCCTGCGCCACGCCTCCTGGGCCTGGGCGAGCTGCCATTCGTCCGCCCGTGCCAGCTCGTCGGCCGCATCGACCTCGTTGAGGCGTTCCGCCATGAGCACCCGGGCCGCTGTCGCCTCCTCGAGCTGACG
>JACPEQ010000135.1 GCA_016183435.1 Chloroflexota bacterium
GCGGGTGGCTCCGGAGGGGGCAGGACCTCGTCGAGGTCCTCAAGCGTGAGCGCGTCGGCGACCGAGCGGTAATGGCGGTGGACCCCGAACAGCAGCAGCACGAGCAGGGGCAGCACGAGCACGACCATCCACGCGCCGTGCGCGAACTTCGTGGTCGCCACGACGGCGAGCGTCGTCGCCGTCGCGGCGGCGCCGACCGTGTTCAGGGCGAGGCGCCAGCGCCAGCCGGGCTCCCGGCGCGTGTACCAGCGCCGGAGCAGGCCGGCCTGTGCGAGCGTGAACGCGAGGAAGACGCCGATCGTGTACAGGGGAATGAGCGCGGTCACGCTGCCCCCGAACGAGACCAGGACGAACGCGGCGACGAGCGCGAGCGCGACGATGCCGACCGAGAAGGCGAGCCGCTCACCGCGGAACGAGAACTGCCGCGGCATGAAGCGGTCGTCGGCGAGGACCGAGGCGAGTCGCGGGAATCCGGTGAAGCCCGTGTTGGCGGCGAGCACGAGGATCACGGCCGTCGAGAGCTGCACGAGGTAGTAGTACGGCCCGGTCCCCACGAACGACCGGGTGACGACGCTGTTCAGCGTCTCCTGCTCGTACACGTCGGGGACGGCGCCGATCTGGGTCGCCAGGAAGGTGAGGCCCAGGAACACCGTCGCGAAGAAGGTCCCCATGAGGATCACCGTGACGATCCCGTTGCGCGCTTCGGGCGGCTTCAGGCTCGGCGTGCCGTTCGCGACCGCCTCGGCGCCGGTCAGCGCGACCGACCCCGACGCGAACGCGCGAAGGATGAGGAAGATCCCGAGCGCCTCGCTGCCCGTCTCGCCGAAGGGCGTCGGGGGCGGCTGCGCCGCGGGGGTCGAGCCGGCCACGACCTGAAGGATCCCGTACGCGATCAGGCCGAGCACGCCGACGAGGTACACGTACGTCGGCGCCGCGAAGATGATCCCCGCCTCGCGGACGCCACGGAGGTTGCCGACGGCGAGCACGGCGATGAGCGCGAGCCCCCACAGCACCCGCTGCTCGTGGACGGGACCGACGAAGCTGCCGATGGCGGCGACGCCGGCGGCGATCGAGACCGCCACCGTGAGGACGTAGTCGACGAGCAGCGCCGACGCGACGACGAGCCCGGAGATCGCCCCGAGCTCGCCGCGCGCGACCGCATAGCTGCCGCCGCCTCCCGGGTACGTGCGGATGACCTGCGTCTGCGACAGGACGACGATCGCCAGCATCGCGACGATCGCGAGCGCGATCGGCATGGTGAGGACGAGCACGCCCGTGCCCGCGAGGGCGAGGACGCGCATCGCCTCCTCGGTGGCGTACGCGGACGACGAGATGTTGTCGGACGCGAGGACGCCGAGGCCGGTCTTCTTGGACAGCCGCTCGACGCCCTCCGACGCGGTCTCGAGCGGTCTCCCGAACAGGACCCGCCGGACGGCGTCGTAAGCGCGCCCGCCGAACGTGCGCGGCGCCGTGGCCCGGTCCGTCGCGACGTACGTGCCGCCGTGTCCTCGGCGGAACTCGGGTGGCCGGACGATCCGTACGTAGCGATCGCCGGGCCGTCGGCCCGGCCGCGCGAGGCGCTGCTCGAGCGCAGGCTGGTCCGGACGTTCGTCGCTGGGCACTCGGGACGATCGTCCGCGCTACGCCTCAACGGCGGGTCAACGCCCCGACCCTCTCGCTCAACGTTCGCTCAATACCCGCGGGCCGGGGCCGCGATGCTCAGCCTTCCCGGGTCACGAAGCGGTACCCGACGCCCGGCTCGGTCTCGATGCACTGGGACGCGGCGCCAAGCTTGCGCCGCAGGCGGGCGACGTAGACGTGGATGTAGTGCGACTCGGAGCCGTACTCGGTCCCCCACACCTGCTGCAGCAGCGCGCGATCCGTGAGCACGCGGTCGGGATAGCGGATGAACACCTTCAGCAGGTCGTACTCCGTCGGCGTGAGGTGCACGCGCTCGCCGGCGACGGTCACCTCGCGGCGCTGCAGGTCGACGCGCAGCTCGCCCGAGGAGAACACGCCTTCCGCCGTGCCGGCGGGCCCGGCCAGGCGGCGTAGCGCCGCGCGGACGCGCGCGAGGAGCTCGTCCGCGCCGAACGGCTTGGTGACGTAGTCGTCGGCGCCCGCGTCGAGGGCGGCCACCTTGTCGCGCTCGGCGTCGCGGACCGACAGCACGATGATCGGCGTCAGCGCGTGCTCCCGCACGCGGCGGATGACCCCGCCGCCGTCCATGTCCGGGAGGTTCAGATCGAGCAGCACGACATCGGGATGGGTGCGCTCGTAGCACTCGAGCGCGGCCGCGCCCGTCTCCGCTGTCTCGACCCGGAATCCGTGTGCCCGCAAGTTCGTGCTGACCGCGCGCACGATGGCGGGCTCGTCGTCCACGACGAGGATCGTGGCACCGCGGGCGGTGCTCATGGCGAGCGCGGCAGCGTGAACGCGAACGTGGATCCCCCGCCCGGACGGGGCTCGACCCAGATGTGCCCGCCGTGCGCCTCGACGAAGCTGCGCGCGACGGCGAGCCCCAGTCCAGTTCCAGCGGGCGTGCCTTCACGGGCGACACGCTCGAACGGCTCGAAGATGCGGGCCGTCGCGGCAACGGGCACACCGGGACCGCGATCGAGCACCTCCATGCGGACGTCCGCGCCGTCGTCCCGCGCGCGGAGGACGATCTCCGACCCGGCGGGCGCGTACTTCGTCGCGTTCTCGAGGAGGTTCGTGAGGACCTGGGTCATCTGGACCTGATCGAGCTTCGCGGGCGCGAGACCCTCGGACACCTCCGTGACGATGCGATGCCGCGGGGCCACGGAACGGAAGCGACGCGCGACGTCCTCGACGAGGGCGCCGACGTCGTGCCAGTCCTTCGCCGTGCTGAGCGTGCCCGCCTCGATACGCGACACGCTGAGGAGGTCGCCCACGAAGCGGTCGAGGCGGCGCGCCTCGCCCTCGATGCCGGCGACGAATTCTTCGCGCTCCTCGTCCGACCAGGTGACGTCGCGCTGCCGGAGGCTCGTCGCGCTGGCGATGATCGACGACAACGGCGTGCGCAGGTCGTGGGACACGGCGTGGAGGAGAGCGCGCTTCGCCTCGTCCGCTCGCCGGAGGATCTCCGACTCCGCCGCCTCGCCCCGCAGCCGCTCGCGCTCGAACGCACCGCCGATCTGGGCGGCGACCGCCGCCAGCGTCCGATCTTCTTCCCGAGATGGTCCGCGGGCGCGCCCGAGCGCGCGGAGCGTGCCCACGCGGCGGCCCTCGACGTTGATGGGGATGGACGACGGTCCGGGCGCGGCGACCCGCCGGAGGTACGGCGACACCACGCGGACGCCCCGCACCGGCCCGCCTGCCTCGGCCCCGGTCGGCGACCGTCCCGCGCCGATCACGCGGGATGCGGCGAGCGTCCGCAGCGCCTCGCGCGCTTCCTCGTCGCCGCTCGCGACGTGCACGCCTTCCTCGATGTCGATGGCCACGCCCGCCAAGCCGAGCTCGCGCCGCACGCGCTCGGCGACGTCGGCAAGCGCGGCATCGAGGTCGGGATGGCCCATAAGCCGCGTCACGTCGTAGAGCAGGATCGCCTCGCGCTCGCGCCGCTCGGCCGCACGAGCGCGGACACGCTGATCCGCGGCGACCTGTCCGGTGATGACGGCGGCGAGCAGGAGGAGCAGGAGCGCGAGCCACTCCTCGGCCTCGGCGACCGCCAGGTGGAAGCGCGGCTCGATGAAGAGCACGTCGTACGCGAGGAAGGCGGCCACCGAGGCGACGATCGCGGGCCCGCGCCCGGCACGCGCGGCGGTGAGCAGCACGGCCGGCAGGTAGAGGATCGAGACGTTCGCGATGCGCGTGTCCGCCGAGACGAGCGCGATCAGCGCGCTGACGACGGTGATCGAGGCCAGCGCCCATACGTATGGCGCGAGCCGCGTCATCACGGGTCTAGCGTCGCTCCCCCGCCAGCGCGACCGCGAACGCGGTCGTCACGGGGACGCACACCACCAGCCCGATGCTGGCGACGATGACCGTCAGGATGCTCTCGATCATCTCCTCGCTGTTCAGCGCGACCGCCAGCGGCTGGAAGCTGAGCGAGAGCAGGACGATGAGCGGCAGCGCGCCACCGAAGTAGGCGAGCGCGAGCGTGTTGATGAGCGAGCCGATGTGGTCCCGCCCGACGCGCAGCGCGGAGAGGTAGAGGGCGCGGCCCCGCAGCTCCGGATCGACCGACGCCAGCTCGAACGCGGTGGACGACTGGCCGACGCTCATGTCGACGAGCGCGCCGAGCGAGCCGACGATGACGCCGGCGAGCGCGAGCCGCGCGACGTCGAGCCGGCCCTCCGTTGCCACGGAGACGAAGATCGTCTCCTCACCCGTGAATCCGCTCATCCGCGCGGCGGCGAGCGCGATCGCGCCCAGGCCGCCGACGATGATCAGCCCCGCGACCGTCCCGCTGAGCGCCGCGACGCTCTTGGCGCCGAAGCCGTGGACCACGAAGACGGACGCGATGAGCACCGCGATCGACCCCGCGACGGTGGCGGCGAGCGGATCCTCGCCGCGCTGGATCGCCGGCACGATCGCGAGGAGGAACACCGCGATGCTCGCGGCGAGGCCGGTGATGGCCGCGAGCCCCTTCAGGCGCGCGATGCCGAGGAGGACCACCACGAGCAGGACGGCGTACGGGACGAGCGACGGGAGCCGCACGACCTCCGCGACCGTGTACGTGCGCTGCGTGCCCTCACGGGAGAGCGCGAGCAGCACGCGGTCGCCTTCCTTCAGCAGCCCGCCCGGCGTCAGCGCGTGGAACAGCTGCCCGCGCTCGACGCCCGGCACCCCGCGCTGGCCGGTCTCGAGCACGCGCAGGACGTGGGCCTCGACGACCGTGCCGAACTGGCCGGTGTTCGCGTCCACGCACGACGCCAAGACCAGCGCGAGCGCCATTGATACGAGGACGATCGGACGCACGGGCGTCCAGCGTACGCGGCTACGACCCGCCGCCGAAGAGCATCTGCTGCAGGTCCGGGAGCTCGTTCCCCAGCCCGGCGATGAACAGCAGCCCGATCCACAGGCTGGCGACCCCGACGACGATCCCAAGGGCGGTGTAGATCTGGTGCATCCGCTGAGCGCCGATGAATCCCGTCGCGCTCACGACCGCGACCAGCGTGTTCGAGAGGATGAGCCCGAGCGTGAAGGCCATCAGGATGAGGAACGCGGCGCTCGTCCCGGTCGCGCCCGCGACACCGGCCAGCAGGAGCGCCTGCGACCCCGTCTCCGCGCCGACCCCGTGGATGATCCCCACCGCGTACGCCGTCCGCGGTCCGTACTGGGTCGCGTGCGCGGTCGGGCGGTGCTCGTGGCCGTGGACCCGCGCCTGGAGCAGGCCCCACCCGTACCGGACGAGGTCGAACACGAGCATCCAGCGGCTCCGCAGGCGCAGCTCGCCACCCCCGCGGATGGCCTGCACGACGGAGAACAGGACCCAGGCGCCCAGGAGCACGAGCGTGACGCCGACGACGCGCTCGAGGATGGGATCGACCCACTCCGGCAGGATCGCGGCGAACGCGATCGCGGCGATGCCGAGCAGGATGACCATCGTCGCGTGTCCCAGGGCGTACAGGGTCGCGAGCCCGATCGCGTGGCGCTGCTCGTGCGCGAAGCGCGACTCGCCGAGGGCGTGCGCGCGGCCGACCTCGTGCTGCGAATGCAAGTGGGTGACGTGCTCGCCGTGCCCGCTCGGGACCACCGGCGCGCCGACGGGGACGTCCACGTCGGCATGGCTCGCGGTCGTGGTGCTGGTGATGTCGCTGATCGCGGCGATGTGGTCCCAGTCGAACCCGTGGCGGAAGCCGAGGGCGATCATCCCGAGGAGCAGCGCGATGCCCCCGTCGGCCATCGCCACGGAGGTTAGGTGCCGCCGTCCTTCCCTGCCGCGCGGCGCCCGTATCCTCTCGGTAGAGATGCGTATCGTCGTGTTGACCGTCTTCGCGGCCGCGCTCGCCTCGACGTTCGCTGGCGCCGGTCTCGTCGTCGTGCCGCATCAGGAGCCTGCGGGCTCCGGGCCGCTCCACGAGCACACCGCGACCGTGTACCGGTTCCCGCTGCTGCTCCTGGGGGACGCGCCGGGCGTGCCGAGCGTGGAGGAGCTGGCGCACCACGTCCAGGCCGCGCACACGGCGCACCTGCGCGCGTTGCTGGGCCTCGCGGGGTCGAGCGTCGGCTCGGTCCATCCGCTCGCCGAGCTCGCCGCGGGGACGGTCCTGGCGCTCCTCGTCATCGCCGTGCCTCGCCTGCCGCGGCCGGCGCGACGCGCGGTCGCGGACATCCCGATCCCCACGATCGTGGACACCCAGTGGCGTTCCCCGCTCACGTCACCACCCCCGCGCGTCCGCGTCTTCGTCTCCGCATAGCGTCGAAGACACGGATCGGAGGTATCCCATGTCGCGTCTTTCGGCCGTCACCATGGCTTTCGCGGTCATGGCGTCGGTCACGCTCAGCTTTGGCGGACAGGCCCTCGCGCACGAGCGCCGCAATGTCGGGCCGTACCAGTTCGTGGTCGGCTGGCTGAACGAGCCCGCCTTCCAGGGTCAGCCCAACGGAGCGTCCGTCCGGATCACGGATCCCCGGGTGACCCCCGCGAAGGCCATGGAAAGTCTCGAGAAGGCGCTTTCCATCGAGGTCCGATCGGGTGGCCTGTCACAGACGTTCACGGGCACCGTCCGCGCGGTCTTCGGCCAGCCCGGGCTGTACTCGCTCGATCTCATCCCAACGGCGGGCGGTGCGTACACGTTCCAGATCAAGGGCAAGATCGAGACCCTCGAGTTCGACGAGAAGTTCGAGTCGGGTCCAGGCCGGTTCAACGATGTCGAGGCGCAGAGCGGCCTCCAGTACCCGGCCAAAGCGCCGGTCGCGGCCGACCTCACTGAACGCCTCGACGCGATCGACCGCCAGCTCGGGTCGATCCAGGCCATCGCGATCGTCGCGATCGTCCTCGCGATCGTGTTGCCGATCGGCAGCGCGGTCATGGCACGCCGACGCACCTGATCCCCCGCGTCCTCGCGGCCGTCGCGCTCGCGGCCGGAGGCGTCCTCCTCGGAGGCGCCTCCGCCGCGGACGCACACGCGAACTACGTGCGCTCGAACCCCGCGGCGGACGCGCGCCTCCAGCGCGCGCCGAAGGAAGTGCGCGTCGTCTTCAGCGAGCCCGTCGAGGCGCGCGGCAGCGAGATCGCCGTCCTGGACACGTCAGGAGCGCGCGTCGACCAGGGGGATACCGCGGCGGACGACGCGAACGCCCTGCGCGTGTCCGTCAGGGACATCGGCGAGGGCGGGTACGTCGTGGCGTGGGCGGCGCTATCGGCTGTCGACGGCCACACGACGCGCGGCAGCTTCGTCTTCGCGGTCGGCAACGCGCCGCTCCCGGCGCTTCCCGACGTCGGGGAGGCTTCGCCTCCGCCGCGCCCGCTCGAGGTGGCGGGCCGTGCGCTCTCGTTCGGCGGGATGGTCCTGCTGATCGGCGGCCCGCTCTTCACGCTGCTCGTCCGGCGCTGGCCGACGATGCCCGAGCAGCGCAGCGAGCAGCTGTTCCTCGGCCTCGGTGCGGCGCTCCTCGTCGTCGGTGCGGTGGCATTGCTGCTCGAGCAGGGCGGCCGCGCGCCGCCGCGCCTCGCGACGCTCCTCACCATGCGCGGCCTCGCGGGGGTCGTCGTGCTCGGCGCGGCCGCCGCGCTCTCGCAGCGGCACATGCGCGTCGTCGCGCTCGTGGCCGGCGAGATCGCGGCGATCAGCGCGACGCTCGTCTCCCATGCGGCGGCGACGGAGGCGATCACGCAGATCGTGATCGACCTGGTGCACGTCACCTCGGCGGCGGCGTGGGCGGGCGGCGTCGTCGCGATGCTCGCGATCACGCTGCCGTCCGCGAGAGCGCTACCGCGGGGGGATCTCGGGCGTGTCGTGGGGCGGTTCTCGACGTTCGCGATCGTTACGGTCGTCGTGCTCTCGCTCACGGGCGTCGTGCAGGCGCTCCAGCGGCTTTTACTGGTGCAGGACCTCTGGGAGACGCCCTACGGGATCGCGGTGCTCGCGAAGGTGGCGCTCCTCCTGGTGGCGCTCGTGCTCGCGGCGTTCAACCTGCTGCGCTGGGGTCGGCGGCTGCGCGCCGTGCGCGATCCGGAGCGCGCGCGCCGCTGGCTCGCCCGCGACGTCGCCGGCGAGACCGTCGCGATCGTGTTGATCCTCGTCGCGACCGGGCTGCTCACGGCTCTCGTGCCGCCGGCGCAGGCCGGCGGAGCGGCGTACCAGGCGACGCGCCACGCGGGCGGACTCCGCCTCGAGCTGCTCCTCGCCACCGCCTCGCCGGGCCAGAACCGGTACGTGCTCCGCGTGAGCGACGGATTGGCGCCGGTCACCGACGCGCTGAAGGTCGCGCTGCGCTTCACGATGATCGAGCACGACATGGGCGAGAACGAGCTCGTGGCCGAGCAGCGCGCGCCGGGCGAGTACGTCGCGACGGGCAACGTGACGGCCATGTTCGGCACGTGGCGGATCCAGGCGATCGTCCGCCTGTCCGGGCGCGCGGACATCGCCACGACGTTCGAGGTCCCCATCGGCGCGCCGTCGGGACCCGGCGCGGTGGCGCGCGTGGTGCAGGCCCCGCCCTACACGCTCGTCGTGTACGTCGATCCAGCGCAGCCGGTCGCGGGAGCGCCCGTCACGCTGAACGTCGTGCTCGTGGACGCGAAGGGCGATCCGGTCGCGGGCAAGGAGCTGCGGGTCACGTTCACCGGGCCGCGCAGTGAGGCGGTGACGGCGAAGGAGTCCTCGATCGGCCGCTACGACGCGGCGCTGCCCGCGCTCGAGAGCGGTAGGTGGACGGCGACGATCGCCATCGGCGCCGAGGCGAAGGGCGACTACACGTTCGACGTGGCACGATGATCGCCGGCCACATCCTCAGCGGTCCGCTCGACGCGCTGATCGAGCTCGGCCTCCCCGTCGCGCTGTTCGCCGCGCTGTGGTGGTGGTCGGCGCGCAAGGAGAAGAGCAAGAAGAAGTGACGCCGCTGATCACGCGCGGCATGCTCGAGCAGCTGGCGACGATGCTCGTCATCGGCGCGGCCGTTTTCGGAGCGCTCGCGGCGTGGCGCGCGTACAAGCGCGACGCGTGGCGGCGACCCGCGATCTCCGGCGGCATCCTCGGTGGCCTCGCCTTGGCCAGCCTTGCCTTCGCCTATACGGCCGCGCCGAACCTCCCCACCGCGCCGGTCTGGGCCCGCTTCGCCACGAGCCCGATCCCCGCGACGCCGGACCACATCGCCGCCGGACGCGCGACGTACCTGGCGAAGTGCGCCATCTGCCACGGCCAGCGCGGGCGCGGGGACGGTCCGGCGGCGCTCACGATGGTCCCCCGCCCGTTCGACCTCACCGTCCACGTCCCGCTGCACCCCGACGGCGAGATCGACTGGTTCGTCAGCGAGGGCATCGCCGGGACGCAGATGCCGGCGTGGAAGGACCAGCTCACCGAGACCGAACGCTGGCAGGTGATCCGGTACCTGCAGGAGCTAGCTGCCGGACGCCCCTAACGCACCCAGAGCGGATCGCCGAAGAAGAACTGCTCGCCCTGGGCGCACACCGTCGCCTTCTGATCGGCGAGGGTCATGATCGTGAACGTGCCCACGCCGACGTACGCGATCTTCGTCGCGTCCGGGGACCACGCGGGGATGACGTCGTCCCCGGTCGGGCCGAGCGACGAGAGCTTCGTGCCGTCGCCGGTGACGAGGAACAGCTCGCTCGGGATCCCGAGGTGCGCGGGGCGGCCGCCGAGCGTCGCGCCGGTCTGGCGGCCGGCGGCAGAGAACACGATGTCGGACCCGCTCGGCGAGAACCGCGGCGTCTGCAGATAGATGAAGGTGTCGCGCGTCGCGAGGAAGGGCCGCGCGTCGCCGCCGCTCGGGAGCGACACGACCCACAGCCCGTCGGGGAGCGCGTCCTTGAGGTGCACGTACACCATGCGCTTTCCGTCCGGCGAGATCGTCGGGTCCGACGCGTCGCTGACGAGCGTCGTGCGCTGCCCGGTCGCGAGGTCGACGCGCAGGATCTCGTCGGTGTTCCCGACGTACTGCCCGTTCCGCACGATCGCCGCGCGCTTGTGCACGTACAGGGCGTTGGCGGTGGGGTCGTAGCGCGGGCTGGCGTAGAACACGTTCTCGGCCTCGTGCTCGACGAGCGCGCGGAATCCGCTGCCGTCGAGCTTCACCTCGAAGATGTCCGACCCGAAGCCGGTCGTCTTCGATGGCGGCTGCGTGAGCGCGAAGGCCATCTTCGTGCGGTCCGGGCTGAGCGACGGCGTCGCCGCGGCGCTCTGCGAGGGGAGCTCGACGATGCGGCCGATGGGCTTGCAGGCCGCGTCGAGCGCGACGAGCCCCGCGTTGTTGGCGAGCACGAACGTCGCGCGCGTCCCCGCGCCGGTCGCGTCGGGACCGCCGCCGGAGGGCGCGGTACAGGCGGCGACGATCATCAGGGCGGTCGCGATGGATCGCTTCATGACCTCGCCCCATCGTGCCATACGCGACCGGACGCGCTAGGGTCCACCGTCGTGAACGCGTTCATCCGCACGCTCGCCCGTCTGGCGGCACTGGCGGACGAGGACCTCGCGGGCGAGGCTCGATGGAAGCTGCTCTTCCGGGCCCTGGAGATCGAGCAGGGTGCCGTCGTGCGGGCGCGGCTCGCCTATCGCGGGACCGAAGCGCAGCGCATCCTCGGGCTGGCGCAGGTCGCGTACGGGGACCTCCGCGGGCTGCTCGCGGGCGTGGGCGCGGACGCGCTCGACCGCGTGCCGCGCGAGGGTGAGTGGTCGGCCCGCGAGACGATGCGGCACACCACCGCGGTCGAGCGTTCGTACCGCGCGAACACCGCGCACGCGCTGCGGCGCGGACCTGACGAGCCGCTCACCCTGCCCGCCGAGCGCAGGCCCTCGCCCGATCCCGCGGACATCGAGGGCGATGGCTCGAACGTCGCGGAGCGCCTCGGCC
>JACPEQ010000136.1 GCA_016183435.1 Chloroflexota bacterium
CCCATCCACAGCGCGCCGAAGGTGTCCTCCTGCGCCATCGCGCGCCACACGCCGAAGAGGACGAGGAGCCCCGCGACGACCTGGCCCCCGCGCGCCGCGACGCGCGTCGCCTTCGAGCGGTCGCGCAGCGCCCCCCACACGACCGATCGCAGCACGCGCCCGCCGTCGAGGGGGAAGCCGGGGACCATGTTGAAGACCGCGAGCGCGAGGTTGACGAGCCCGAGGTATGCCGCGATCACGCCGGCCGCGTCGGCCGCGGCGAACGTGGCCGACGCGCGGCCCTCGAGGAGCGCACCGCCCCCTCCGGCCGAGGCGAAGGCCGCCTGGCACACGCCGAGCCCGGTCGCGCCGATCGCCACGCTCGTCAGTGGTCCCGCGAGCGCCATCAGGAATTCGGCGATGGCGCGGGGCGGCTCCTTCGCGAGGTTGGCGACCCCGCCGAGCAGGAACAGCGTGATCGAGGACACGGGCATCTGGAAGGCTCTCGCGACCAGCGCATGCGCCAGCTCGTGCACGACGATCGAGACGAAGAAGAGCAGCGTGGCGACCGCGGCGACGATGACGAGCTCGCGGTCCGTCCAGCCCGGCCCCAGCTCCGCGAGGATGCCGCGCGGGTTCGACAGCGAGATCAGGACGAGCCCGAAGATGAGGAACCACGACACGTGGATCCGGATGGCGATGCCGAACAGGCGCGCCACTTGGATCGATCCAGGCACGAAGGTGAGCGTACAGCCAGAATGTGGTCAGAACGGTGGACACGCGCACCGAGACCGCACCCCTCCCGACCGTGCCGGCGCTCGCGGCCATGATCGATCACGCCGTGCTGAAGCCGACGCAGGTGGAGCGCGACGTCGTCGAGGCATGCACGGTCGCGCGGCGCGAGCACATCGCATCGGTGTGCGTGAAGCCCTTCTACGTCCCGGACTGCTCGCGGCTGCTCCAGGGCTCGGGCGTGCGCACCTCGACCGTCGTCGGCTTCCCGCACGGCGGACAGGCGCCGGAGGTGAAGGTCGCGACCTCGCTGCAAGCGCTGCGCGACGGCGCGAGCGAGCTCGACATGGTCATCAACATCGGCGCGCTGATCGAGCGCGACTACGCGACGGTCGAGCGCGAGATCGCTTCGGTGGTGGGGGTCGGGCACGCGAGCGAGGCGGTCGTCAAGGTCATCCTCGAGTGCGCCTACCTCGACGACGCGCAGAAGGCGATCGCCGCACAGATCGCGCAGGCCTCAGGCGCGGACTTCGTGAAGACGTCCACCGGGTTCGGCCCGGAGGGCGCGACGGTCGAGGACGTGCGGCTCCTGCGCTCCGTCGTGGGTCCGAAGATGGGCGTCAAGGCGGCGGGCGGGATCCGCACCCTCGACGATGCGCTCGCGATGATCGCGGCCGGCGCCGATCGCCTCGGCACCTCGTCGACCGCCACGATCCTCGAAGAGCTGCGGCAGCGTCGAGGGGAGACCTGATACACTCCCCGTCAGCACAACATCGAACATCTGGCTTTGGGCGGGCCGGATCCGTTGGGAGGCTGTTGACCCTCCCCGGGGTACCTGGCCCGTTCGTCATGTAAGGAGTACTCCCTGGCCATCGCGACACGACCAGCCGCGGACACCGCGCGCTTCGGCGACCTCGAGATCCACCCGGACGTCTCCCGCGCGATCGACGAGCTCGGCTGGATGAGCCCCACACCGGTCCAGGAGCGGACCATCCCCATCCTCCAGGAAGGCCGCGACCTGCTCGCACAGGCCCAGACCGGCACCGGGAAGACCGCGGCCTTCGCCATCCCGATCCTCGGCCGTGTCGAAGCCGGAGCGAAGCGTCCCCAGGCCATCGTCATCGTCCCGACCCGTGAGCTGTGCGTCCAGGTGACGCGCGAGTTCGCGGCGCTCGGCAAGTACCGCGACTCCTACGAGGTCGCCATCTACGGCGGCGTGTCGTACACGCCGCAGGATCGCGCGCTGCGGCGCGGCGTCGGCATCGTCGTCGGCACACCGGGCCGCGTGCTCGACCACATCGACCGCGGCACGCTGGACCTGCGAGGGATCGAGGTGGTCATCCTGGACGAGGCGGACCGCCTCCTCGACATGGGCTTCGCGCCCGACGTCCGCAAGCTCCTGCGCAAGATGCCGACGCAGCGTCAGACCGCGCTCTTCAGCGCGACGCTGTCGTGGGAGGTGCGCGACCTGGCGAGCCGGTTCACGCGCAACGCGGTGTCCGTCAACATCGACCCCGAGCGGCAGAACGTCGACACGGTCGAGCAGCTCTTCGTCGAGGTGCTCGACGAGGACAAGGTCAGGGCGCTCGAGGAGCTCCTCCGGCGTGCCGAGTTCGACCACGTCCTCGTCTTCCGCCACACCAAGCGCGGCGTCGACGATCTCGTCCGCACGCTCCAGCGGCGCGGCCACAAGGTCGAGGCGCTCCACGGCGACCTCTCGCAGAAGGAGCGCGAGCGCACGCTCGAGGCCTTCAAGGTCGAGGACGTGCCCATCGTCGTCGCGACGAACGTCGCGGCGCGCGGCCTGCACATCGAGGACATCAGCCACGTGATCAACTTCGACCTGCCGGAGGATGCAGACACGTTCACCCATCGGGTCGGGCGTACCGGCCGCATGGGCCAGTCGGGCGTCGCGGTGACCTTCGTCGGCGAGTGGGACCACGACGAGTTCGACAAGCTGCGCCAGAAGGCGAACGTGCCCTTCCGCCGCGAGGTGCTCGACCTCTACGGCCGGTAGGGGGTGGAAGGGGGCGAAGCCCCCTGCGAAGACTAGGCCGGGACCTTCGCCTTCAGCTCGGCGCGCACCTTCCTCGCCGCCTCGACCACGACCCGGCACTTGTCGACCGTCTCTTCGACCGTCCGCGTCTTGAGCCCGCAGTCCGGATGCGGGTACAGACGAGCCGCGCTCACGTATCTGAGCCCCTTGCGGATCCCCTCGGCCGCCTCGTCGACCGACTCGAGCTCGTGCTCGTGCACGTCGACGATCCCGATCGCCAGCTCCTTCGTGAACGGGTCCTTGTCGAAGAGCTCCAGCCACCGGTACTCGTAGTTCGACATCGCGAGGTCGAGCTGGTCGACCGGCAGCTTCAGGACCTGCGGGTAGATCGCGGCGAAGTCGCCGTAGCAGATGTGCGAGACGGTCTTCGCCTTCAGGTTCCGCGTGACGATGCCCATCGCCTCGATGGCGATGTCGATCTCCTCGGGCCGGGCGTGGATCGCCGGCTCGTCGATCTGGATGTACTTCGCGCCGGCGCGCTCGAGGTCCTCGGCCTCCAGGCGGATGACCTCGGCGAGGGCCAGGGCGGCGTCGCGCCGCGTCTTGTAGGCCTCGTTGAAGGACCAGTCGAGCATCGTGTACGGACCCGTGAGCATGCCCTTCACCGGCTTGTCGGTGAGGGACTGCGCGTACTCGAACCACTCGACCGTCATCGGGTTCGGGCGACGGATCTTCCCCGCGATGATCGGCTTGTGGTAGTAGCGGTTGCCGTACGAGCGGACCAAGCCTCCTTCGCGGTAGCCCTCGAGCAGGTCGGCGAAGTACGCGACCATGTCGCCGCGGTACATCTCTCCGTCGACGAGGATGTCGAGACCGATCTCCTCCTGACGGCGGATCCACTCCTCCGTCGCCCGCCGCTCCAGCGTCGTGAGCTCTTCGCGCGAGAGCTTCCCCCGCGCGAACTGGTTGCGCGCCTTCTGCAGGTACTCGGGCTTGCCGAACGATCCGACGGTCGTGGTCAGCAGGATCTCGCTCGTCATGCGGGCACCCCCATGGCTGCGCGGGCGCCCTTGACGAGCACCGCGAGCTTCTTCGATGCGACGTCGTGCGGCAGGTACTCCAGTCCCGTGGTCGGTGCCGCCCAGAGGCGGTCGGCCCCGACGACCTTCGCGGCGGCTTCGATGGTCTTCGCGACCTCGGCCTCGGTCTCGAGGCGCGTGTTCCGCGCGTCGACCACGCCGAGAACGACGGTGTGCGTGCGCAGCGCCCCGAGCGCGCTCAGCGCCTTGGTGTCGCGGCTGCACAGGTCGATGCCGACCTGCGCGACCGGGAAGGTCGCGAGGGTCTCGATGACCTTGTCGGCCGGGAAGAAGTACGGCTGGATGGCGAGCGGCACGCCGGCCTTCGCGAGGCGCTCGTACGCGGCGCGCGCGAGCGCGATGAGGTCGGGCCGCGCCACGACGGCGGGGTCCTCGACGTCCACCAGGGTCGCGCCCGCCGCCCCGAGGCCGCGGATCTCAGCGGCGAGGGCGTCGGCGACGGCCAGGGTGCGCTCCTCGAGGCTCTTGTAGGCGCGGTCCTCGGCCGCCAGGGTCGCGAACGAGAGCGGCCCGCAGACGGCGGCCTTCACTTGCGTCTTCGCGGCCGCTCGGGCGAGCTCGAAGTCCCGGACGAGGGTCCGGCCGCCCGTGGAGATCGGCCGCTCGATCACCGGCTGCCGGAAGTACGTGTTGTTGTCGTAGAAGCGCTCGAGGGGGCCGCGCGAGACGCCATCCCATGACCGCGCGAACCGCGCGAAGAGGTCGTCCCAGCGGATCTGTCCGTCGTTGATGACGTCGATACCCGAGCCTTCGAGCTCCGCGATCGCCGCACGCGTGACGGTCTCGAAGACCCGATCGAGCGCGTCGGCGTCGATCTCGCCGCGGTCGAAGCGATGGAGCGCGCGGCGCAGGTCCTGACCGCCCGGGTCGTCGGAGATCTTGGGGAACGCGCCGATGACGGTGGTCTTCATTGGATCCTCTCTCATCTTTCCCTCGCGTGGGCCGGACTTGGCACCGAGCGGGACTCCGCTGGTTGCCGCGGCTTCTTCGGGCCGTATCCCTCGACCGCTCTCGATGAAAGGGGCGCTGATGCCGATCATACACTTGGCCGCGCCCCATGACCGACCGGCTCAACGATCGGACCTTGCGCGCCTTCAGCGAGGACCTCGCGTCGGAACGGCCGGTGCCGGGAGGCGGGAGCGCCGCCGCGTACGCCGGCGCGCTCGGCGCGGCGCTCTGCGCGATGGTCCTGCGCATCTCCGCGAAGAAGGACCCCGAAGCCTTCGCCGCGCGCCTCGCCGACCTGGACAACCTGCGCGCGGACTTCCTGCGCCTGGTCGACGACGACAGTGCCGCGTTCGCGAGGGTCTCCGTGGCGATGAAGATGCCGCGCGGCACCGACGAGGAGAAGGTCCGGCGCAAGGAGCAGTTGCAGGCGGCGCTGCTCGGCGCCGCGCGGGTGCCGCTCGAGGTCGCCAAGACCGCGCGGCGGCTGCTGGAGAGCTCGGAGGCGCTGGTCCCTGACGCGTCCCCCATGACCGTCAGCGACGTCGGTGTCGGCGCGCTCATGGCGGAGACCGCCCTGCGGGGGGCGGCGATGAACGTGATGATCAATCTCGCGTCGCTCGACGACGCGGCGAAGGTGAAGGCCCTCTCCGAGGAGCTCGACCACGCGCTCGAGGGCTCCGAGCAGCAGCGGAGCAGGGTCGTCGAGTTCGTCGAGTCGCGGATAGCGCGGTAGCCGTGGCGCGTCTGCTCCACGGGAGGCCGCTCGCCGAGCGGATCAAGGCGGACACTCGCGGGCACGCCGAGGAGCTCGCTCGGCGGTCCGTCCATCCCCACCTCGCGGTGGTGTCGGTCGGTGCGGACCCGGCGGCCCTGACCTACACGGACCGGCTCAGTCGCTCCGGGCACGCCACCGGCGTGCGGGTCACGACCTCCGCGCTCCCGCGCGAGACCACCGAGGCCGAGCTCTCACAGTGCTTGGAACGTCTCGGACAGGACGTGTCCGTTCACGGGATCATCCTCATGACGCCCCTTCCCGGCGCGCTGGATGAAGGTCACATCGTCGACCACATCGCGGTGACCAAGGACGTCGAGGGGATGCACCCGGCCAGCGTCGGCTGGCTCGCGGACGGACGCCCTCGCTTCGTGCCCTCGACCGCGGAGGCGGTCGTCGAGCTGCTGAAGTTCTACGAGATCCCGATCCGCGGCCGCCACGCGGTCGTGATCGGGCGCAGCACCGTGATCGGACGCCCCGCCGCGTACCTCCTGCTGAGTGAGGACGCGACCGTGACCATCACCCACAAGCGCACGACCGATCTGACACGCTTCACGCGGGGCGCCGACATCGTCGTGGTCGGCGTGGGTAACGCGGCATTCCTGAAGGGCGACATGATCCGACCTGGCGCGTCCGTGATCGATGCCGGCATCAACGTCTCGCCGCAGGGGCTGGCCGGTGACGTCGATGCGGAGAGCGTGGGCGCGGTCGCGGGCGCGCTCAGTCCAGTTCCCGGCGGCTTGGGCGCCGTGACCACCGCTCTACTGCTCCGGAACGTGGTCCGCGCGGCGGAGCGGCTTCCCTCGTAGCGCGTGTATTGCGACGTCCACAGAGAACGACGCCGGCGACACGCCCGTCGCCGGCGTCGGCGCGTGATGGCCGCTCGCGAGGGATCAGCCCATCATCGGAGGCACGAGGTCGTACAACACCCGGAGACCGTCGGCGAGCACGATTGCCAGTGCGATCGCCCTGATCCGCATTCAGACACCCCCCTTCGCCTTCAAGCTGGTCTTGTACGCGCGCTGTGCGTACAGAAGCGCTTCTTCGGACAGGCCCTGACTTGCGAGAGCCTTGCTCAGCTCGGCATACACGTCGGCCGCCACACTCGGGGCAGAGCGCTGTTCGAGCGACGCCGCAAGTTCACGGAGGATCTCGACGGCCCTCGCCGGATCATCCTGTCTCAGCGTCTTCGCCAGGGTGAATCGGACCGCGAACTGAGCCTCGGGCTCTGTCTTATCCGCGCGCGGAATCAACTCCTCCAACCGGCGTTGCGCTTCAACAGCGTTGCCATCCTGCACGTCGCTCCAAGCCATGAACGCTTCGATGCGAACCGCGAGTGACTCGTTCCCCGCAGCACCCGCTGTACGCAGTGCATCGGCGAGCACTTCTGCGGCGCGCTTCTTGTTGCCGAGCGCCCGAAGAGCGCGGGCCGTCTGGAACTTGATCTCGGCCAC
>JACPEQ010000144.1 GCA_016183435.1 Chloroflexota bacterium
AGGCCGGAGGCGACCGGCTCGCCGATGCGGTCGATCAGCTCATCGCCGCCGACCTCGTCGTGGACTCCGCGCCCGGCGAGCGCCGGGAGGGCCGCTACCGCTTCAAGCACGCGGTGACCCAGGAGGTCGCGTACAACACGCTGCTCGTCCGCCGCCGGGCCGACCTGCACCGCAAGGTCGCGGCGGCGATGGAGAGCGTGCTCGGCGACCAGCTGCGCGAGTTCTACCCGGCGCTGGCGCACCACTACCTGCTCGGCGAGGTGCCCGAGAAGGCCGCCGACTTCGCGTGGCGCGCGGCGCAGCGCGCGCTGTCGATCCACGCGCACGTCGAGGTGATCCGCTTCGCCGAGCAGGCGCTCGAGCTGTTCGAGCAGCTCGGCGAGGTCGAGCGCGCCGTCGAGGCGCTCTACCTCCTCGCGCGCATCCGCCGCTACCGCGGCGAGAACGACGCCGCGCTGGCCGCGTACGAGCGCGCCCTTGCGCTGCTCGAGCAGCGCGACCAGGCGGCAAAGCCGCCTTCTCTCTCGCAGGGGGCTCCGCCCCCTTCCACCCCCGGATCCGCGGATCGCGACCGGATCGCGAGCGTCCTCGCGCACATGTCCGAGCTGTGCACGCGCTGGGACGCGAAGCACCCCGACCTCGAGGGGCTCATCGCGCGCGGGCTCGAGCTCGTCGGCGAGGAGCGCTCCCGCGAGCGTGTGCTCCTCCTCGCGGCGCGGGCCTTCATGCCGCGGCGGGCCCCGAAGACCACCGAGGAGGACTGGCGCGAAGCGCTCGCCGTGGCCAAGGAGGCGCTCTCGATCGCGGAAGAGCTCGGCCTCCTGCGCGAGGTCTCGCTCTGCCTCGACGCCGTCGGCTACGCGTACCGCGAGCTCGGACGCTTCCGCGACGCGTACGCCGTGAACCAGCGGCGCCTCCCCATCGCGGAGTCGCTGCAGGACAACGAGGAGCTGATCGACGCGCACAACATGTGCGCCGCCGCGGCGATCGTCCTCGACGACCTCACGGACGCGATCGAGCACGCCGCGCGCGCGCGCGAGCTCGCCTCGTCGACGGAGAAGTCCCGCCTCGGGTTCGCCGCGCTGTACGCGGAGGCGACCGCGCTCCTCCTCGCCGCGCGCTTCCGGGAGGTCCTCACCGCGGTCGCGACGCGCTCCCAGCTGCAGCCGGCGCCGACGGCCAAGAGCACGGCGACGCTCTTCATGCTCGGTATCGCCGCCGCCGCAGCCCTGGGGTCGCCGGACGAGGCCGAGCTGCATGACGAGCTGAACCAGCTCGAAGCTCCGCCGATCATCGTGGCGGGCGCGGACCTGCTGTCCGCGATCTGGGGCCAGCGCCGCAACGAGAGCGCGTACCACGCCGCGCGCAGCGCCGGCCTTCCCCGCGGTCCGCTCGACCTCGTCGCGATCGGTCCGCTCATGGTCGCTGCCGCGGCGCGGTGGGGCATCGATGACGAGCCGCTGGAAACGCGCGTCTCCGAGTGGGTCGAGCGCACCGGACACGCACGCGGACGCGCGCTCCTCGGACAGGCGCAGGGCCTCAGGGCGCTCGCCCGAGGAGAGCACGCGAAGGCCGAGAAGCTGCTCCTCGACGCGGTCCAGTCCTTCGCCACGCTGCGCCTCGACCACGAGCGGGCGATCGCGCTGGCCGATCACGCACGGGCGCTGACCGCGCTCGGCCGCGCGGCCGAGGCCGGCGCGGAGCTCGACGACGCTCGTCAGATCGCGGAGCGCCTCGAAGCGGGCGCGCTACGCGCGGTCCTCGAGACGGAGGCGCTACGGGCGTGAGCATCCTCGCGCGCCTCCGGGTGGGCCGTCTCAACGGCCGCTAAGAGCGCCGCGGGAGACTGATGGCGATGTTCCTCCCGCTCTTCGGCAGGCGCGACCGCCCGAGTGACGAGCCGAACGTCGAGATGCTCGATCTCGAGGCCGTGCGAACGCGGATCGGCGCGGGCGGACCGCGGCCGGCCAAGCGCCCACGCGACGCGGTGAGGGTGCGGTACGACGGTCGTGCGTCGTCGCGGCGCCGCTCCTGGCGCGACATCGCGGGGCTCTCCCCCTAGATCCGCACCAGTCCCAGCTCGCCCGCCCGGAGGACCGCCTCGATCCGGGAATGAGCGTCGAGCTTCTCGAGCACGCTCTGCACGTGGTCCCGCGCCGTGTGCACCGACAAGCCGAGCCGGGTCGCGATGCCCTTGCTGTCGCAGCCCTCCGCGAGGAGGCGAAGGACCTCGCTCTCGCGCGGAGTGAGGCTCCCGACCATCCGCTCGCGCTTCGTCACCTGGCGCCGCCGTGCGCGCATGACCTCCGACACGATCGCCGGCGAGAAGAGGTTCTCGCCGTTCCGGGCGCGCTCGATGGATCGGACCAGCTCGTCCGGGTGCACGACCTTGTCGATCACGCCTGACGCACCCGCCTCGACCGCGCCGGCGACAGTGTCACTTACGGCGCCGCCCGTGAGCACGATGACCGACGTTCCCGGCACGAGCTCGCGGATCCGTCCGATCGCGCTCACGCCGCGCTCGTCGCCGAGGCACTGATCCATCAGGATGACGTCGGGCCGCAGCTCCCTCGCAAGCGCGGTCGCCTCGGCCACGCTGCTCGCGACCCCCACGACGCGCATCCGTTCATCACGCTCGAGCAGGAGCCGCAGCCCCTCCGCGAACACCGTGTGATCGTCGACGACGAGGACGCGGATCCGCTCTTGCATCAGGCGACCGCCACGGGCGTCCGGAGCGCCTCGCCGTCCTCGTCATCCACCGCGAGGACGTGCTCGCCGCTGCCGCGGACCTCGCGTCGGCCGCCTGCGGTGCTCTCGCCCATCTCCGCCGCGGTGGCCGCAGGCAGGTGGATCGTCACCGAGGTCCCGACGGCCGGCGCCGACGCGATCGAGACGTGTCCGCCCGCGCGCCGGACCAGCCCGTAGACGGTCGAGAGGCCGAGCCCGGTCCCGCGGCCTTTGGGCTTGGTCGTGAAGAAAGGCTCGAAGGCGCGGGCAGCGACCCCGGGGGCCATGCCGACCCCGTCGTCGCGCACGACGATGCGCACGTAGCGTCCGGACGGGAGCGCCGGCAGGTCGTCGCCGTCGTTCTCGATCTCGTCGATCTCGACCGAGATCCTGCCGCCGTCCGGCATCGCGTCGCGCGCGTTCACCGCGAGGTTCATGAGGATCTGCTCGAGCTGTCCCGGCTCGAGCCGCACGCTCTCGACGTCGGGATCGATGCGGACGTCGAGCCGGATACCGTCCCCGATGGTCCGGCGCAGGAGCTGGTCGGCGTAACGCGCCTCGCGGCGCAGGTCGATCGCGACCGTCGGCCTCGGCGTCGCCCCGCTCGAGAAGACGAGCATCTGCCGAGTGAGGCTGGCGCCGCTCTCCGCGGCCGACCGGATCCCTTCGAGCTTGGTCCGCAGCATCTCGCCGTCCGCGGCGGATGCCAGGGCGAGATGGGCGTTGTTGAGGATGACCGCCAGGAGGTTGCTGAAGTCATGCGCGATCCCTCCGGCGAGCGCGCCCAGGCCGTCGAGCCGCTGCATGCGCGCCAGCTCCTCGAGCGTCCGCTTGCGCACGGTCACGTCCCGCACGATCGCGACCGAGCGGTCGTGGCCGTCGTGCCGATAGCGGCGCAGCGCGACCTCGACCTCGATCCGCCTGCCGTCCCTGCAACGGATCGTCTTCGTCACGAGGCCGCCCTCGGCCGGGAGAGCGCGCGTCATCTCGATCGCCTCGGACCGCTCGTCCTCCGGGACCAGATCGAACACGCTCGGCAGCCGCATGACCTCGTCGCGGGTCCACCCGGTGAGCCGAAGGAGGCCATCGCTCACGTACACCGGGCGGGCCCGCTCGCTGATGAGCACACCCTGGTGCATGTCGTCGTGGGCCTGCAGCAAGGGCTCGTGGACCGCGACCTGCATCTCGCGGCGGGCGCGAAGGGCGCGCAGCTCGCTGTCGATCGCCGTCGTGAGGAGCACCGCGAGCCCGTACATGCCGAGGTGCACGAGGGTCCGGGCGAGGTCGAACCCGATGCCGAGGTCGACGTCGCGCCATACCGCGAGCGCGAGATGCGTCGCCGCCAGGGCGACCAGCGCGGAGACGCCGCCGAAGAGCCCGAGACGGCTCACGGCGACGACGATGTACAGCGGAGCGGCGTTGGTCGCGAGCCACCCGGTGTCGGTGGCGTTCAGGGCGAGCGCGCCGAGGAAGCCCAGAGTGTCGAAGGCGTGCGCGAGCCAGGCAGCCCGCTCTTTGGCGGCGGCGCTCGCGGCCCGCGAGCTCACCCATAGCATCAACGTGGCGTAGGCGAAGAAGTACAGCCCGAGCGCACGGATGACCGCCTCCGGCGCCGCGGGCGTGACGATGGGACCGAGCAGGAGGATGATCGATCCCCCGGTGCAGCGGCCCCAGAAAAGGGCGCGCTCGATGGCGCGACCCTCGAACACCGCGCGCTCGACGCCCAGTCTCGCTCCCACTTCTCCCCTAGATGCTCGGATCCTCCGCGCATACGCCGCACGCGGGAGCCGGAAGCATATGGCCGCAAAACAGACGCCAGATCGACAGAAGCCCCGCGGGCAGCCCACGACGAACAGCAAGATCGGCGAGGTTCAGGCGTCCTGTACGTTCGCCGCTTCAGACCCTCATGTCGGGCCTGACGAGAGGGGAATGCCCTCGGTCAGGCCCCTGATCGATACGGCGCTGAAATGCGGACTGCGACCGAGCGGACACGGGCTGATAGGGCGCCGCGAGGCTCGCGACCGGCCGAAATGAGGCTGCTGATATGAGCGCGCTAAGGATCGCGCGCGATCATCGACCGCATGGAGCTCGGCGTCGCGCTGCCGCAGCTCGCGGGCGCCGCGAACCTGGCGCTCGCGGTCTCGATCCTCGCCCTCACGGTCGCGCGACAGGTGGGCTCGCCGCGGCCGCAGTACACCCGGTCATGGGCGTTCTTCGGCCTGGCCGCGGTGACGCTGCTGGTGCATGCCTCCTTCGACCTCGCGGGGTCGGCGATGTCGGACTTCTCGAGGATCGCGGAGGTCGGGACGACGGCGCTCCTCAGCGTCGGGCTCATCTTCCTCTACGGCGCGGACCGCGAGGGCATCGACCGCATGAAGGATGCTGCCGACCGCGACCATCTCACGGGCCTCCTCAACTTGCGGGCATTCGGGATCCTCGCGGCCGAGCGGCTCGAGCGGACCCTCGACAATGGCGGCCGCTGCGCCGTCGCGATGCTCGATCTCGACGGCTTCAAAGAGGTGAACGACAGTCTCGGCCATCAGGCCGGGGATCGGATGCTGCAGCTCGTCGGCAGCGCGATCCGGGCGACCGTCCGCCCGCACGACATCGCGGCCCGGTACGCCGGCGACGAGTTCGTGATCCTCCTCGACCGATGCGAGGCCGACGAAGCGAAGCGGGTCTGCGACCGGATCCAGCGCTCCATCGTCATGCTGTCGCTCGCGGCCGGCCGGCAGCTCACCGCCTCGTGGGGCGTGTCCGTGGCCCCCCACGGCGGGACGGACCTGCGGGACCTCATCCATCACGCGGACAAGCAGCTCATCGGCGTGAAGCGCGCCGGGAGGGACGCGGTCAGTGCCGTCGCATCCTGAGATCGGCCGACCCCCCGGCAGATGCGGGGGGCGGGCACCACGCCATCGCGGGTGTCCGCCGGCGCGGGCGCTCCCTAGGGTCACCGCTGGTGGGTGAGGGATCCGTGACCGAGCTCGTTCGCGTGCGCCCCGCCGACGGGCTCCGGGCGCTCGACAGCGCAGCTAGCGACGCGCTCGCGCCCGCGGAAGCCGCCCTCGCCGAGGGCCGGATCGAGGACGCGATCGCCCTGTTCGGCTCCACGGCGCGCGGCGCCGGCGAGAAGGGTGACACCGAGCTCGCCGCGCGCGCGCGGATCGCGGCGGCGGCCGCGCTCCGCAGGATCGGCCGGACCGGCGCGGCGATCGACTCCATCACCCAGGCGCTCGCGCAGCTCGAGGAGGGCGCGTCCCGAGCGCGCGGCGACGCTTTGCGCTTGCTCGGGCTCGCGCGCAGCGACGCCGGTGACATCGAGGCGGCCGTCGACGCGCACACCAAGGCCGAGTACGTCTTCGCCGTGCTGGGCGACGGCAAGGCGCAAGCGCGCGAGCGCTGCTCCCTCGGGCGCATCGTCCTCGAACAGGGCCGGCTCGGCGAGGCCCAGCGCGGATTCGTCGAGGTCCTCGACGCCAATGGCTCCGGCGCGGAGCTCGACGAGATCCTCATCGCGCAGGCCGGGCTCGTGGAGATCCGCGCACGCAGAGGCGACACCGCCGAGGCCATCGACACCCTGACCGCGGGCCTGGCGCTCGCGCGCGACGACCAGCGGCGCGATGCGGAGGCGGCGTGCCTGAGCGCGCTCGCGTTCGTCCAAGGCATGCTCGGCGACACCGCGAAGAGCGACGAGGCCTACGACGCGGCCATCCGGCTCATGCGCGCGTGCGGCGCCCATCGCGCGACCGCGGCGCTTCACGCCGCCACCGCCGAGCGGCGCGCCGCGCGGGGCGAGGTCGCCCAGGCGCGGGAAGCGCTGCGATCGGCCGAGGCCGTCGTCGGCGGAGGCCGCGACCGTCTCGCGGCCGCGTCCATCGCTCTCGCGCGCGGCTCGATCCACGAGGCGACGGGGGACCTCGCGGGCGCGCTCGCGGCGTACTGGGAAGCGATCGACGAAGCGCGGATCGCCGGCGCGAGCTCCATCGAGCGCGCGGCCTGCGTGCTGTCGGGCCAGCTCGACCCCGATCAGGTGAGCTCCTCCAAGTACATGCGCAGCGCGCTCCTCGCCCTCGCGGCGGAGGGCGACCGCACCGTCTTCGCGCTCCGGCCCGCGCTCGCCATCTGGATGCGGGACCGCGTTGACGCCCTCGGGATCCCCGCGCAGGAGCGGCCCGCGGTCCTCGAGCTGCTCACGGTCCGCGCGGCGGTCGAGGACGCCCCGCCCGCGCGCGGCGCCGCGCTGCAGGTGACGCTCTTGGGCGCGCTCGACGTGCGCATCGGTGGCCAGCGCATCAGCGACCGGGCGTGGCGGACCTCGAAGGCGAAGGAGCTCTTCAGCCTGCTCCTCATGCACCGCGAGCGGTCGATGGGCCGTGACGAGATCATCGAGCTGCTGTGGCCCGACGCGGAGCCAGGCAGCGGGATCAGCAACTTCCACTTCACGCTCCACTCGCTGCGCAGGGCGCTCGCCTCGACGAAGGCCGCGAGCGCGCCGACGGTCCGGACCGAGGGCGGCTACCAGCTCGTCTCGACCGACCGGTCGCCGATCGACGTCGATGTCTTCGCGCTCCTCCTCCACGAGGCCAGCCGGTTCCGCCGCGTCGGCCGCGACGACGACGCCGCCCGCCTGTTCCGCGCCGGGACCGCGCTGTACCGTGCCGACCTCCTCACGGATCTCGACGCGGAGTGGGTCGCCGAGCGGCGCGAGGACCTCGTGCGCCAGTACGTGTCGGCGCTGCGCCAGCTCGCCGAGCTCGAGCTCGAGCGCGACGAGGCGCCCGCGGCGGCGGCGGCGTGCCGCAAGTTCCTCGAGCGCGAGCCGTACGACGAGCACGTCCATCGGCTGCTCCTGCGCGCGTACCAGGCGAGCGGGGACACCGCGCTGGTGGAGCGCCACTACCGGTCGCTCGTGCACCTGCTCCGGAGCGAGCTCGGCACACAGCCGGCGCGGGAGACGACCGAGCTCTACGAGAAGCTCCGCGGCAAGGACGCACGGCTCGGACCGGTCGCGCCGGTGCTGGTGACGACGCGATGACAGCGATCCGATGCCGGAGCGGGATCCCGCGGATCCCCCTCCCAAGAGGCCGCTAAGAAGGGGTAACCAGGATGCAGAGCATGTGGAAAAAGGGGTAACGAGGATGCGGGTCATGTGGAACAGATCGATCGTCTTCGCGGCGGTCCTCGCGTTCACGCTCTCGGCGGTCG
>JACPEQ010000021.1 GCA_016183435.1 Chloroflexota bacterium
ATCGCGGTCGCGCTCGGGCTCGGCCGGACCTGGCTACGCGTCCCGGAGTCGATCAAGGTGACCTTCAGCGGGACGCTCAGGCGGGGAGTGACCTGGAAGGACGCGATCATGCGCGTCGTCCGCGAGGTCGGCACCGACGGCGCGCGCTACGCCTGCGTCGAGTTCCACGGCGTCGGCGATCTCCCGCAGGGCGACCGCATCACGCTCGCGGGCATGACGACCGAGATGGGCGCGAAAGCCGGGATCGTCGTGGGCACGCCGGAGTCGCCGGACTGGCTGCGCCCCGCGCCCGACGCGTCGTACGTGCGCGAGGTGACGGTCGACATGTCGACCCTCGAGCCGCAGATCGCCATCCCGCCGCGCGTGGACCAGGTCTCGGACGTGTCGGGCGCGGTCGGGATCCCGGTGGACATCGTGTTCCTCGGCTCGTGCACGAACGGCCGGGTCGTCGACATGCGCCAGGCCGCCGAGCTCCTGCGCGGCCGCCGCATCCACCCGCGCGTCCGGCTCGAGGTCGTGCCCTCGTCGCGCCGGCAGTTCGAGGACGCCATGGCAGACGGCACGCTCGGCGTGCTCTCGGCGGCTGGCGCGGTGATCGGCTCGAGCGGCTGCGGGCCGTGCCTGGGACGCACGGGCGGCGTGCTCGCCGGCCAGGAGGTCTGCTTCTCGACCGCCAACCGCAACTACAGGGGCCGCATGGGCTCGCCGGACGCCTCGATCTACCTCGGATCCCCGTACGTCGCGGCCGTCGCGGCGCTCACCGGCGTCATCGACGACCCCCGTCCCTACCTCGAAGCGAGCGATGCGGAGCTCGATGCGCTGGTCGCGAAGCGCCGCGAGGAGCGCGGTGACCGCGGTGCGGCATCGGCGCGCTCCGGCGACCGCGCGCGCGAGCTGCTCGCGACGCTCCCGCTACGCGCCGAGCCATGGGTGACCGGGATGGAGGTCGAAGATTGACGGGGGTGGAAGGGGGCGAAGCCCCCTGCGAGGAGCAGGACTGATGCCACGCGCTTGGGTCTTCGGCGATGACCTCGACACGGACCAGATCGTTCCAGGCCGTTACGCGCCGTTCATGGTCGGCCAGGACACGTTCCACACCTACGCCTTCTGTGACGCGCGGCCCGGCTTCGCCAAGACGGTGCAGCCGGGTGACGTCCTCGTGGGCGGCGAGAACTTCGGCTGCGGCTCGTCGCGCGAGTACGCGCCCGCGGCGCTGAAGAAGCTCGGCGTCGGCGGCATCGTCGCCAAGAGCTTCGCGCGCATCTTCTTCCGCAACTGCGTGAACCTCGGCATCCCGGTCATCGAGTCGGCCGACGCGATCGCGCTGGCGCGCGACGGTGACGACGTCACGCTCGACGCGGCCGCCGGCGTCCTGCGCACGCCGCAGGGCGAGGCGCGCCTGCGACCGCACGCGCCCTTCGCGCAGGAGATCCTCGCCGCCGGCGGGGTCGTCGCCTACCTTCGCGAGCACGGCGACTTCCCGGCCATCAGGTAGGCGAGGGATCCGGCCCGCAGGGTCGGGACTACCCCTGTACGTAGAGTCGGATGAGGTCCTCGGCGCGCGGATCGCGCGCGGCGACGTGGCGGCCTTCGCGGCCGTCTACGACCGCTACGCCTTGCGCATCCACGCCTGGGCGGCGCACGTGCTCGGTCCAGGCTCGGCCGACGACGTCGTCCAGGAGGTCTTCGTGCGCGTCTGGCGCAAGGCCCATCAGTTCGACCCCGAGCGCGGTCGCTTCTCGACATGGCTCATGGCGATCGTCCGCCATCACGTCGTGCGCCAGCTCGAGCGGAGCGGTCGCGAGCGGCGCGTCGCCGCCGCCGACGTCGAGACGGCGCTGCGGTCGATCGTGGACCCCGCGCCGCCGCCCGACGAGCGCGCCTGGGCAAGCGAGCAGCAGCGCGCCCTCGGTCGCGCGATAGGCGCGCTTCCGAGCGATCAGCGCCGCGTCCTGGTGCTCGGATACTTCCTCGGGATGACGCAGTCGCAGATGTCGCGCGAGCTCGGGATCCCGCTCGGGACGGTGAAGAAGCGCGTCCGGCTCGCGCTGCGGAAGCTGCGCGCGTCGCTCGGCGGGGCGGACGACGGACCGCGCCTGCGCGTGGTGACGGACGAGTGATCGAGCACGAGACCCGCGAGGACCTCGAGGCCTACGCGCTCGGTGCCCTGGACGACGCGGAGCGCCGGCGCGTCTCGCGGCATCTCGCCGGGTGCGCCTCGTGCCGGTCCGCGGTCGCGGAGTACGACTCGATGCTTGCGGAGCTGCCTGCGGCGCTCGCCGCGACGTCGACGATGGTCCCCGATCCGACGGTGCTGCGCCGTGTCCTCGCGGTCGCGACGCGGCAGCCGCCGTGGTCGCGCCTCGCCGGCTTCGCGCTGGGTGCGGCCGTCGTGCTCCTCATCCTCGCCGGCGCGCTGAACCTGCAGCTGAACCAGACGCTCGCACAGGAGCGCGAGATCTTCCGCCGCCTCGCGGGGCAGCAGGAGATCGTCTTCGAGGTCGTCGATTCGCCGCGGTCGACGAAGACGTTCCTTCGCTCTCCGGTCTCGGGGTCGAGCGCATATGGCAAGGTGTTCGTGCGCAGCGACCTCCCGTTCGTGGTGGCGATGGCCGGCAACCTGCCGCCGCCACCGGAGGGGCAGCGCTACCACCTCTGGCTGACGCTCGATGCCGGCGAGACGATCCTCGCGGGCATCCTCACGCAGCAGGACGGATTCGGCTCGCTCGTGTACCAGGCGGATCGGAACGGTCCGACGTTCCAGAGCGTTCGCCTCATCGCGCAGCCGCCCGGTGCGACCGCGCCGGAAGGCGTGCCCGTCATCTTCTGGAGCCGTTAGAGGGATCCAGCCGCTGCGCTCCGGGATATGTCGGGCAGATGGCACCGCGGCATCTGTCGGCCCTCTCGCTGCTGGGCATGCTCGTGATGGTCAGCTGCAGCCAGCCGCCGTTGTCGCCGGCCGCCGCGCCGGGTGCCGCGACCGCCGCGCCCAAGCCGGTCGCCGCGACCGAGCCGTGCGCCGCGGGCGGCCTCAGGGTCAGCTCCTTCGACGCTCCTGCCCCGACGACGGTCCCGGCCGCGACGACGGTAGGGTCACCGACCCCTCGACCGGCGACCACAGCTCCCGCCGCGGCCGCGTCGCCCACGCCGACGCTGCGTCCCGCGCCCACGACGGATCGCGTCGGCTTTCCGGACGGCTACCAGACCGCCTTCAAGTTCGGGTACGCGTACGACCGCATGGACGCCAAGAGCGTCTCCTACATCTGCCTGAACGACGTGGCCGCGTCCACGAAGCAGGGCGAGCCCTTCCCGTTCGGCAGCGTCATCGTCTTCGAGTCGTGGCGCCCGAAGCAGGACGCTCAGGGCAACCTCATCCTCGACGGCGCCGGCCGAATGATCCGCTCGACGCTCAACGCCATCTTCGTGATGCGCAAGGAGCAGGGCTTCGGGGAGGCGTATCAGCAGTTCCGAACGGGCGAGTGGGAGTACATCGCGTACCGCCCCGATAAGACGTTCCAGACCGCGCCGCAGGGTACGGGCGCGTGCGCCGCGTGCCACACCGCCTCGAACAAGGAGCGTGACTGGACGCACCGCGCCTGGGAGCTGCCCTTCACGACGCGGTACGCCGCGGCGCCGATCCCGCCCGCCGGCGAGGTGAGCCTGAACCGGATGGCGTTCTTCCCGGCGACGCTGAACGTCGCGGTCGGCGCGACGGTGAAGTGGACGAACAGCGCCGTCGACAAGACCGACCACACCGTGAATGCGAACGACGGGTCGTTCAACTCCGGCCCGATGAAGGCCGGCTCGACGTTCTCGCAGACCTTCGCGAAGGCCGGCTCCTACGCGTATTTCTGCTCGCTGCATCCCGAGCAGATGCGCGCGACGGTCGTCGTCAAGTAGGCGAGAAGCCCTCCTTCGCCCACGACGCGATCTCCCGCACGAGGCGGTCGCGGCGGTCGTACTCGATGACGCGATGCGCGACGCGCGCCTGCGAGAGCACCGGCACGTAGCGGTCCGCGTCGTCCGGCGCCTCGCCGCGCACGATCAGGATGCGCGCTCGCGTTCGTGGCACCTCGACCAGCGGCCGTCGTGATCCGTCCACCTCGGCAGGCGCACGCACGAGGACACCGACCTTGACGCGTGAGTCGCGGCCGGCAGCGACGGCGGCGGCCGCCGCGCCGAAGCCGAACCCGGCGACGCCGATCGCGCCGGGCAGTGCGGGATGCGCCTTCAGCAGTCGCAGCGCGGCGACGACGTCGCCGACCGCATCGTCGAGCGTCGGCCGGGCCGTGCGCCAGTCGAAGCGGAGCGCTCCGACGCCGGCGTCGGCGAGCGCGTTGCACGTCAGGAGGATGTCGGGATGCTCGTACGTCATGCCGCGATCGGGGAGGACGACGATCGCGCCGGCCGCATCGCCGGCAGGGATGTGCAGGATCGCCAGCACCTCTGACCCCGCGACCGGGAACGAGACGCTCTGCAGCACTACTCCTCGCAGGGGGCTTCGCCCCCTTCCACCCCTATCGATCCGCGCTGGGCGGGGCCTTCGCCGGCACCTCGGGCATGGCGAGCATGTCGAAGACCGCATGGCGCTGCTCGACCGGCGAGCGGCTGGAGATGAGCTCGAGGATCTTCTTCCGCCCCTTCATCTTGCCGATGAGGATCGCGCCGACGAGCCGATCCACGCCGTTCTCGCCCTTGAGGAAGAAGAGCCGCTTGTAGTTACGGGCCTCGACGTCTGCCTCGACGATGGCCTCGGCCTCCGGCTCCTCCTCGGTTGTCACGCCCATGACCGAGATGTTCGAATTGAACATACCGGAGGCGTACGTCGGGACCTCCACGTACGGCTGCTTCGCCCCGAGCATGTTCTTGGCGACGTGCCGGCCGTGGTTCAGCGAGTTGTCCCAGGTGCCCATGCGGTGATGCCGCTGCGAGACGACGTCGTAGAACTCGGCCACGTCGCCCGCGGCCCACACGTCCGGGACGTTCGTCTCGAGGAGCTCGTTCGTTAGGACGCCGACGTTCGTCTCGAGCGCGGTGTCCCGGAAGATGTCGATGTTCATCGTCAGCCCGAGCCCCACGCC
>JACPEQ010000022.1 GCA_016183435.1 Chloroflexota bacterium
AGCTGCTGCAGGTAGCTGGTGCGCAGGTCCCATCCGCGGAGCGCGCCGTAGCGGCGGGCGTCGTGGAAGAAGGTGTGGACGGGCGCGTCCGGCCACATCTCGTGCAGGACCTCGACGACGGCCTCGGCGCCGCCGTGCACCGAGAAGTACTCGTGCGCCAAGGCCAGCTTCAATTCCGGCCCTCGGTCTGCGCGCCCGCGGGACGAATGCGCTCGAGAAGTACCAGGAGAGCGAACAGCGGGAGGACCCGCTGGCGCCGCCAGCGCGCGGGCTCGAAGGCGAGGCGCCAGAGCCACTCGAGCCCGACCCTGTGGACGGCCCCGGGCGGGACCATCGCGACGCCCGCGAGCTGGTCCAGCACACCCCCCACGCCGATGGCGACGCGCACCGACGGGAGCCGGGCGAGGTTCCGTGCGATCCACCGTTCCTGGGCCGGCATCCCGTACGCGACGAGCAGCACCTGCGGCGACAGCGCCGCGATGCGCCGGACGGCCTCCTCGTCGTCGGCGGGATCGGGAGATCCGGCGTGCGTGCCCGCGATAGCGAGACCGGGATGCCGCTCGCGCAGGCGCGCGGCGGCGCGCTCGGCCACGCCCGGCCCCGCCCCGAGCAGGTAGAAGGACGCGCCGAGCGACGGCGCACGCTCGGCGAGGGTGTCCACGATCAGCCGCCCCGGCGCGCGGCCGGGCAGCGCGTCGCCGAGGAGCCGCGACGCGAGCAGCACGCCGGTGCCGTCGGGCACGACGAGGTCCGCGCCCGCCGCGATCCGGCGCAGCTCCCCGTCCCGCCGCGCGAGCATCACGAACTCGGGGTTGGCGGTGATGACGACCGTGCGCCGTCCCTCGCGCAGGCGGTCGGCGATCGTCGCGACCGCGGCGGCGAGGTCGACGCGATCGAAGCCGACACCGAGGACGTCCACGCGGCCGGTCACGCCAGCGAAGCCTAGTGGCTGGTGATGAGGCTCCGCCGGAAGAAGTCGAGGTGCTCGAGCGCGAGGCCGGTGCCCTTCGCGACGCAGTACAGCGGGTTCTCCGCGACGTAGCACGCGACGCCGGTGACCTGCGTGAGCAGCCGGTCCATGTTGCGCAGGAGCGCGCCGCCGCCGGACAGGACCATGCCCTTGTCGATCACGTCGGACGCGAGCTCCGGCGGCGTTTGCTCGAGCACGCCCTTCACCGCGTTCACGATCTGCTGGAGCACCGGCTCCATGGCCTCGGTGACCTCGTTGCTGCCGACGGTGATCGTGCGCGGGAGGCCGGCGATCAGATCACGGCCGCGGACCTCCATCGTGAGCTCCGGGTCCATCGGGAGCGCGGACCCGATCTGGATCTTCACGTCCTCGGCGGTCCGCTCGCCGATCATGAGGTTGTAGCGACGGCGGATGAAGTTCGCGATCGCGTCGTCCAGCTTGTTCCCGGCGAAGCGCACGCTGCGCGACACGACGATCCCGCCGAGCGAGATCACCGCGATCTCCGCCGTGCCGCCGCCGATGTCGATGATGAGGTTCCCGCTCGGACCGGAGATCGGGATGTTCGCGCCGATCGCCGCGGCGAGCGGCTCCTCGATGAGGTGCGCCGTGCGCGCCCCCGCGCGGATCGCGGCGTCCTTCACCGCGCGGCGCTCGACGCTCGTAACGCCCGACGGCACGCAGATCATCAGCTCGGGCTGGAACAGGCGCACGCGCCCGGCCACCTTGTTGATGAAGTGGCGCAGGAGGTGCTCGGTGATGACGTAGTCGGCGATGACACCGTCGCGCATCGGCTTCAGCGCCGTGATGCTGCCGGGCGTGCGGCCGATCATGAGCCGTGCCTCCTCGCCCACCGCGACGATGCGCGGCGTCCCCTTCGGGTCGTCGCCCTGCGCGATCGCGACGACCGACGGCTCGGTCAGGACGATGCCCTTCCCGCGCACGTAGACGATGACGTTGGCCGTGCCGAGGTCGATGCCGATCTGCTTGGTGAACAGCTAGAAGGCCCTCCGGAAGTCCTAGGCGTAAGGTCGCGCCTTCGAGCGTAGACCCCGATCCGCTTCGACGCGCGTCGGGGACGACGCCCCTCTTTCTAGCGCACCTACTCGCCAGGCGCTGGAGGCGACACCGGGAAGAGGAACGTGCGGCGCAGGAGCGCGCTCGCGCGGTCGATGAGGATCACGACAGCCAGCGTGAGGATCAGCGCGGTGAGCAGCAGGTCGTAGCGCAGGAGCTGGATGTATCCGAGGAGGTAGAACCCGATCCCGCCCGCGCCGACGAAGCCCATGATCGACGACGCGCGGACGTTGTACTCGAACATGAAGAGGAGCTGCGCGAGGACCCCGTTCGCCGCCTCCGGCACGATGGCGTATCGCGCGAGCTGCGCGCGGGACGCGCCGACGCTCCGGACAGCTTCGACGACCTCGGGGTCGACGCCGTCGAAGGTCTCGTACAGCAGCTTCCCCAGGTAGCCGAGCGAGTACAGCGCCACGCCGAGCGCGCCGGCGGCGGGCCCGAGGCCCACGGCGACCACGAAGACGATCGCCCAGAAGAGCGACGGCACCGTCCGGACCCCGGCGAGCACCAGTTTCACCGGACCTGTCACGGCCGGCCCGAAGAGCACGGGACTTGCGAGGAGCGCGAGCGGCAGCGCGAGCGCGAAGCCGATCGCGGTCCCGACGAACGCGATCTCGATCGTCTCGACCATCGCCTCGGCGAGCGTGGGGAGCGAGCTGGGATCCGGCGGGAACATCGCGGCGGCGAACTCCCCGAGGTTTCGCGCGCCGCGAACGACGCGGCCGAGGTCGAGCATGCCGATGTCGGCGAGCGAGACGAGCAGCGCGACGAGGAGGACGACGCCAAGCACGCGTCCACTGCCGCGCGGCGGCCTCATCGGCGCAGGGCCTCGGTGATCGCGCGCGCGTCGGGGACGCCGTGCGCGTCGAGCGACGTCTCACCTTCGCGGAGCACGACGACGTGATCGGCGTGCTCGCGGACCACGTCCATCTCGTGCGTGGTCATGACCACGGCGACGCCCTCGCCGGCCGCGTCGCGCACGAGAGACATGATCTCGGCGCCCGTGAGCGGGTCCAGGTCCGAGATGAACTCGTCGGCGAGCAGGACCCGCGGGTCCTGCATGAGAGCGCGCGCGATCGCGACCCGCTGGCGCTCGCCCCCGGAGAGCGCGTGCACCGGCTCCTCCGCCTTGTGGCCGATGCCGAGCCGCCCGAGCAGCTCGCGGGCGCGCCGCACCTCGGGCTCGGGCATGAGGCGAAGCAGGCTCGGCAGCGTGCCGACGCGCGCGAGCGCGCCGACAAGGGCGTTCTCCATCGCGCTGAGGCTGCGGACGAGGCCGAGCTGCTGGGGGATGTACGCGACGCGCGGGTCGAGCCGGCCGCGGCGTGGCGCGGCGACCTCGTCCCCGAGGACGCGAACGTCGCCGCGCTGCGGCACGAGCAGCCCCTTGCAGAGCTTCAGCAACGTGGTCTTGCCGCTGCCGCTCGTGCCCAGGATCATCGTGACCTCGCCCGGCGACGCATGGATCGTCACGCCGCGGACGACGGGACGCGACCGCACGTACGCGAAGTGCGCGTCACGGACCTCGAGCACGGTCCGCTCCTCTCCCACCACGCGGACAGTAGGGCGCTCGAGCGCCACCCTCACGCGCGACGGACGGTCAGCGCGGCGATCCGGCCTATCGGAGCGATCCCCTTCCGCATCAGCGGACGGTGCTCCGTCTTGCCGAGCTCGAGAAGCGCGTCCTTCAGCTGCTGCTTCGTCTCGGCGTCGAGCTGCTTCGCGAACGCGACGCCGTGCGAGGGGATCGGGCCCTGCTGGTCGATGACTTTGGTGCTCGCGAGGACCTCGCGGTAGAGCGCCTCCGGCACGTCGCCCGCGATGATGGCGGCGTCGACCTGCCCAGCTTTCAGTGCTTCCCAGCCCTGCTGATATCCACCGGCGAACGCCACCTGGCCGAAGAACGTCTTCGGATCGGCCTCCTTGCCCGGGGCCGGCTTGGCGACGAGGCCGAGGTCGACGAGGCGCGCGAGCGGTGCGACGTAGCCGGACGTGGAGAGCTGGCTCGGGAACGCGACCCGCTTGCCGCGCAGCTCCTCGAGCTTCGTGATGGGGCTGTCCTTCTTCACGATCCAGTACGAGAAGTAGAAGGTCTCCTCCTTCTTGTCCTGGCCGATGACCACCTCGCGTACCTCCGCGAGGCCGACGTCGGCGCCGGCGACCTTCCACGCGAGCCGCGCGGGCCAGGCGCTCATGAACGCGGCGTGCGCGTGGCCGAACCGGAGCGATTCGACGACGCCGGCGAACGTGGTCGGGAACACGAGCTCGACCTCGCGGCCGAGGCGCTTCTCGAGGAACTCGTCGAGCTCCTTCGCGTTGGCGGAGAGCGTCTCGGGCGTCGCCGTGGGCTGGACGGCGATCACGATCTTCGTCTTGGCAGCTTGCGGCGAGCTCGCGGCTGGCGACGCGGCCGGCGCGCAGGCCGATGCCGCGATCGCTGCAGCAAGCAGGAAGGCGAGGGTCGCGAGGGGACCGGTGCGCTGACCCATGTAGACGTCCTCCCAGGTCGTACTCAGGCCGCCCGAACGCTGCGTTAGGTATGCCTAACTAATTCCGACCTGTCAAGTATGAAATAGCCCTGCCTCAAGGGGGACCTTCGGCACTGCCGGAGGCGCGGGGTGGCCCTGACCGAGCTCCCGACCCCCTGGCGAGCACGGCGCTCCGCGCCGGCGACACGGCCGCGGCAGGCGTCGCGTTCCGCGAGTTCCGCTCGGGCTGGATCCGCATCGAAGACGCCGTGCGCGGAGCGGACCGCGACGCGTACCGGCGGATCGAGAGCGACATGGCCGCCCTGTCGACCGTGTTCGCCGCCCCGGCCCCCGATGCCGCCGCCGCGCAGGAGAGGATCGCGCGTATCGACGCGGACCTCGTCTCGGCCGCGGCGAGCACGCCCACGTACGGGATCTTCGACGCGACGATCATCCTGCTGCGCGAGGGACTCGAAGCCCTGCTGGTCATCGCGGCGCTGCTCGCGTTCCTGGCCCGTTCCGGTAACGCGGACAAGCAGAAGTGGATCTGGGCCGGCAGCGCGGCCGGGATCGCCGTCAGCGGCGCGGTCGCGATCGCGGT
>JACPEQ010000020.1 GCA_016183435.1 Chloroflexota bacterium
CCGAACATCGAGTAGAAGACGTAGAAGGGGATCATCGGCTCGCCGGTCGTCGAGTACGCCGTACCCGCGGCGGTGAACGTGGCCATCGATCCCGCCTCGGTGATGCCCTCCTCGATCATCTGGCCGTCGGTGGCCTCGCGGTAGGGCAGCAGCGTCTCGGCGTCGACCGGCCGGTAGCGCTGCCCCAGCGGCGAGTAGATGCCCAGCTCCTTGAACAGCGGGTCCATGCCGAAGGTGCGCGCCTCGTCCGGGATGATCGGGACGACGCGCCTGCCGATGCCCCTGTCGCGGGTGAGGTTACGCAGCAGGCGCGTGAAGGCCATCGTCGTCGAGGCCGCGGCCTGCCCCGAGCCCTTGGGGAACTCGGCGAAGGCCGAGGCGTCCGGCAGCGGCACCGTCGCCGTGCGCACGACGCGCCTGGGCACCGGCCCGCCGAGCGCGCTGCGGCGGTCGAGCATGTAGCGGATCTCGGGCGCGTCCATGCCCGGGTGGTAGTAGGGCGGGTCCTCCAGATTGGCGTCGCGGATCGGCAGCTCGAGGCGGTCGCGGAAGATCTTGAGCTCCTCGATGGACATCTTCTTGGCCTGGTGCGTGACGTTGCGCGCCTCGACCGACGGGCCCAGCGCCCAGCCCTTCACCGTCTGCGCCAGGATCACCGTCGGCGCGCCGGTGTGCTGCGTCGCCGACCAGTAGGCCGCGTAGACCTTGCGGTAGTCGTGGCCGCCGCGGCGCAGCCGCGCGAGGTCCTCGTCGCTGACGTGCTCGACGATCTTCTGCAGGCGCCCTTCGGTGCCGAAGAACTCCTTGCGGATCGTCGCGCCGTCCGAGATGGCCATGCGCTGCGAGTCGCCGTCGAGCCACTCGTTCATCTTGTTGACGAGCACGCCCTCGACGTCGCGCGCGAGCAGGTCGTCCCACTCGCGGCCCCACAGCACCTTGATGACGTTCCAGCCGGCGCCCGCCCTGCGCCTCGGGCTCGTCCATCTCGCCGTCGCCGACGAAGCACCACACGCGCGAGGCGCTGGTGTCGGCGATGCCGCGGTGGTGCAGGTAGCGGTCGAAGCGCGCCTGGTGGACCGCCGCGAGCGGCCCGAGGCCCATCGAGACGGTCGGGAACTCCCACATCTCCGGCATGAGCCGCGGGTGCGGGTAGCTCGAGAGGCCCTTCTCGAGCGCCTCGCGGCGGAAGTGGTCGAGCGCGCTCGTGTCGATGCGGCCCTCGAGGAATGCCCGCGCGTAGATGCCCGGCGCGGCGTGGCCCTGGTAGTAGATGCGGTCACCGCCGATCCCGTCGTCCTTGCCGCGGAAGAACCAGTTGAAGCCGACCTCGTACAGCGTCGCCGCCGAGGCGTACGTCGCGAGGTGCCCGCCGATCCCCGGGTAGTGGTGGTTCGCGCGCAGGACCATCGCGACGGCGTTCCAGCGGATCATCCGCCGGATGCGCCGCTCCATGTCCTCGTCCCCGGGGAAGGAGGGCTCCTGCTCGGGCGAGATGGTGTTGATGTAGCGGGTCTGCGTGAGGGCCGGGAGCCCCACCTGGAGCTGCCGGGCGCGCTTGAGGAGCTTGAACAGGACGAAGCGCGCGCGCTCGACGCCACCCGCCTTGACGAGCGCGTCGAGGGAATCGATCCACTCCTGCGTCTCGTCGGGGTCGATGTCGGGGAGCTGCCGCTTGAACTCGTCGAACACGTCGTGGATGAGCCTGTCCTGCTGCAAGTCCGCCTCCCTGGTCCTATGCAATGGTATGGCTGTGCAAGAGCCACCGCGCCCTCGTCGCGGGCGTCCCCGCCGGCGACCGTCGCAGCGTCCGCGACCCACGCAGCCGGCCGCGGAGCCTCGCCCGCGCGTCCAGCCGCCCGCACAGCGCGAGCGTCCACCGCGCGACGCGCGCCGCGGCGATCAACGCGCGCAGCAGCGCCGTCCCGAGCGCGCGCGGCCGGAACGGGGCAAGCCCGAGCGCGGGGAGCGTGGCGGCGCGCGTCGGGGCCGTGGCCGTCCACGCCAGGTCCTGGGCGAACGCACCGGGACGCCCGCGGTGATCGTGCTCGACAACCGCGAGGGTGAGCCGGACCTGACCGGGGCGCAGGCGATCTTCGAGGGCTACTTCGACCCCGAGACCGGTGACCGCCGCCGGCCCGGCGCCGGGCTCCCGCGGCTCAAGGTCGGGAACCATCGCATCTGGGGCTTCGAGTGCTGGTGGCGCGCCGATCCGGCGGGCACCGGCCTCACGCCCGAGGACCACGCCGAGCTCGAGGCCGCGAAGAAGCTGCTGCGAGGACTGATCCGCGAGGCGCGCCGCCCGCCGGCCTTCGCGCGACGCCCCTCAGCGACGTAGCCGTCCCCACGGCGCGCAGACCGAGGCCCGCAGGACGAGGTCGAGCACGGTGGCCCGAGGGAGGGCTCCGCCCGACCGAGGGTCGGAACTAGACCGCGAAGCGGCGACCGGTGTTCGCGAACGGCTTCGCGAGGAGCGTCAGGACGAAGCCCGCGAGGAACCCGCCGATGTGCGCCATGTAGGCGACCCCCGATGTCTCCTCGCTCGGGGTGATCGCGGCGAAGCCGTTGATGAACTGGAACAGGGCCCAGAGCCCGATCATCACGATCGCCGGGACGCTGTACGTGAACGGGATGAAGCGCATGAGCACGAGCACGCGCACGCGGTTCTGCGGGAAGAGCACCAGGTAGCCCGCGAGCACGCCGCTGATGGCGCCGGAAGCGCCCAGGCTCGGGATGATCGAGCTCGCGTTCGTCAGCACGTGCGCGAGCGACGCGAGCACGCCGGTGACCACGTAGAAGCCGAGGTACACGAGCGACCCGAACGCCGCCTCGACGTTGTCCCCGAACACGTACAGGAACAGCATGTTCCCGAGCAGGTGCGCCCACCCGCCGTGCATGAAGATCGACGTCACCAGCGTGAGGAAGATCGGGCTCGGTCCCGGCGCGTGCTCGATCGTCTCGACCCTGCCGTCGGGCAGCAGGATCGGCGCCGGGCCGACCAGGTCAGTGCCGGTGAGGATCTCACGCGGGATGGCCGAGTAGGCCATCGTGAACGCGTCGCTCGGTAGCTGGGCGAGGATGAAGACGGCGAGGTTGATCGCGATGATCGACAGGTTGACGATGGGCAGCAGCCCGCCGTGCGGGTGGGACTCGTCGCCGACGGGGATCATGGCGCCAGATGATGCATCGAGCGCGCCTGCGCGCGCTCGGGCCCGTACAATGGTGTCCTCTGGCGACGTAGCCAAGTGGTAAGGCAAGGGTCTGCAAAACCCTGATCCACGGGTTCGAATCCCGTCGTCGCCTCCGGTGGGGTGTCGCGGAAGGACTCATGGCGCCGCCTGCTGACCCCGCTTGCGGCGGGCACCGGTCACTTCCATCCTGCGCCGCGACCCACGGCCCCAAGCTTGTCGAGGCCGTGGGTCGCGCTAGGAAGAGAGAGGGTAGGGCCGGTCAGAGCTGACCTTGGTCGAGGAGCTCGGCGAGTTCGGGCGTGTACCGCGTGATGACGGTCTCGGCCCTCGCAACTGCGTCCGCGGGATACTCCGATCTCCGCTCATCGTCGATGCGGATCGTGCCGACATGCCGCGCGCGGAGGACCAGCGGCCGCTCGATCCTCGCTCGCGTCGCGGGTCGCGTCCACTCGTGGCGCGGATCGAGTGCAAGCGGGTCGCTCGCGCGCAGCGTGATGACGAGGGGCGTGGGCCGACGTGCGAGCTCGATCCGGAACAGCGTGAGTCCCACACTGCGGTGCAGCTCCTCGCACATGAGTTCGCACGTTCGGACCAAGCGCGAGCCGACGGATACGACCATCGAGCCTCGACCCTACGAGCGACGGCCGCGCCGACCAAGTCTGCGATCCAGAGGGTTCGCGGCCTCGCCGCTCACTGGTGTGCCGAAGCGAGCGAGAGCGCAAGCTCGGGGAGGTACTCCGCGGCCAGCCGCTCGCAGACCTGGTGCGCGGTGTCCGGGTAGCGAGCACGCCGCTGGTCCTCGATGCGCAGATAGGCGACCAGTCGACCATCGTGGTGAAGCGCCATGTCCAGCCGTGCCCCGGGCGTCACCAGTTGCCCCCAGTGTTCCCCGGCCGGTGGTGCCGAGGCGCGGAGCGAGATCACCAGCGGCCTGCCCGCGCGCTGGAGCTCGATCCGGAAGTTCGTCAGCCCCACCGTGCCGCGCAGTGTCTCGCAGAGCGACTCACACGTTCGCATGACGCCCGCGCCGTCCACATCCACATCCGCGAGGGTAGGAACGGGGCGTGCGGTGCGAAAGTCTGCGATCGCAGGGGGTCGGCCGCGCCGTCGGTGGCTACAAGAGCCCCTCGCGCGCGGCGTGCATGACGGCCTGGAGACGCGAGCGAGACCCGAGCTTGCGCAGGATCTCCTGCACGTAGGTCCGCACGGTCGAGATCGTCAGACCGAGCAGATCGGCGATCTCGGACGTGCTCCGACCCGCCGCGAGCGCGCGAAGGACGTCCATCTCGCGAGGCGTCAGCGGATCCGTCCGCCTCCTGTCGGGCGCGACCGCCTTGGCCCGCCGCAGCACACCGGCCAGGGCGGTCCGCGAGATGTGGCTCTCTCCCCGCGCCGCGTTGCGTATCGCCTCCAGCACTTGGGCGGCGGCCTCGGTCTTTAGAAGATGCCCGGCGGCGCCGGCGTCGAACGCCGCGGCGAGCACCGCGTCGTCGGTCGCGGACGTCAGCATCACGACCGCGGCATCCGGACAGGACGCCTTGATCTCGCCGATCGCCTCGACGCCGGTGCGGTCAGGGAGCAGGTGGTCCAGCAGGATGACGTCGGGCGCGAGCGTCGCCGTCGCCCCGATCGCGTCCCTGGCCGACCCCGCGATGCCAACGACCTCCAGATCGTCGGTATCCTCGATCAGCGCGGCGAGCCCTTCGGCGATGACACGATGATCGTCCACCACGAGCACTCGCACGCGCTCAGGCATCGGACCGTGCGTTCGGCACGCGGCCGACCTCGATCACATGCTGGACCGGGATGCACATGCGGACCGTCGTGCCTTGCCCTTTGCCGGGGCTTGTCGCCTCGATCGATCCTCCGTTGGCGACGACGATCAGACGGCTCAGATACAGCCCGAGCCCCACCCCAGGCTTGCGGCGCACGAGCGCGTCATCGCTGCGGCGGTACTTGGCGAAGAGCAGGGCTGCCTCGCCCGGCGCCAGGCCGATGCCGCTATCCGCGACCTCGATCTCGGCGCGTGCCGCGGTCTGCCGGAGCGCGATCCGTACCGTGTCGTCCTCGCCGGAGAACTTGAGCGCGTTGTCGAGGATGTTGGCGAGGGCTCGCCGCATCTGCTGCCGATCGGCTCGCACATGCACCGGCGTGAGCTCGCTCTCGACGACGCTGATGCGGTCGCTGCGCTCCGCAAGCTCCCCGACGAGCTCCCGGATGTCGAACAGCTCGGCCTCGACGTTCTCGATCCCCGCTTCCAGGCGGGCCATCGACAGCACGTCCTCCGCGAGGCCGCGCAGGTCCCGTGACTCCTGCAGCAGTTGTTCGAGTGCGCGTCTCGGCTCGGGCGCGATCCCGGCCGTTCGCGCGAGCCTCGTGGCGACGATCTCGATCGCGGCGACAGGCGCCCGGAGCTCGTGGGCAAGGATGGACAGGAATTCGTCGCGCTGCGCCAGCGCGGCGCGAAGCCCATCCTGCGACCGCCGGAGGGCGCTGAGCAGTACCGCGAGCGCGACGAGCCCGCCGAGGCGGACCGAATCGTTCCACGCTGCGCCCGCGAGCGGCAGGTCGGGGTGATTGAGATGCCCGGCGCCGGACCATGCAGCGCCGCTGAAGATCGCCGCCACCAGGCCGGCGCCGCGTCCGAAGCTCCAGGCGATGAGCGCGACCGGCGCGGCGTAGAGCGGCGAGAAGCCGAGATCCGCGCCGGTGAGCAGGTCCATGAGCGCGACGAGCGGGATCGTGGCGAACAGCGCGACCCCGAGCGCTGCGAAGGGCCACCTCACGGATCACATACTGCCCTTCGCGACGCGGTCCGCCACGCGCCATCGGTACCCTCTGCGATCGCAGAGTGGGCAGATCCGGCGTCACGAAGTAGCGTCGAGGGACCACCGGCCCGATAGATGGCCGGCCGGACAAGCCGATCGCGGCCGAATCCCTCGAGACGGCCGAGGGAGCGGGGGAACCGACGGGGGGCGCAGGATCCAATGTGATCCGGGGCACCTTCCAGCCCGAGCCCGACAGCTCACCCCGTAGGCGACTGGAGGGACGTGGCATGCCCACGCTCGATGGCGGGAGCGATCTCGGTGCCGCATGCCGAGATCTCGAACAGGAGCTCCGAGACCGCTTGTGCGTCACGTCGGTGCACATTCGTCTTCATACGCGGGCGACCGACGTCGAGTACCGCGGATCTCACGGTCCTTGCAGGACCGACGCGGCACGCGGAGCCAACGTAACGCTCATGATCCGAGACGGCTTCGGCATCGTGGGGGACATCGATGTCGTCGACGGATGCCATCCGACGTGCACCGGTCGGGCGATCCACGAGATGGCCAGGATCGTCGAGGCGCACGCGGCCCGGCTCCGGCGATGCCTGGCCTCGGGATCGGTCAGGGTCCTGGTCTGAGCGTTCTCAGCGTTGCCGCCGAGCCGGCGCCGGAGCTCACCCGCGGGGTGACGCTCCTGCACGACGCCCTGGCCTGCCGCCCGAGCGCGCTCTTCTCCGACATCGACGGCACGCTGAGCCCGCTCGCGGAGACGCCAGAGCGCGCGACCGTGCTCCCAGGATGCCGCACATCATTGCTCGCCCTTCGGCCCCGGATCGATCTGCTCTGCCTGCTCACGGGACGCCCCGCCGACGACGCCTGGCGGATGGTGGGCATCGACGACGCCCTCTACGTCGGCAACCACGGCGCCGAGGTCTGGCTCCAGGGAGAGCTGATGCGGCCCGCGGGATCCGAGCGCTACGACGGCCGGCTCGGCCGCGCGAGCGCGACGCTGCGCCTGGTGCTCGCTGGCGTGCCGGGGCTCGTCTTCGAGGACAAGGGGCTGGGCTTCGCGATCCACTACCGCCGGCAGCCCTCGGCAGCGGGGACGGTCCGGCAGGCCGCCGAGCGCGTCGCGAGCGAGCGTGGGCTCCAGGTCCTCGTTCGCTCCGCCCACGTCGAGGTCCGCGCACCGGTGCAGGGGGACAAGGGCAGCGCGCTGCTCCGGCTCGCGGACCGTCGGGGCCTGAGGGGCGTCGTCGTCATCGGTGACGATCCTGTGGATGCACCCGCCTTCGCCGCCGCCCGCGAGCACGCGAAGCGCACCGGCGCGACGGTGGTGACCGTGACCGTGGGAGGCTTCCGGCCGCCTGGCGATATCCAGGTCCGCGATCCGGCCGCGGTGGCCGAGCTGCTGCTGGCGACGGCGAGGTCGCTCGAGCGATGACCGATGTGGGATGCGCCCGCGTGCTCGTGGTGACGGACCGCGCCCCGATCGGGCTCGAGCTCGGGCCCAGCGGCCTCCGCACCGCACGCGGATCCGGTGGCGTGGTCACCACGGTGCGCCACGCCGCTCACGTCCGACCGTTCACCTGGGTGGCGTCGGCGGTGGGCGACGACCTGCTCGCCGCACGCCTCCAGCGCCATCCCGGGCGCCTCCTCGGCAGCGGCGATCTCGCGGTGCGCCTCGTCCCCCTCTCGGCCGAGCTGTTCGAGGACCATCGGCGGGCCTTCGCCGACCGGGTCCTGTGGTTCGCGCAACACGGCCTGTGGCATCGCCGCATCGCGCCGGAGACGCCGGAGCGCATCCGCTGGCTGCTACGGCGGAGCGAGCTCGCCGCGTGTCGCTTCGCCGACGTCGCCGCCGCCGAGCTCCACCGGCCCGGTCAGTCGCCGGTCGTGTTCGTCCACGACTACCAGCTGTACCTGGTGCCGCAGCTGCTCCGCGCGCGCATGCCCGGAGCGCGCGTGGCCCACTTCTGCCACATTCCGTGGCCCGCTCTCTCGACGTGGCGTGAGGCGGTCCCCGCGGACGTCCTGGTGCGGATCGTCCGTGGCCTCCTGGGGGCGGACGCGCTGCACTTCCAGACGCGTGCATCGGTCGAGGCGTTCCTGTCCTCCGTCGACGAGCTCCTGCCCGATGCCACCATCCGCGGGGACCGCATCGTGCACCCGCACGGCAGCGCGCTCGTGCGAGCGCGGGCCGCGTCCATCGACCCAGACGCCCTCCGGCCTGACCCGCACGAGGTCCACCGGCTGCGCTCGGATCCGCGCATCCTCGTCGTCCGGGTCGATCGAGCCGATCCCATCAAGAACGTGCCCGCGGGCTTCGCGGCCTTCGAGCACTTGCTGGAGCGGCACCGCGAGTACATCGGCCGCGTCCGCTTCCGCGCTCGCGTGATCCCGACCCGGCCGACGGTCCCCGAGTACCAGCGCGAGATGGAGCTCGTGCGTACGATCGCGCGCCGCATCAATGCCCGCTTCGGTGCTGGGGCGGTCGAACTCATCGAGCGGCCGGACCGTGGCAGGGCGCTCGCGGAGCTCGCCGCCGCGGACGTCGTGCTCGTCAACTCGCTGGCCGACGGCATGAACCTCGTGGCCAAGGAGGCCGTCGTCGTCGGTGAGCGTAGCGCGCTCGTCCTCTCGCGGCGCGCCGGCGCATACGAGGAGCTGCACGCGGGGGCGATCGGCATCGAGCCGACGGACATCGCTGCGACATCGGACGCGCTACGCCAGGCCATCGAGATGCCGCTGCGGGAGCGCGCGGCACGTGCCGCCCTGATGCGCGCGCAGGTGCTCTCGTGGACGTCGCGCGAGTGGCTGCGGTCGCAGTTCGCCGATTTCGACGAGGCGTGTGGGCGCGAGATCGTCGCGGCCATCGCGTCATGAGCGACGCCGAGCTGCGCGAGCTGCGCGGCGTCTGCGAGGCGTTCCGCTCCGTGCTCTGCTCGAGGATGCGGATCAGCCGGTTCCGCCTGGAGGTGCTGTGCCCCGGAGCGGACCAGCACAGCGTCCTGCTCGTCGAGGGTCGGATCGAGAGCGCCGGGATCCAGCGGCGCGTTCCGCTGCGCAGGCCGGCGGTCATGACCACGCCGGTCCGCGACGCCCAGGGCGTGGTCGCCTCGATCACGCTCTGGGACGACTCGCGCGCTTTCCTGCCGGCATCGGCCCGGGATGAGCTCGAGCGCGTCGCGGCCATCTACGCCCCGATGGTGCGTGCGTGCCTCCATGCCGGTGGATCCTGGCCGCGACAGAACGTCTCACGGGATCGGCCAGCGAAGCCCAAGGGCAAGCTCTCCGAGGAGGCGCCCACCTGATGGGTATCACCTACGAGCCCGGCGGCGCCGACCCAGGTCGGCCGACCCGGTCCGCCGTGAGAAGTCCCGGGCGCTCGCTCGGTCGGGCCGCGCCCGTCGCGGGGGTCGCGGGAGAGAACACGGCACGCCTGACCCGTCGGGGTCCGGTGCGTTTCGCGGTCGCGCGTTTCGCGGTCGCCCTGATCAAGGAGCTGAACGAGGACGACGTCACCGGCATGAGCGCCGAGATGGCCTACCGCTTCCTGTTCGCGATCTTCCCGCTGTTCCTGCTATCGGCCGCCATCGCCGGGCTGGCGGGAGCGCTTCTGGGTCGCGCCGACCTGGTGCGGGCGCTGGTCGATCAGGCCCGGCCGTTCCTCCCGAGCGCCATCGCCGCTCCGACCGAGGGCATCGCGCGGGAACTGGTCGCGCGCGCGCCGACGTATGCGCTCCTCGGTCTCATCGCCGCGCTGTGGGGCGCCGCCAGCGGCATCGGCGCGCTGATCAAGGGCCTCAACCGGGCGTACGACGTCGAGCGGCCACGTTCGACGTGGCGTCGTCAGGCCATCGCCGTCGCCGCGACGCTGATCGTTCCGCCGGCCGGCCTCGCTCTGCTCCTCGTGTCGATCCTCGGGCACAGCCTGCTGACGTGGCTCGGTGACGCCCTCGGCATCGCCGACCTGGCCGGCGTGATCGCGATCCTCCAGGCGCTCGCGGTCGCTGCGGTCTTCTTCGTCGGCATCTCGCTGGTCTACCGCCTGCTCCCGGCCATGGAGCAGCGGGCCCGCGATGTCGTCCCTGGCGCGATGTTCGCGACGGCGTCCTGGCTCGTCATGACGCAGGCCTTCGGCGCATACGTCGCCAACCTCGACGGATACCGCGCGACGTACGGCGCCTTCGCGGCTGCGGTGGCGTTCCTCCTCTGGCTGTACCTGGTCAGCGCGGTCGTTCTCTTGGGTGCCGAGATCAACGCGCTGTTGCTTCCCCCGGGGCGACGTCGCTGGGGCGACCAGACCGACGTCCAGGACGGTGACGAACGATCGGAAAGAGGTGCAAGGCATGGATGAGCGTGAGATCGGGGCGCGAGTGAAGGGGAGCGTCATCGGGATGATCCGCGGGACCGGGGAGATCACGGCGGCTACCGTCACGACGGTCGCCGAGGTCGTCCGGACGACCGTTCGCGAGACGGCGAGCACGGGCGGACTGGTGGGCGACGCCGCGGTCAGGGCGGTCAAGGGGGCGATCGGAGCGGCTGGCGAGATCGGCGAGGAGGCGACCGATACGACCGCGCAGACGTTGGTGCACGCGACGAGCGCGGCCTCCAAGGTCGGCGCCGCGGTGGGCAAGGCCGCACGCGCCGCGCTTCTGGGAACGGTTCGCGGCAGCAGCGAGGCTGGGGCGATCTCTGTCAGCGCGGTCTCGGACGCGGCTCGGACGGCGGTGCTCGAAGCGTCCAAGGTCGGTGCCGATGTCACGACGGCCGCGGTCGGCGCGGTCGAAGGTGCGATCGAGGGCGCGAAGAAGACGTCCCTCTCGGCCGAGCAAGCCGCATCCGCGGCGGCCACGGGTGCGATCGATGCTGCGGGTGAGATCGGCGAGGCCGCGGCCTCACGTGTGCGGCGCTCGGTCATCGGGACGGTCAAGGGCGTGCGTGTGATGGCGGCGACCGCCTCGGACCCGGATGCGGACGGGGAGGACCGTCCCGCATCAGCGTGATACCGCTTCAAGACCTCCTGGTGGACGTGCCCGTCGGCGCGGGACGGATCGCGTTCGTCCTGCTGCTCTTCCTCGTCGCGCGGCAGCTCGTCCGCCGCACCTCGCCTCGCGTGGCGCGGGTGCTGGTCCGCACGGATATGGCCGAGGGACAGGGCCGAACGGACGAGGAGGTGACGAAGCGGCGCGAGACCGTCCAGCTGGTCGTCCGGCGCACCGCGGAGGTGCTGCTCGCCACGATCGCCCTCTTCACCGTCCTCTCGGAGCTCGGGATCGACATCGCGCCGGTGCTCGCGGGTGCCGGCGTCGTCGGCATCGCCGTGGGGTTCGGCGCGCAGGCGCTCGTCCGCGACGTCCTTGGTGGCATCTTCGTGATCGTCGAGGACCAGTACGGCAAGGGGGACGTCGTGCGGATCGCCGATACCGCCGGGATGGTCGAGCAGGTGAGCCTGCGGCGGACGATCTTGCGGGATCTGGACGGGATCGTGCACAGCGTCCCGAACGGGCTCATCGGCGTCTCGTCCAACTACACACGCGGCTGGTCACGGGTGAACCTCAACGTGTCGGTCGGCTACGGTGAGGACCTGGACCGGGTCCGCGCGGTCCTCGACCGGGTAGGCGCAGAGCTCGCCGTGGATCCCGCGTGGTCCGACCGCATCACGGAGCCGCCGAAGGTCCTGCGCGTGGACGCCTTCGAGGAGTCCGGCGTCGCGCTGAAGATCCTGGCGACGACCAGACCGCTCCACCAGTGGGACGTCGCAGGTGAGCTGCGTCGGCGGATCAAGATCGCCTTCGATGCCGAGGGCATCGAGATCCCGTACCCGCACCGCGTGCTCGTGATGCAGCCCGCCACGCCGGGCGCCGATCGTCCGCTCGTCCCCTTCGGACCTCCCGCGCGTTCCGACCCCGTGCGCGGGCGCTGACGGCAACGTCGAGGCCGCT
>JACPEQ010000145.1 GCA_016183435.1 Chloroflexota bacterium
CGCGCTCGAGATGCGCGGGATCACGAAGCGCTTCCCGGGCACGCTCGCGAACGAGCGCATCGACCTCGAGGTCCGGCCCGGCGAGATCCACGGGCTCCTCGGCGAGAACGGCGCCGGGAAGACGACGCTGATGAACATCCTGTACGGCCTCATCGCGCCGGACGAGGGCGAGATCCGCATGGACGGCGAGCCCGTGATCATCCGGGATCCCGCGGACGCGATCGCGCGCGGCATCGGCATGGTGCACCAGCACTTCATGCTCGTCCCCGTCCTCACCGTCGCCGAGAACGTGGTGCTCGGCGCGGAGGTCATGCGCGGCCCGATCCTGCTCGACCAGGCCGGCGCGGCGAAGCGGATCCGCGAGCTCTCGGAGCAGCTCGGCTTCGCCATCGACCCGAACGTGCGCGTCGAGCAGCTCAGTGTCGGGCAGCAGCAGCGCGTGGAGATCGTGAAGGCGCTGTACCGCCGGGCGCGGATCCTCGTGCTCGACGAGCCGACCGCCGTGCTCACGCCGCAGGAGACCGAGGAGATCTTCACGGTCCTGCGGCGCCTTCGGGACGAGGGCACGTCCATCGTCTTCATCAGCCACAAGCTGGACGAAGCTCTGCGGATCGCCGACCGGATCACGGTCATCCGCCGAGGACGCGTCGTCGGCGAGCGCGCGCCCGCGGCCACCACCGAGCAGGAGCTCGCGGACCTGATGGTCGGGCGCTCCGTGTCGCTGCGGGTCGACCGAGGTATCGCGCGTCCGGGCGACGTCGTCCTCGCCGTCCGCGGCCTGCACGTGCGCGACGACCGCCGCCACGAGACGGTCCGCGGCCTCGACCTGGAGGTGCGCAAGGGCGAGATCCTCGGCGTCGCCGGCGTGGCCGGTAACGGGCAGGAGGAGCTCGTCGAGGCCATCGTCGGGCTGCGCAAGCCGTCGGCCGGGAGCGTCACGCTCGCGGGACGCGACGTCACGGGCGCATCTCCGCGGCGCATCCGTGAGCGCCAGATCGGCTACGTCCCGGCGGACCGCCAGCGCTACGGGCTCGTCCTCACCTTCCCGCTCGACGACAACCTCGTACTGACCGAGTACCAGAACGAACCGTACGCGCGCGGCGGCGTCCGGGACGGGAAGGCCGTCCGCAGGCGTGCCGAGTCGCTCATCGCCGAGTACGACGTGCGAACGCCCGGCCCGGCCGTGCGCGTGACGACGCTCTCCGGCGGGAACCAGCAGAAGGTGGTCGTGGCGCGCGAGTTCGGCAACGACCAGCTCCTCATCCTCGATCAGCCCACGCGAGGGATCGACGTCGGGAGCACGGAGTTCGTCCACCGTCGGACGATCGAGCAGCGCGACCAGGGCACGGCGGTCCTGCTCGTCTCGGCCGATCTGGACGAGGTGCTGGAGCTGTCCGACCGGATCCTCGTGATCCATCGCGGCCGGATCGTCGGCGCATTCGACGCGGCCAGCGCCGAGCGCGAGCACATCGGGCTGCTCATGGCGCGCGGGGCGGCGGCGTGATCGCGCGCCTGCGGCCGCGGCTCACGGACTGGTGGGGGGTCGCGGCCCTGCCCGTCCTCTCGATCGCGCTGGCTCTCGCGATCGCGGCCGTGATCATCATCGTCTCGAGCGCGTTCACCGGGATCGGCTTCTTCCCGCTCCTGCCGCTCTACGCCTATGGGAACCTGTTCGCCGGCGCGTTCGGCAGCGGCATCGCGCTGAACAACATGCTCGTCGCGGCGGCCCCGCTCATGCTCGGCGGCCTGGCCATCGGCCTCGGCTTCAAGGCCGGACTCTTCAACATCGGCGTCGCGGGCCAGTTCCTCGCCGGCGCGTTCGCGTCGGCGGTCGTCGGATCGACGCTCGCCGGCGCGCCGGTGCCCGTCGCCGTGGCCGCGTCGGTCGTCACCGGCGGGCTGGCGGGCGCCGCGCTCGGCGCGATCCCCGGTTACCTGAAAGCGCGGACCGGCGCCCACGAGGTCGTGACGACGATCATGCTGAACAACGCCACCGCGCTCCTCCTGGCGTGGGCCGTGACCGACCTCGTCCGCGCGCCGGGATTCACGTTCCCGCGCACCGGCGACATCGGGAACGCCGCGCTCCCGGTCCTGCTCGGCCGGAACCTCCACCTCGGCGTGCCGGTGGCCTTCGCGTTGGTCTTCGCGGTCCGCTATCTCCTGGACCGCACGACCCTCGGGTTCGAGATCCGCGCCGTCGGCGCGAACCCCAACGCGGCACGCTACGCGGGGATGTCACCGTTGAGGATCGTCACGCTCACGATGTCGCTCAGCGGGATGCTCGGCGGCCTCGCCGGGGCGGTGCAGATGCTCGGGCTGATCGGCTTCTATGCCTCGGGGATCAGCGCCTCGGTCGGGTTCGACTCCATCGCGGTGGCGCTCCTCGGCCGCTCGGATCCGATCGGGATCCTCTTCGCCGCGATGTTGTTCGGCGCCTTCCGAGCGGGTGCGCCGCTCATGCAGATCACGACCCAGGTGCCCATCGAGATCATCGACATCATCCAGGCGCTCATCATCCTGTTCCTCGCGGCCGAGCTCATCGTGCGGCGCGTCTTCCGCGTGCGGGCGAAGCCGATCGAGATCGAGGGTGCGACGACCGTCACGCGCACCTGGAGCGAGACGGTGCGGACCTGATGGACCTTCTGCTCATCCCGCGCCTGATCTGGGAGCTCCTGGTCTATTTGGTCACGATCCTCCCGGACCTCGCGCCGATCATCCTCGGCCTCGCGACGCCGCTCGCCCTCGGCGCCCTGTGCGGCGTGCTCAACGAGCGCTCGGGCGTCGTCAACATCGGGATCGAGGGGATCATGCTCACCGCGGCGTTCACCGGGTACCTCGCCGGATTCGCATTGCACGAGACGATCGGGCCCGCCACCGCGCTCATCGCGGGCGTGATCGTCGCCATCGCGACCGGCGGTCTTCTCGGCCTGCTGCACGCGTGGCTCTGCGTGACGGTCCGCGCCGATCAGATCATCGCCGGGACGATCCTCAACATCGGCGCGCTCGGCCTCACGGCCTACTTCAACCGCCTGATCATCACGCCGTCGGGGCAGGGCGGCGCGGGCGTGATCCCCTCGCTCGTCTTCGGGCTCGGTCCGATCGCGTTCGCGACGCTGGTGCTCGTCGGCGCGCTGCAGTTCCTGCTGTTCCGCTCGCGCTGGGGACTGCGGACGCGTGCCGTCGGGGAGCATCCCAAGGCCGCGGACACCGTCGGCATCAACGTCTTCCGCCAGCGCTACCAGAACGTCATCGCCGGCTGTGCCCTTGCCGGGCTCGCCGGCGCGTACCTGACCCTGGAATCGACCGGCTCGTTCCAGAACGGCATGACCGGTGGCCGCGGGTTCATCGCGCTCGCGGCGATGATCTTCGGCCGCTGGACACCGATCGGCGCGTTCGGCGGCGCGCTCCTCTTCGGGGCGTTCACGGCGCTCGGCGTGATCGTCCGCGTCCGTCCCGCCGGGGGCGAGCTCGGCGATCTGCTCGCCGCGATCCCCTCCTTCTGGTACGCGGCGCTCCCCTACCTCGTCACTATCGTGATCCTCGCCGGGGTGGTCGGCCGGGCCATCCCACCGGCCGCCGACGGGATCCCCTACGAGAAGGAGGCGCGGGCGTAGCAAACAGCACATTCCTGCCCCGCGGCGCTAGGCGCGCTCTCCGCTCTCCGCCCGCAGATCCTGACGAACGATCGCCAGATCGATGTCGCGCCAGTCGAGTGGCGTCACCTCACCCGACGCGGCCTCCACGCGGTCTAGGAAGATCACAAGGTTCGTTCCGTTCGTCTCCCGCGCGGAGGGCACCAACAAGCCGTCGTGCTTGAGGAGAACGGCGCCCGCTCCGATCCGTTGGGACAGTTCGTAGTCTTCTCCCGCAATTGCGGTGTTGACCTCAAGCAAGGAGCGTGCTTCTGGGTCGCGCAAGTCGAGTAGCGCGCGCGCCGCGACGCGGATCCTGTGAACCCGGTGACCCTTCACCAGCCGATGCGGTTCGCCTGTGAGATGGTGACGAACTTCCGCCAGCGCCGTCTCCTCCTCTAGGCTCGTGTAAATGGTCCTCACTCCGCGGCGATTCCACCGCGCGCCGCGGACGGTCGGCTCCCGAGGATCAACCGAATTCGGAAGAATTCGGTACACGAGACCGGCCCAGGACGTAGGCCGAAGGGTCGCGATACGTTCCTCGAGCTCCCGCTCCGGCCTAAGTGCCACCGCCTATTCCTACACGTAGGCGCCGGTACTCAGTTGATCGACCAAATCGAGCACCTCGTCAAGTTGGCCTTCTCGAATCCGCTCGACGGGTCGGTCGCCCGCGAGTCTGGGATGGCGAGAGTGAAGCCAGATGTATGCGTCCTCCGGCTCGTAGACGGCAGAGAGCTTCTCGACGATCCACTTCAAGTCCAGTAGTCGATCGCGCGCCTCTGGCTGGGGTCGGGCTCCCCTTTTCCACCGCCAGAGTGTCTGCGATGACGTCTGGAGCAGCGTCGCGATCTCGGTCTCCTGCAGTGCAGCCCCCTTACGGATCGCGTCGATCGCGGAACCGATCGCTCGCCCTATCGACGGCGTGATCGTTCCGGCTTGACGTGTCATGAGCTCGCGATGTGCGGCTTCGGCCCCGGACCTTCGCGACCAGGTCCCCGAATACCAAAGCTAGGGAGGTCATAGCGAAGGACCATCTTCGCGTTAACAGCGGCATCAAGCGATCTGCCGAGTGTCGCCAGCCGATGCATCGTGGCGTCGAGCTTCTTGACGACGCCGGTCGCCTGGACCAGACCTGCGACGCTCTGGTAGATCTCGCCGGTGAACACAGTCACACGTCGGTGTTCGGGCGTACGAGTCATTCGCCGCAACTCTTCCTCCTTTGTGAACAGATAGTGATTCGGAGGACGTCGAATGCTGTCCTCCGGACCCGACCCTCGACAACACTGGCGTTGGCAACCATATCGAGCGCGCATGAGCCGGTTCTCGAAGAACTTCATCGCGTCTTCGCGCAGCAGGTAGGAAAACAGCTCCGCGACATAGACCCGCTGCGCTGGCGCAAACCCACCGCTGGCGGAGGGCATCGCTTCCAGTGCACGAACATCAAAAGTCTCGCGAGATGCGACGCCCGTTGTCACGCCGCCGGCTCCGCCACATGCGACGAGTGCTTGTCCCAAGAGGCCGGCCCGCTCCATGACGACCGGCCAGCGAAGGCGATGAAGATCGGCGCAGGCCTGAAGAATCGCTCGCAAGTTCTGCGGCCCGGAACTGGCGAGACCGGCCGGATGCATGAGCAGCCAGAGGCCATCTGCCTCGAGCTTCCTGAGCCGTCGGACGAAGCGACCTGCCAGCCCGGAATCAGCTCGCAGCAGGGCGAGAGGAAGGGACAGGCGGTAGTAGATCCGCACGTCGCCCAAGCCTCTCCTGTCAAGTTCGCGGCGCAGACGCACGCAGAGGACGTAGTCAACCGGCCACCACGGATCCGAGAGACCCCGACTGAGGTAATGCGAGGGGGAAATCACGGCATCGCAACCCAGGGATCCAATGGCGTCCACAATTCCGCGGACCAGCTTCGCGCCACCGGTTCCGCGGAGATCTCGAGGCCGGGCAGTCCTGTTCATCGACCACGGTTGCCGCCGCACGATCCCGCGCGCCGCTCCTCCATCAAACGCGGCGTCCAGAACAAGCGGGTCCAGAACCACTTCGAGTTCGAGCTCGCGAGCCGCGATCCGAAGGTCGTGCTGTTGTTCCTCCATTCCTGCGTTTACGACGATCCCGCGTGGACGGCCGCCCTCCGTTAGGAATCGCTGTGTGGCGGTGTGCTCCTTCCAGCCGGGCACCAAGTACCACGCAACCTCGCGCGGCTCAGCCTCAATTACGGTCAACTGCGCTCGAATCACGTTCGCCCAACATTACGCATCACGCGGAGAGTTCTGTCAAGGCCCGGCCTCGTTCCGACATAGCCAACTAGTTCGCTCCGGATTGGATAACGACCGGGGTCGCAGTCCCACTTGACAGGCCATCAGGTCAGGACATAACCTGCGGTCCGCTGGTCAGACCACCTGACCACGGACTGAGGAGGCAGCACTGGCACTCGTACAGCCGATCCGGCGTGACCGCCTGTATCAGGGCATCGTCGCCCAGATCGAGGGGCTCCTCGAGCGGGGCGAGCTGAAGCCAGGCGATCAGCTGCCGCCGGAGCGACAGCTCGCGGAGCAGTTCCAGGTCTCGCGCGCATCCGTGCGCGAAGCGCTGCGCTCCCTCGAGCTCCTCGGCATCGTCGAGACGCGCGCGGGGGGCGGCACCTTCGTCCGCCACGCCCAGCCCGACGACCTCGCGCGGCCGCTCACCAGCTTCATCACGCGCGGCCACCACATCGCGGACGTGATCGACGTCCGTGGACTCATCGAGCCCGCGGTCGCCGAGCGCGCCGCGCGGAACATCACCGCCGAGGAGCTCGCGGATCTTCGCGGGATCCTCGCGGCGCAAGAGAAGAAGGTCGCCGCCGGCGAGTCCTACATAGAAGAGGACACGCGGTTCCACGAGGTCATCGGCGCGGCCGCGCGGAACGAGCTCCTCGTCACGGTCCTGGGCGTCATCTGGGACGTGCTGCGCGCCTCTCGCGAAGAGTGGCTCCAGACCGAGAAGCGCGCGCACGAGTCCCTCGAAGCGCATCGGCGCATCCTCACCACACTCGAGCGACACGACCCCGCGGCGGCGCGGGCGGCGGCGGCCGAACACATCCGCGCCGTCGGGGAAGGGATCCTGAACCTCATCAAGACGGAGGTGAAGCCGACATGACCACGACACAGGCACCCGTCGCGCCCGCCCAGCAGAACACGTCGACCGACATCACGGTCGAGGTCGTCTACCGCGGCATCTTCCAGAAGACGCTGGCGCAGCGCATCTGCCGCGGCGTCGTCCTCGCGGCCCGCAAGAGCGGGCACCCGGGAACGGCGTTCGCGCGCTACGGGGACTCCCCCGAGCGCAACGGTGTCCCCGCGAAGCAGTTCGCGGTCGTCGCGGCCGACGACACGCAGCTCGAAGCATCGATGGCGCGGTACGAGCCGAGCGTCGTGGACGTCACCGTGGCCGTCGACGACACCCTGGTGAAGGGCGTCGAGTCGTGGGCGTGGTACGGCCGCCAGCCGATCTGGAAGCCGACGAAGGCCGACGGCTTCGTGATCGTGACGAGCGACAAGAGCCCTGACGAGGTACTCGCGCAGACGGACAAGGCCGAGCGCCCGTACACCCTCGCGATCGTCCCGGGCGGGGCGTCCTTCGCCGGACTGTGGGTCTACAAGGACGATCACACCGACTGGCGCGTCCTCGGCGCGATCGCGAAGGTCGCGCCGGAGTGGCTGCCGCTCCAGCAGGTGAAGGCCCTCGTCCGAGAGCAGACGAAGGACGAGACCGCGGTCGCCTCGGTCCAGTTCGGCCACGACGCGACCGTCTTCCGTCCGGTCGCGGTCGGCGAGGGCACGAGCGGGCATGAGGTACTCCAGTTCGAGAAGCCCGGCTGGACCACGATGCGCCCGGGCATCGTCGTAGACGCGCGCAAGCCGGGCGAGCGCAACCCCTTCTACAAGAAGTACGGGGCGCGCACGCAGCGGCCGGTCGTGAACTTCGACACCTGCATCAAGTGCACGATGTGCTGGCTCGACTGCCCCGACGAGTGCTTCGAGGTCACGCCGACCGGCCACTACGAGGTGGTGTACGAGGCCTGCATCGGCTGCGGCATCTGCGCGCAGGTGTGCCCCGTGAAGGACTGCATCGTCATGGTGGACGAGCTGAAGTTCGACGAGAACCAGGACAAGTGGCAGCTCTGGCAGAAGGACCGCGCCGCCTACAACGCGTGGTTCGAGCAGAAGTCCGGCGTCTCCGCAGAGCCCAAGTCGAAAGCGGCGGCGGCCGCAACAGGGGGTGACGACTGATGGCGGTCGAGGTCAAGGCAACACCCACCACAGAGGTCGAGACCGAGCAGCTCCTCACGGGCTGCGAGGCGATCGCGGAGGCGATCCGCCTGGCGGACGTCGACGTCATGGCGGCCTACCCGATCCGTCCGTACGACGGCGTCATGCAGGCGGCGGCGAAGCTCATCGCCAACGGCAAGATGGACGTCGAGTACATCGTCGCCGACGGCGAGCACAGCCAGTTCGAGATCGTGAAGCACGCCTCGGCCGTCGGGTCGCGCGTCTTCGTCGGCTCCTCGGGCGTCGGCTGGTTCTACGCGTTCGAGGCCATCGCGGTCACGGCCGGCCTGCGCCTGCCGGTGGTCGCGATCTGCGGCAACCGTGCCCTCGACGACCCCGGCGCGTTCGGCACCGAGCACAACGACTCGCTCGCCGTGCGCGACCTCGGCTGGCTCCTGCCGTGGGCCGAGACCGCGCAGGAGTCGATGGACCTCGCGCTCATGGCCTGGCGCGTCGCCGAGGACAAGCGCGTGTCCCTCCCGATCGCGATCGGGCTCGACGGCGCGTTCCTCACCCACTCGCAGCAGCCCGTGAAGGTGCCGACGAAGGCCGCGGTCGATGCCTTCCTGCCGAAGTACGACCTCGGCGACCGGCTCCTGCACCCCGACAACCCGATCACCATCGCGCCGCAGGTCGACCAGGACTGGCTGATGGAGATCCGCCGCCAGAACGACGCCGCGATGCGCAAGGCGCTCACCGTCATCACCGAGGCGCACGCGGACTTCAAGCGCATCTTCGGCCGTGGCGGCGACAGCCCGTTCCTGGACGAGTACATGACCGACGACGCGGAGGTCGTCTTCTTCGGCCAGGGCACGCTCGCCCTCCCGATGAAGGTCGCGATCCGGCGCCTGCGCGCGCAGGGCCACAAGGTCGGCCTCGTGCGGCTGAAGTGGTTCCGTCCGTTCCCGACCCAGGAGATCGTCAAGAGCCTCACGCGCTTCAAGGCGGTCGGCGTCATCGACCGCGACTACAGCTTCGGCTCGCCGTTCTACGGCGGCGTCCTCTACAACGAGGTGCGCTCCGCGCTGTACTCGCAGACGAAGCGCCCGACGGTCGTGGGCTTCATCGCCGGCCTCGGCGGCCGCGAGATCGAGCAGCCCATGGCGAACGAGATCTTCGAGAAGACCATGGCCGCGGGCCGCGGCGATCTGTCCGTCGGCGACCAGTGCCACTGGATCGGCGTGCGTGACTAGGAGGAGATGAAGATGGCTGTGGATACCGCGATCGGTCACGGGACCGGCACCCTCCCCCAGATCAAGGGGGTGAAGGAGGTCCCCTACGACGAGCTGTTCGTCTCCGGCCACCGCACGTGCCAGGGCTGCGAGTCGGCGCTCGTCATGCGTCACATGGTCAAGGCATCGGGCCCGCGCACGATCGTGCTCGGCTCGACCGGCTGCATGTACGTCGCGAACACGACGTACTACACGACCCCCTGGGTCGTGCCGTGGATGCACACGCAGCTCGGCGCGGCCGGATCCGCCGCGCTCGGCACGGCCGCCGGCCTCAAGGTGCTCATGCGCAAGGGCAAGATCAAGGACGAGAAGATCAACGTCATCGCGTTCTGCGGTGACGGCGGCGGCGCGGACATGGGCATCGGCGCCATCTCCGCGACGCTCACGCACAAGGAGTACAACTGCCTCGTCCTGCTGTACGACAACGAGTCCTACGCGAACACGGACATCCAGCTCTCGAGCCAGACCCCCTACGGCGCGGTGACGACGTTCTCGCCCACCGGATCGAAGCGGCGCCTCATGCACACGCGCTGGAAGAAGAACATGCCCGGCATGATGGCGGCGGGCCATCCGGAGTCGCGCTACGTCGCGGCCGGGTGCGCCGCCTACGCCGTGGACCTCATGAACAAGATCCGCCGCGCGCTCGAGCTCGGGGGGCCCACCTTCGTCCACACGCTCGACCCGTGCCCCAAGGGCTGGGACTACCACCCGCAGTACAGCCAGGAGCTCGGGCACCTCGCCGTCGAGTGCGGCATCTGGCCGCTCTACGAGGTCGTGGACGGCGTCGTGAACCTCACCGGTCCGACGCGCCAGATCGCGGAAGGCCGCAAGAAGCGCAAGCACGTGTCCGAGTACCTGAAGCGACAGGGACGCTTCGCCCACTTCGTCGACGAGGACATCGAGCACTTCCAGGCCGAGGTCGACAAGACCTGGGAGGAGTGGCTCATCCCCGGCGTCATCCCGTTCACCATCCCGCAGAAGGACACGCGCATCCTCAACATCGACAAGAAGAAGCCGCTGCACGCCGAAGCGACCGCGTAGCGGCGCTCTCCGCTGGTGAAAGAAGGCCCGCCGCGAGGCGGGCCCTTCGCGGTCCTACCGCCGCAGGTCGATGAGGAGCGGAGCGCAGCCAATGAGGCTCGCGGCCCCCGCGACCGCGAACGCGCCGCCGAAGCCGAGCCCCGCATCGAGCGCGACGCCGGCCACGACCGGAGCGCGCGCGCCCATCGCGAAGCCGCTGAACGCCTGGATCGCCTGCGCCGAGCCGACGCGCGCGTGCGGTGCGAGCTCGGTCACGCGGGTCGAGTACACCGCCGAATCGGCCGCGATGAGCGCGCTGTACGCGAAGCCGACGGCGATGAGCAGCGGCCAGGCGATACCGCCGAGCCCGCCGTACACGAGGCCGATCGCGCCGCTCGCGAGGCCGACCGCGAACGCGGTGCGCGCGCGGCCGAGGCGATCCGAGATCCACGCCCCGACGAAGACCGCGGGAATGCCCGCGCCGAGGATGAGCGCCGACCAGCGTCCGGCCTCCGCCGTCGCTCGATGGCTGACGCGCCCTGCGCCACGAGCGCTGCGGCCAGGAACGCCGCGAGCCAGCCGCGCATCGCGAACAGCTCCCACGCGTGACCCGAATACGCGGCGATCGTCCGGAAGAGCGGGCCGTCGCGGATGACGCCGATGGCCAAGACGCCGCGTGCACGCGCGGCCGCCACGCCGCGCGACGCCGGCAGCGCGAGGATCGGCGCCAGACACGCGAGCGCCGCGGATGTAAGCGCGGCTTCGCGCCAGCCGGCGCCGGGCCCGATCACGAGCCCTGCGTAGAGGAACGACAACGACGAGCCCGCGTAGAACGCGGCGACGAACGCGCCGACCGCGGCGCCACGGCTGCGCGCGTCCACGGTCGTGGCGATGATCCGCACGCCGGGCATGTAGACCCCGGCGAGGCCGACGCCCGCGGCGAGCCGGGTGAGGACCGCCACGGTGACGTCGTGCGCGAAGATCGGGAGCGCAAGGCTCGCCACGCCCGCCACGAGCGCCCCGGTGACGACGATCGGCCGCGGCCCGAGGCGGTCGGTGAGCGGCAGGACGATGAGCACCGCGACCGAGTACCCCAGGAGATGCGCGCCGACGACCCACCCGAGCGCCGCGTTCGACGCGCCCCACTCGCTCGCGAGCAGCGGGATGGCGGCGGCGGGGATGTTCGACGGCAGCAGGGTGAGCGCCAGCGTGGAGCCGAGGAGGAGCGTACGAACGGGCGCGACGCTAGCAGAGCGCTCTCGGTAGCAACGAAGAGGCCCCGCCCCTGAGGGGACGAGGCCTCGACAACGACGCTGCGATACGAGCTACGAGACCGGGGCGCTGCCCTCGGGCTTCGGCGCTGCGGCCTCGGGACGCGGCGCCTCAGGTCGCGGCGTGGCACCTTCGGGACGCGGACCTTCCGGACGAGGACCCTCGGAGCGCGGCGCGTACGGACGGTATGGGGGCCGCGGTGGACGCTCCGGCGGCGGGCCGCCGGCGATCGCGCGGTCGCGGGCCGACATCATCCCGCGGACGTGGTCCGCGGTGTACGGCAGCAGGGCCATGTAGCGCGCGCGCTTCAGCGCCGTCGTGAGCATGCGCTGGTGCTTCGCGCAGGTGCCGCTCTTGCGACGCGGCTCGATGCGCGCGCGGTCGCTGAGGAAACGCTGCAGGCGCGGCTTGTCCTTGTAGTCGATCCGCTTGACCTTCTCGACGCAGAACACGCACACCTTGCGGCGCGGGCGCCGTGCGCCCGGAGGCCCGAAGGATCGCTGACCGCCGCCGGGCCGGGGTCCGCGCGGACCCATCGGTCCCGCGGAACGCGGCGCCGCCCCAGCGGCCGGCGCAGCGCCTTCGCGCTGCGGGATGGACGCCTCTGGAGGCGTCTGGGGCATCTCAGTGGACATTCACTCGCTCCTTACTTGTGACTAGAACGGGATCTCGTCGGGATCGAACTTCTTGCCCTCGTCGTCGCCGGGGACGGGCGCGGTGCCGCCCATGCCCTCGCGGTCGCGGCGCGAATCGAGGACCTGGAAGTTGTCGGCCGAGATCTCCAGGCTGATCCGCGTCTTCTCGTCCTTGCCCGTCCATTCGCGCGGACGGAAGCGGCCCTCGACGAACACGAGGCGCCCCTTGCTGATGATCTGCTGCGCCGTCTCGGCCTGGTTGCCCCAGCAGGAGACCCGATACCAGTCGGTCTCCTCCTGGCGCTCACCGCCCTGACCGCGACCCATGACGCGGTTGACGGCGACGGAGAACTCGCACACCGGACGACCCTGGCCGGTCATCTTCAGCTCCGGGTCCTTGCCGACGTTGCCGATGATGAAGATCTTGCTCATCGAAGCCATCTGTACTGGCCCTCTTCCTCTCGCGTTACTCGTCGCGCCTCACCACGAGGTACCGAAGGACGTCCTCGGTCAGTCTGATCGTGCGGTCGAGCTCGCGGGACTGCTCACCGGGGAGCGAGAACTCGATGACGCCGTACTGACCTTCACGGTGCCGGCCGAGCTCGTACGCCAGGCGGCGACGGACCGGAGGATTCACCTTCTCCACCTTGCCGCCGAGGGACGTGATGGTGCTCTGGATGCGCTCTGTGATCGCGCCCAGGCGCTCTTCGTCGGCGCTCGGCTGGACGAGATACATGAGCTCGTAGGGACGGCTGGTCATGCCACACCTCCTCTCCCTGGATCTGCCGCGGACCGGCTCCCGTCCGATCGACGGGGACGTCCTCATGCGGTGTCGGCAGGGACGCCGGGCCCGGGGCGAAAAGGCGCCGCGGCTGTGGACCGCAGCGGTACGCATAGTCTAGGGCACTCCGTGGACGCACGACCGCCGAACCGTCGGCGTCACCTTGAAGCTCAGGAGGGGCGTCTGCTCCGCAGCGACGGAACGGCGGACTGCGAGGCGTGCGAGATGCCGCTGTTCCCCCGCTCCATCGAAGGGGGAACGGTGCATCTGGAATGCCCGGATCGTCATCACGCGACCGCACCGATCCCCCGCGACGACAGCGTGCGGCGGGCCGTCGAGAGCTGGATCGCCCGCCGCGGCGCGCAGCTGCACGCCCAGCACGAGCGCTGGGGCACGGATGACCTGGAGGAGGAACGATGACACCCGACGCGGATCTGCGGCTCATTCGCGCGACCGAGCGCAGCACCGACACGCAGCAGACCTCGGGGATGACACGAGAGGTCGCCATCTCCAAAGAGGGGATATGGGCGGCGTTCGTCCGGACCGAGCCGGGGATGGCCTCGGGCTGGCATCACCACGCGGCGTACGAGACGGCGATCTTCCTCCTGAAGGGACGCGTGCGCTTCGAGTTCGGCCGCGGCGGAGCGAACGCGATCGAGGCCGGTCCGGGCGACTTCGTGCACGTCCCGCCCGGTGCCGTCCATCGTGAGTCGGATCCCGAGGCGACCGAAGGCCAGATCGTCGTGATCCGCGCCGGCACCGGAGCGCCGAACGTGAACGTCGACGGTCCGGCCTAGCCGGCCGCCGTGTGGTCGCACGTGCCCGGTATCCTTGAAGTGCCGCCGTAGCCCAATGGCATGAGGCGACCGCCTTAAGAGCGGTTCAAGTGAGGGTTCGAGTCCCTCCGGCGGCACAGCGAGCGTCTTTCCGCGACACTTCCCTCACCCCAACGACATCGAGGAGGCCGCTGCGTGGGCTCCAGTCCGACGCGCTTCGTCATCATCGGCAACGGCGCGGCCGGCACGTACTGCGCCGAGCAACTGCGCAAGGACGACGCCGCCTGCGAGATCCTCATGGTCACGGACGAGCCGTACACCCTGTACAACCGCGTGTCGCTGCCGCGGTACCTTCGCGGCGTCCTCCTGGAGCAGCGTGTCTATGTCCGCGACCAGGAGTGGCACGACAAGAACCGCATCGACCTGCGCCGCGAGACGAGGGTCACCGCGGTCGACTTCGCCCGAAAGACGGTCCTGCTCGACCCGGGTGGCGACGTCCCGTACGACCGGCTCCTCGTCGCCACCGGCGGGCGTCCGAACCCGCTGCGGGTCCCCGGCGCGGATCGCGCAAAGCACGTCTTCAACTTCCAGTACCTCGACGACGCCAAGGCGATGGTCGCGCGCATCGAGGCGTCGAAGGTCGCGGTCGTGCTCGGCGGCTCGTTCATCGGGTACGAGCTCACCGAGGCGTTCGCGCACCGCGGCCTCGAGACGCACTGGCTCATGCGCGGACCGTGGTTCCTGCGGAAGGCGCTCGACGCCGAAGGCGGCCAGGTCGTGCGGCACCTCGCGGAGGACCAGAGCGTGCACATGCACGTCGATCAGGCGATCGACCGGCTCGAGCCCCGCAACGGCGCCAGCCACGTCGTCGGGACGGCCGGCTTCGCGGCGGACGCGGACCTCGTCGGCGTGGGGCTCGGGCTGACGATGAACATCGACATCTTCCGGGACACGTCGCTCGACACCAAGGTCGGCGTCCTGACGAACGAGTTCCTCGAGACGAGCGTCCCGGACGTGTGGGCCGCCGGCGACGTGGCCGAGTTCTACGACGTCGTGTCCCAGCGGCACCACCGGATGGGCACGTGGGACAACTCGCTCAACCACGGTCGCCACGTCGCCAAGAACATGCTCGGAGCGAAGCAGCCGTACGTGGAGGTCCCGACGTACGCCTCCGGTATGTTCAACTCGAACATCTCGGTCATGGGCGTGACCACCGAGGAAGAGCCGGAGGCCGAGGCGATCGTCGAGGCAGACCTCGCCGCCCGCAACTACAAGCGGCTCTTCTTCCTCAAGGGTGAGCGAGGCGTGGACCGCCTCGTCGGCGCGATCCTCATCGGCAAGATGAAGGGGCGGAAGAAGATCCTCGAGCTCATCTCCAGCCGCTCGCCGGTCGAGCAGCGCCATGCGGTCTTCGACATGCTCGCCATGCCCGAGGTGCC
>JACPEQ010000155.1 GCA_016183435.1 Chloroflexota bacterium
CGACGCGCACGCCCGCATCGCCGAGCTTCGCAGCGACCTGCGCTGTGGACCACACGACCTCCGGCCGCGCCAACGCGCCCACGGAGAGAATGATGCGCGATGCGTCGCGGGGACCTCCGGCGAGCCCTTGCACTCGTCAGGCGGCGCACGCACCGCGCGCCGCCGCTGCAGGTGAGGCTGCTGGAGAAGGACGACTGCCATCTGTGCGCCGAAGCGCACCGCGCGCTTCGGCGCATCGCGCTCGAGCGGCCGCTCGAGATCGAGCGGGTCGACATCCTGGGGGTCGACGATGTGACGCGCGATCGCTACGTACTGCGCATCCCGGTGCTGGTCGTCGGCCGTCGGGAGCTCGACGCCGCGGGCCTCGAGGATGCCGCGATCGAGCGCTGGCTGCGCGAGGTGGCCGGCTCGGGCTGATCCGGCGCAGCCTCCCGGGCGTATTCGACGCAGAACGGCGCGACCGTTCCTTCTGAGGAGAGGACCATGCTGCGGGCCCCTGGCATCCTCGCGTCGGCGATGCTCGTGCTGGCGGTCTGCGGCGGGGGAGCCGCTCCCCCGGCGGGCGCTCCGACCACCGCGCCCGCGGCCGCCACGGCGGCAGCGGGCGACGCCGTCACCGTGCAGGGCTTCACGTTCAAGCCGGACACGCTGGGGGTGCCCGTCGGAACGACGGTCACCTGGACGAATCGCGACAGCACGCCTCACACGACCACGTCGGGCGCCTCCGGCACCAAGGACGGCAAGTGGCGCGGCGACGTGCGCGGCAGCGGCGGGACGTTCAGCTTCACGTTCGCGCAGGCCGGGACGTACACGTACTTCTGCGAGCTCCACGAGGACATGAAGGGGACGATCACCGTCCGCTGAGCAGGATGCGTGACCGGCCCCGCGGCGGTGGGGTAGCGTCAGCGCCGTGCGAGCGGCTGCGGCGCTGCTGAGCCTGGTCGTGGTCACCTCCTGCGCGGGTCCGGCGACGGCCGAGCGCACGCCGTGGCCGACCCAGACGTACGGCGAGATCACCGTCACGTTCGTGCGGCCCGGCACGACGCCGGCAGTGTCGCCGACGATCCCGGTCGGCACGGCCATCCGGATCCTCGGGAGCTCGTTCGACCCGCAGATCATGGAGGTGCCGCTCGGTTCGGTCGTGACCTGGACGAGCCGCGACCCCATCCTGCACACGGTGACGTCCGGGACGTTCGGACGGCCGGACGGCCAGTTCGACCGCGAGCTGTTCGGCGGCGCGACGTTCTCGTTCACGTTCGCGCAGGCCGGGCGCTTCTCGTACTACTGCCGCTTCCACGGCGGCATGCAGGCGACGCTCGTCGTCCGCTGATCTTTCCGTAAACGTATAGCCCGAAGCTCCTATTGCAGGCTTCGACCGTTGTAGTCACCGTCGGGTCACGACACGCGGCCGAAAGCGACACGAGCGCGCGGATCCACGGCCAGGGAGCCACCGCGTCACGCACTGCCCCAAGGGGCACGAGTACACGGCCGAGAACAGCTACATCCATCCCACGACCGGATACCGCAAGTGTCGAGCCTGCTCGCAAGAGTGGTCCCAGCGCTCATTCAGGAAGAAGCTCTACGGGATCACGGCTGAGCAACACGAGTTCTTGCTCGATGCGCAGGGTGGCCGATGTGCGATCTGCGGAACGAAGGAGAACAGCGGCGTCGCGCTCGGGGTGGACCATCGCCATGACACGGGTGCTATCCGCGGCCTCCTGTGCGACCCATGCAACATCGGGATCGGCGGTCTACGCGAGGATCCCACGTTACTTGCTGCGGCGATCCAATACGTTCAGCGGCAGCCTCCCGTGATCCCCGACATCCCGCGCAGCGCCGAACTGCACCGATGTACGCAGTGCGGCGGTGATGCAGGGGAGTCGCCTCGTCGCAGGATCATCGAGGGGCGGAGCAGACCGCTATGCGAGAGATGCTGGAGCGAAGCTACGGTAGGCGGCTAGGCGCTCCATCTCCCTGGTCGGCACGTTCGGCTTGGTCGTAGAGCGCGCGCAGCTGTGAGTCCGTGACGTGCAGATATCGCGCGGTGGTCTGGAGGGACGCGTGTCCGGCGACGCGCTGCGCGACCTCAACGCCCGAATGTCTTGCAACGATCGTTAAGCGTGAATGTCTCAGCCAGTGAGGCGACACGCTGAACGGAAGGCCCGCCCGGCGAGCGGCGCGCTCTACGATGCGCTCGATCTGCCGAACACCGAGCGCGCGGGTGTTCTTGCCCTTCGCGGTCACGAACACCGCAGGACACTCGTCGCTCCGCGTCGCGAGATAGCGCTCTATCCAGCCCGCAGCGTCGGGCGTGAGGAAGACGAGCCGTGACTTCGAGCCCTTGCCGATGATCTGCACCTCGCGCCGGTGCAGGTCGAGCCCGCGGATCGTCAGCGAAGCCAGCTCCGAGACGCGCGCACCGCTCCCGAACAGGGCTTCGACGATCGTGCGGTCGCGCAGGCCACCCGGCTTCGAGAGGTCGATCGCTGCGCGTAGCCGGTCGAATTCGTCGCGTCCCAGGCGGCGTATCTCGACGTCGCGTTCTTTGGCGCGTGGGAGCGAGTCGGCCGGGTCCGGCAGCTCCACTGCGTGCCGGTGACGCGCGTACTTCAGGAGCTCGCGCACCGCGGTGACGTACAGGTTCCGCGTCGCCGCCACGATGGGACGCCCCGTGCGCGGATGTCGGCGACGTGCGAGGAACAGCTGGTATGCGCGGAGGCCTTCCGCATCGATGTCGGCGGTCCTCAGATCGTCCTGGGACTTCCGTGTTTGGAACGCGAGCCAGTCGACGAACGTCCGGAGATACGAGCCGTAGTGCCTCGCCGTGACCCCAGAGTTTCCGCGAATCTCGATGTCCTCGAGGTAGTCGTGAACAAGCACCCGAACGGCTATCGCAGCGCTCCCCTGATGTGACGGAAAACGTATCTTGTCCGACCTTGCCATTGCCGCAAGCTAGGGCCGGCTCGGTCGGGCGTCAACCCCTGCCCTCGGGCTGCTCCTCGGTCTTCCCGGTCGCCGGAAGGCGGTCGTACGGGCTCTGACGAGGCTTCACGGGCGGCCCTGGCCGCCGTGCCGCGCGGCTCTACGACGCCGCCGCGACCCGTCCTTCGCCGAGCTCCTCGAGCGATCTCCCCTTGGTCTCCTCCGCGAGCAGGAAGACGTTCAGGGCGGTGACGAGCAGGAGGATCATGAACATGACGAAGACCCCGGTCTGCCCCCAGATCGGGACCAGCACCGGCGTGAGGAACGGGCCGATGATCCCGCCGATGCGTCCGACCGAGGCCGCGGTGCCGGCGCCGGTCGCGCGGATCGCCGTTGGGTAGAGCTCGGGGCTGTACGTGTACACCACGCCCCATGCACCGAGGTTGAAGAACGAGAGCAGCGATATCCAGATGAACGCCCCGGCGTCCGTGCCGGCGTTCCCGAAGAAGAACGCCGAGGCGGCCGTGCCGACGAGGTACGCGACCAGGGTCGGTTTGCGCCCCCAGCGCTCGACGAGCCATGCCGCGCTGAAGTAGCCCGGGATCTGCGCGATCGTGGAGAGGAAAAAGAACTCGTTGCTGCGCTGCACGGTCATGCCGCGCGCTGCGAGGATCGTGGGCGCCCACAGGAAGATGCCGTAGTAGGTGAAGACGATGCCGAACCAGAGGATCCACAACATGAGCGTCCGTCGCACGAACGCCGGCGCCCAGAGATCGCCAAGGCCGACCATCGGAGCAGGGGGTGGGGCCACGGCGCGCGCCACGGTGATGAGCGCGGCTCCCCCCTCCCGCTCGACCGTGCGGACGACCGCGTCGGCCTCGTTCATGAGGCCGCGTGACGCGAGATAGCGCGGTGACTCGGGAAGCGCCCGGCGCAGGTACGCGATGTACAGCGCGGGCAGCGCTCCGACGAGGAACGCGCCGCGCCAGCCGAACTGCGGCACGACGAACACCGCGATGAGCCCCGCGGCGATCGTGCCGTAGGCCCAGAAGGACTCGAGCAGCACGATCATCCGGCCGCGGAACGCGCGTGGCGAGAACTCCGAGACCAGGGTCGCCACCACGGGCAGCTCGCCGCCGAGTCCGATCCCCGCGAGGACCCGCGCGACCAGCAACAGCTCGTATGAGGGAGCGACGGCGGACAACAGCGTGCCGGCCGAGAAGACCAGCAGCGTGATCTGGAAGATCGTCTTGCGTCCGTAGCGGTCGGCGAGCCGGCCGGAGATCGCCGCGCCGAGGAACATCCCGGCCGGGGTCGCGGCCGCGAGGATGCCCGCGCGCTGCGGGTCCAGGACGAACTCGGTCGTGATCGGACGGAGGAGGAACGCGACGAGGATCACATCCATCGCGTCGAACATCCAGCCGAGCCCGCTGACGATCAGCAGCTTCCAGTGGAAGCGGTTGAGCGCGACGGCGTCCAGCCGCGAGGTGAACGAACCTGTCATGTCCGCTGTCAAGACAGCGGTACCCTACACGGAATGAGCCCCCAGCGCCGCCGCCGTCTCCTCGCGCGGCTCCGGCACCTCATGCATCCGGTCTCCGGCGCCGCGCTCGCCCGAGGGCTCGGCGTGAGTCGGCAGGTCATCGTGCAGGACGTCGCGGTCCTCCGCGCGGCGGGTCACGGCATCCTCGCCACGCCCCGTGGCTACGTGGTCGAGCGCGAGCGGCCGCCGCGCACGGAAGCAGTGCTCGCCGTCCGCCACGGCCGTGCCGAGACCGCGGACGAGCTCAATGCGCTCGTGGACCTCGGCCTGGAGGTCGTCGACGTCATCGTCGAGCATCCGGTCTACGGCGAGATGCGCGGGCTGCTGCATCTGACGTCGCGAGAGGACGTCGCACGCTTCGTGGCACGCCTTGCCCGTTCACGGGCGGGCCTGCTCTCGGCGACCACCGGCGGCGTGCACCTGCACACCGTCCGCGGGCCGCGACGCGAGCTCGTTGCCCGGGCCCGGTCGGAGATGCGCCGACGCGGCTACCTCATCGGGCGCTAGGACGCATCCCCCGCTCTAGACGCAGCCCTCGGCGAGCAGGAGCTCGGCGTTGAGGACCGACGCGCCGGCCGCTCCGCGGATCGTGTTGTGTCCGAGGAGGACGAACTTGGTGCCGAGGACCGGATCCTCGCGGACGCGGCCGACGGTCGTGGCCATGCCCTTCTCCACGTCCCGGTCGAGGACCGGCTGGGGGCGGTCGGGCTCGTCGCGCACCACGACAGGCCGTTTCGGCGCGCTCGGCAGGCCGAGCTGCTGCGGGCGCCCGCTGAACGCGCGCAGCGACGCCTTGACGTCGTCGACCTTCGGACCGCCACGCAAAGTCAGGCTCACGGTCTCGGTGTGGCCGTCGCGCACGGTCACGCGGTTGCAGTGGACGGACATCGCGATGCCCGCGGGAACGAATGAGGTGCCGTCCCATCCACCGAGGAACTTGTTGGTCTCGGCGATGACCTTCTCCTCTTCGTCGTCGATGTACGGGATGACGTTGTCGAGCGCGTCGAGCGACGCGACGCCGGGGTAGCTCGCGCCCGAGAGGGCCTGCATCGTGGTGACGACGGCGCGCTCGATCCCGAAGTCGCGATGCAGCGGCGCGAGGGCGAGGTTCAGGTGGATCGCCGTGCAGTTCCCGTTCGCCACGATCGAGCCGCTCCACCCGCGCGAGCGCCGCTGCTTCTCCAGCGCGCGGACGTGCTCGAAGTTCACCTCCGCGAGCAGGAGCGGCACGTCGTCGTCCATGCGGTGCGGCGAGGCGTTCGTGAACACGTGGTGCCCCGTCTTCGCCAGGGCCGCCTCGTGCTCGCCCGCGGCCTCCGTGGGCAGCGCGCTGAAGCAGATCTCGGCGTCGACGGCCCCGTCGGTAGGCCCGACGCGCATGTCGCCGACGCCGTCGGGGATGTCGCTCGGCAGGAGCCAGTGCACGGCGTCCCCGAACCGCCGCCCGGCGGACCGGTCGGAGGCGGTGAGCGCGGTCAGCTCGAACCACGGATGCCCCGCGAGGAGGCTGATGAACCGCTGCCCGACGGTGCCGGTGGCCCCAAGGACGGCCACCCTTCGCTTCTTCACCTGTTCAGTGTGACGGATGAGCGGCTGTCGTTGTCGCTCACACTGGATGCCCGAGGCACCACCGCCGCTTCGGGCCGAAGATCCGCTCGAGCCGGAGCCCCGCGCGGTGGAGCTCTGTGCGGATCGCATCGTCGTCAAGAAGGTGAGGGGTGCCATATCCCTCGTGCGTCCACAGGCGGCCATCGGGATGCGCGTACGTGATCCGCGCGTACGCTCGGCTTCCGTGCCCTGAGCGCTCGACGGTGACCGCCAGGCCTCCGTACTCGCCCGTCCAGGTGCCCGCGTGGAGCGGCATCTTCGGGTCGTACCGCTCGATCACGACGATCCCGTCGGGAGCCACGTGACGCCGACATGAGCGCAGCAGCCGCCGACGGCGGAGCGTGGTGCTCGCGTTGACCAGGTTGCTCATGAGGAGCACGCAGGGGAAGGTCCTGCCGAGATCGAGCTCTTCGATCGCGGATCGGACGGCCACCGCGCCGCGGACGTGTGCGAGCATCTCAACGGACTCGTCGACGGCGACGACGGGATGACCCAGCGCGATGAGCGCGTGCGCGATCCGACCGACGCCGCAACCGAGGTCGAGGACCTCGGCGCCCGGCGAGGCGACCGAGTGGATGAGCTCGGGCTCACCTTGCGTGCCCAGGGCCAGATACAGGCCGATCGGGCTGCCATCAGGCGCATGGGTCGCGACCGGACGGCGCCGGTCGGTCCTCGCTCTCCGTGTCACCGGACCGAGGACGCGGATGCGGGGGGCGGAGCGGATGGGACCGGCCGCGACGACCCGAACTCGGCGTGGATCGCCCGCACGGCCTTGGCCTGGTCGGCCTCGCTCACGCAGAACGAGATGTTGCGCTCGCTGGAGCCCTGCGCGATGGCGATGACGTTCACGCCACCGCGCCCCAGGGCGCCGAACACGCGGGCGGCGACGCCGGGCGTCCCGCGCATCCCCTCCCCCACCGCGGCGACCACCGCGATCGGCCGCTCGACGAGGACGCGCTCGACGTCGTGGTGCGCGAGCTCCTTCGCCAGCATGCGTTCGAGCGCCGCCTTGAGCCGCTCCGCGGTATCCGCGGGGACGACGAGGCAGATCGACGTCTCGCTGGAGGCCTGGCTGATCATCAGCACCGAGATCCCCTCGGCGGCGGTCGTGTCGAAGACCTTCGCCGCGAAGCCCGGGATGCCGCTCATGCCGGAGCCCTGCACCGTCAGCAGGCCGAGCCCCCCGAGCGACGTCGTCGCCTTGACGATGCTCCCGTCGGCTTCGGCCCGAGCCGTGATCGTCGTACCGGGGTCGTCCGCCGCGAACGTGTTCAGGATGCGGACGGGAATGCCCGCCTCGATCGCGGGCAGCACGGCGCGCGGATGCAGGACCTTCGCGCCGAAGTACGACAGCTCCGCCGCCTCCGCGTACGACAGGCGCGGGATCGGCCGGGCGCCTTCGACCATCCGCGGGTCGGCGCTCATGACGCCGCTCACGTCGGTGTAGATGAGGCACTCGTCGGCACCCAGTCCGGCGGCGAGGATCGCCGCGGTGTAGTCGGACGCGCCGCGGCCCAGCGTCGTCGTGACACCCTCGCGCGTCGCCCCGATGAACCCCGTGACCACCGGGACCTGGCCGCGGCCGACGATCGGCGACAGCTCCGTGCGCGCACGCGCGTACGTCTCCTCGAACGCCGGCGCGGCGCCGCCGAACGCGTCGTCGGTGACGACGATCCGCGTGGCCGGGACCGCCTGCGCCGCTATCCCACGCGAGCGCAGCGCGGCCGCGACGATCTCCGACGACGCGAGCTCGCCGTACGACACGATCGCGTCCTGCGAGCGCGCGCTGCACTCCCGCAGGATCGCGACGCTGCGCAGGAGCGCCTTCGTCCGCTGGGCGAGGTCCTCGAGCGCGCGCGTGGCCTCGCCGTCGTCCTTCCCCGCGGCCCTCCGCAGCAGGTCGTCGTGCGACGCCGTGAGGCGGGCCATGATGGTCTCCACCGCGACCACGTCGCCGCCCGCGGCCGCGCGGGCCGCGCCGATCAGCGCGTTCGTCGTGCCGGCGGTCGCGGAGACCACGACGACCGGATGCGGCGTCCCGCGGACGATGCGGCAGACGCGCTCGATCACGTCGGCCGTGGCCACCGACGTGCCTCCGAACTTCAGGATGGTCGTCATCGCATGGCCCGGGCGACCTGGATCACGTCGCCGAGTATGGCGCTCGCGGTCGCGTCGCCACCGGCGCCCGGTCCCATGAACGTGAGCGATCCGGCGAGGTCCGTCTCGAGCCGCACGACGTTCTGCGGCCCTGACGCCTGTCCTTCCAGCGAGGCCGCCGCCACCTCTTGCGGCGCGACGCGCGCCTTCGTCGCGCGCTCGCCGAAGCCGGCGACCGCCAGATACCGGATGCGCGCGCCGCGAGACGATGCATCCTGCACCAGCTCGGCCGTGACACCTCGCAGCGACGTGCGCGCGACCTGGTCCGGCGGGAACCACCGTCCCTCGAGCAGGCTGAGCAGGATCGAGAGGCCGCGTCGAACGTCCCACCGGCCTCCATCCGCGAGCAGATGTACGTCGTCGTGCCGTTCAGAAGCCCGCTCAGTACGCGCGGGCGCACCGCGCCGAGCGCGCGCGCCGCCGCGACGATCGGGATCGCCGCCGCGACCGCGGCCTCGAACCGCAGCTCGCGCCTGGCGGATCGCGCGGCCTCGTGGAGCGCGCGCCACTCCCTCGCGACGACCTCCTTGTTCGCGGTCACGACGTGCTTGCCGCGCTCGAACGCGGCGAGGTGCAGGTCGATCGCGGGGCGGTGGCCGCCCATGACCTCGACGACGACGTCGACCGCCGGATCGTCGAGGAGGTCGAACGCGTTCGCGGTCACGGCGACGTCCGTCGCGCGCGGCTTCGTGGTGTCGCGGACCGCGGCGCCCGTCAGCTGCAGCGGCCGGCCCGCCGCGGCCTCCAGCCGCTTCGCGCGCTCCCCCATCGCGTGCGCGACGGCGGAGCCCACCGTCCCGAGGCCGAGCAGCGCGACACCGACGGGCGCCCTCATCCGATCGCCTCCTCGAGGAGGTCGAGCGCGGTGGCGACGCTCGCGAGACGGTTGCCGCCGCGGTCGAAGCCGAACCGGCACGTGCGCACCGTCGAGCGCTTCTCGCTGTCGACGGCGACGTAGACGAGCCCGACCGGCTTGCCGGGCGTCGCGCCCGTCGGGCCGGCGATGCCGGTGATGCCCAGGCCGATCCTCGCGCCGAGGCGCTGGCGCGCGCCGCGGGCGAGCGCGCCCGCGACGACCGGTGACACCGCGCCGTGCCCGTGGATGAGGTCCGCCGGCACGTCCGCGAGGGCGGTCTTCGCGCCGTTCGAGTACACGACGGCGCCGCCGAGGTAGTGATCGCTCGATCCGGACGTCTCGCTCAGCACGGCGCCGAGCAGCCCGCCGGTGCAGGACTCCGCGCTCGCGACGGTCAGCTTGCGGCGCCGCAGGCGCGGCTGGATCGCCGCCATGCGCGCGACGAGCTCGTCGTACGTCGGCGCGCGCCTAGCGGGCATGCGCCCGCACCGTGCCGGCCGCCCCACCGAGCGAGGCGGCCGCGCGCTGGATGACCTCGGAGCCGGTGACGACCGTCATGAGCGCCGCGCCCCACAGCAGCGCGTCGGCCGCCGGCCCCAGCGCGAGCGTGGGCCACGCCAGCGCGACGATGTGGCCGGCGACCGCGGCTCCCTGCAGCCCGGCCTTCGCCTTGCCGAACGCGTTGGATCCGACGGTGACGCCGCGGGTCGCGGCGATCGCCCGCACGCCGGTGACGGCGATCTCCCGGACGAGGATGAGCCCGACGGGCAGCGGGTCGACGGCGCCGCGCGCGAGGAGGCCGCCGAGCGTGCCGAGCACGAGGACCTTGTCGGCGAGCGGGTCGAGGAACGCGCCGAGCGCGGACGACGCGCGCAGCTTGCGCGCGAGGGCGCCGTCGAGCGCGTCCGTCAGCGCCGCGGCGGAGAAC
>JACPEQ010000151.1 GCA_016183435.1 Chloroflexota bacterium
CGTCACCGGCGAGTGCAAGATCCCCGAGGGCACCGAGATGGTCATGCCCGGCGACAACGTCAACCTCGAGGTCGAGATCATCACCCCGGTGGCCATCGAGGCCGGGCTGCGCTTCGCCATCCGCGAGGGCGGCCACACCGTGGGCGCCGGCGTGGTGACGAAGGTGGCTGAGTAGCGATGGCGAAGCAGCGCATCCGGATCCGGCTCAAGGCCTACGACCACAAGCTCATCGACCAGTCCGCCGTGCAGATCGTCGAGACCGCGCAGCGGACCGGGTCGACCGTGACCGGTCCGGTCCCGCTGCCGACGCGCATCGAGAAGTTCACCGTGATCAAGAGCCCGTTCATCTTCAAGGATTCGCGGGAGCAGTTCGAGATCCGCACGCACAAGCGGCTCATCGACATCAACGACCCATCCCAGAAGACGGTCGACGCGCTGATGAAGCTCAACCTTCCGGCCGGCGTCGACATCGAGATCAAGCTTTGACGATCGGATCGATCAGATGACGGACGAGACCATCACAGCGCCTGCGGCCAGAGGCAGCGGAGCCGCTGCCGGGAAGAGCGAGAACGGCGAGCAGAAGCCGGTACCGGCTTCTGCTCACGCAGGGGCCCCAGCCCCTGCAATGACGAAGCCGCTCATCCTCGGGCGCAAGCTCGGGATGCTGCAGCACTTCAAGAGCGACGGCACGGTCGTCGCGGCGACGGTCATCGCCGCGGAGCCGAACGTCGTGACGTACGTGCGCACGCGCGAGCGTGACGGGTACGGCGCGGTGCAGATCGGCTTCGGCAAGGCCGCGGAGCGCGTGCTCTCGAAGGCGGAGACCGGACACCTGAAGGGCCTGCCCGCGCTGCGCCACCTCCGCGAGATCCGCCTCGACGACACCGCGGGCTTCGAGAAGGGCCAGGAGATCGGCGTCGACCGCTTCGCGCCGGGCGACAAGGTCCACGTGACCGGCGTCTCGAAGGGCAAGGGGTTCCAGGGGCCGGTGCACCTGCACCACTTCCACAGCGGCCCGCGGTCGCATGGCTCCGACCACTACCGCCGCCAGGGCTCGGTCGGCGCCGGCACGACGCCCGGCCGCGTCCTCAGGGGGATGCGCATGGCGTCCCACCAGGGCGCGGACCGCGTGACCGTGAAGAACCTCGAGATCCTGAAGGCGGACCGGGACCGCTCGCTCCTCGTCGTGGCGGGCGCGGTCCCGGGCGCGCGCAACGGCATCGTCATGGTGAGGAAGGCGTAGTCATGGCCGAGAAGAAGACCAAGCACGCTACGGAAGCGCGCGGCGCGGCGAAGACCCGAAAGTGAGATCCGCAGAAGCGCACGAAGGCCGCGAAGGCGGCTGCGCCGGCCAAGCGCGCCGTCCGGCGCCCGGTGAAGCGCGTCGTCCCCGCCCCGGAGAAGGCGCGCGAGGAGAAGCTCGTCGCCGCCGCGGCTCCGGCCGCGCCGAAGCCGAAGCCGCAGGCGCGTCCGCTGCCGACCGCGCCCATGGGCGAGGTCCCGCTCATCGCGGCCGATGGGTCGGTGAGCGGCAGCATGCCGCTGCCGGAGGCGCTGCGCGACGGCAAGCAGCGCGTCGGCGTCCTGTACCAGGCGCTCGAGGTGGCCGCGTCGAACGCGCACCTCGGCACCGCGGCCACGAAGAACCGCGCGCGTGTCGCCGGCGGCGGCGCGAAGCCGTGGCGGCAGAAGGGCACCGGCCGCGCGCGCCAGGGGTCCACGAGAGCCCCGCACTGGCGGCACGGTGGCGTCGTCTTCGGCCCGAACGGCCGCAGCTACCAGCGGCGCATCCCCGAGAAGATGCGGCGCGAAGCGTTCCTCCAGGCGTTCGCGGCGCGCGCGGGCGAGGGCCGCGTCCTCGTGTACGAGGGCATGGCCTTGGAGGACGACCGCCCGCGGACGCGGACCGTCGTCGAGTGGCTCGGCAAGCTGGGGGACACCGGCAGGGTGCTGCTCGTGACGCCGGACATCGACGAGACGACCGCGCGCGCGGCCGCGAACGCGAAGCATGTCGCCGTGCGCAGCGTCGGGGCGCTCCGGACCACGGACATGCTCACGCACGACACGCTCGTCGTGCGCCGCGACGCGCTCGACGCGCTCGCGACGCGCGTTGCGCTCACGGGAACGAACTCCGCGGCCGAAGGCCGACGGACTGGAGCAAGCGCGGTATGACGAACACGCTCGTATTGCTCCGCCCGATCGTGACCGAGAAGTCCATGGCCGGAACGAACAACGGCAAGTACACGTTCGAGGTCCGGAAGAGCGCGACGAAGCAGGAGATCGCCGAGGCCGTGGCCGAGGCGTTCAAGGTCGACGTGGTCGACGTGAATGTGATGACGGTCCGCGGCAAGGAGCGCCGGCTCGGCCGGCACACCGGTCGCACGTCCGACCGCAAGAAAGCGGTCGTGACGGTCGCGAAGGGCCAGCGCATCGAGCGCTACTTCGTGGAAGGGGTCTAGCCGTGCCGCTGAAGAAGTACAAGGCATACACGCCGGTCCGGCGGTTCCGCCAGTCGGCCGACTTCGCCGGCCTCACGAAGAAGGCGCCGGAGAAGGGCCTCACGCAGCGCAAGCTGCGCAGCGCGGGGCGCAACGCGCAGGGCCGCGTCACTACCCGCCATCGCGGCGGCGGCGAGAAGCGCCGCTACCGCATGGTCGACATGAAGCGGACGAAGGACGGGATCCCTGCGCGCGTGAGCGCGATCGAGTACGACCCCAACCGCTCGGCGCGCCTCGCGCTCCTGGTCTACAAGGACGGCGAGAAGCGCTACATCCTCGCGCCGAACGAGCTGAAGGTCGGGGACACGGTCATGTCCGGTCCCGACGCCGAGGCGCGCGTGGGCAACTGCATCCCGATCGAGAACATCCCGACCGGCACGACGATCCACGCCGTCGAGCTCGAGCCGGGCAAGGGCGCGCAGATGGTGCGGTCCGCCGGCGGCGCCGCGCAGCTCATCGCCAAGGAAGGCGAGTACGCGCAGGTGCGTCTGCCGTCGGGCCAGATCCGCATCGTCCACGTGCGCTGCCGCGCGACGGTCGGCCAGGTGGGCAACCTCGACCACGAGAACCGCAAGATCGGCGGGGCGGGTCACATCCGGCGGATGGGCCGCCGGCCGCAGGTGCGCGGCGTCGTGATGTCGCCGCGCGACCACCCGCACGGCGGCGGGGAGGCGAAATCGCCGGTCGGCGGGCAGGCGCAGACCCCCTGGGGGAAGCCCGCGATGGGGCTGAAGACCCGCAGGCAGCACCGGACCGACCGGTTCGTGATCAAGCCGCAGAAGAAGAGGAAGTAGACGTGAGCCGATCGATCAAGAAGGGACCCTTCGTGGAGCACAACCTCCAGGAGCGGATCGAGATGCTGAACAGCAAGAACGAGAAGAAGGTCGTGAAGACGTGGTCTCGGGCATCGATGATCCTGCCCTCGATGGTCGGCCACACGATCGCCGTCCACGACGGGCGCCGTCACGTTCCGGTCTTCGTGACCGAGAACATGGTCGGCCACCGGCTCGGCGAGTTCGCACCGACGCGCACCTTCAAGGGCCACCGCATGCCCGCGACCGAGAAGGTCGCCCCGGCGCCGGCGAAGGGAGCATGACGGTGGAGGTACGCGCGACGGCGAGGTTCCAGCGCGTGTCGCCGCGGAAGGCACGCCTGGTGACCGATCTCATCACCGGCCGCACGGCCGACGAAGCGCTCGGGCTGCTCCAGAACATGCCGAAGGGCTCGGCGCCGCTGCTCGCGAAGGTGCTGCGCAGCGCCGTCGCGAACGCGGAGAACAACTACAACATGACGATGGAAGAGCTCTACGTGAAGCGCGCCTCCGCCGACGAAGGCCCGCGCATGAAGCGGGTCTGGATGCGCGGACGCGGACGGCGTGACATCAAGCTGCATCGGACGGCCCACCTCACGGTGGTCGTCGACACGAAGGAAGGCGCCTAATGGGACACAAGACACACCCGATCGGGTTCCGGCTCGGGATCATCAAGCCGTGGAACGCGAAGTGGTACGGGAGCGACCGGGCCTATAAGGACCTCGTGAAGGAGGACCTCTCGATCCGCAGCGCGATCCGGCTGCGCCTTCGCGACGCGGCGATCGCTCGGATCGAGATCGAGCGCTCCACGAACCAGGTGACCGTCACGATCCACACCGCGAAGCCCGGCGTGGTCATCGGGAAGGGCGGAGCGAAGGTCGAGGAGCTGCGCCAGCGTCTCGGCAAGACGACGGGCAAGGCCGTGAAAGTGAACATCTTCGAGATCCGCTATCCCGAGGTCGACGCGACCCTCATCGCCGAGAGCATCGCGCAGCAGCTCGAACGGCGCGTCAGCTTCCGCAAGGCGCTGAAGCAGTCGGTCCAGCGCGCGATGAAGTCCGGCGCCAAGGGTGTGCGCGTCATGGTCTCCGGCCGCCTCGGTGGCTCGGAGATGAGCCGCCGCGAGTGGGAGCGCGAGGGCCGCGTGCCGCTGCACACGCTGCGCGCCGACATCGACTTCGGCCGCGCGATCGCGCGCACGACGTACGGGACGATCGGCGCGAAGGCGTGGATCTACCGCGGCGACGTCGCGCCGCCGCCGCGCGCCGTGGCGACCAACGCGCCGACCGCCTCTCCGCGTGGCTCCGTGCCGCCGGCCCCGCCCGCACCCGCGGCACCGGCCGCGCCGACTGCCGGGGTAGGGGCCCCGGCGTTGAGCGAGTCGACACCGGTGAGGAGCTAGCGCCATGCTCATGCCGAAGCGGCTCAAGCACCGCAAGTTCCAGCGCGGACGGCTGACCGGTACCGCGTACGCCGGCGCGACCATCGCGTTCGGCGACTACGGGCTGCAGGCGCAAGAGCCGTCGTATCTCACGGCGCGCCAGATCGAGGCCGCGCGCCGCGCGATCGTCCACCACCTCCGCCGCGGCGGGAAGGTGTGGATCCGCGTGTTCCCGGACAAGCCCATCACGAAGAAGCCCGCCGAGACGCGGATGGGCTCCGGCAAGGGCGCGCCCGACCACTGGGTCGCGGTGGTGAAGCCCGGCCGGATGCTCTTCGAGGTCTCGGGCGTGGAGTACCCGCTCGCGAAGGAAGCGTTCCGCCTCGCGTCCTACAAGCTGCCGATCGGCACGCGCCTCGTGGCCCGCGAGGGGCTCGAGGACGAGACCAAGGTGGCCGCACATGCCTGAGCAGAAGAAGGACCTGCTCCGCCTCTCGGCGGACGAGCTGACCGAAGAGCTCAAGAGCGCGAAGGAAGAGCTGCTCGACCTGCGCTTCCAGCTGGCGACGCGCCAGCTGAAGGACGTGCGCGCCATCCCGCGGGCACGCCGCAGGATCGCGCGCGCGATGACGGTCCAGCGCCAACGGGAGATCGAGAGTGCCTGAGAAGGAGACGACGACGAAGAAGACGACCGCGGCCCCGCGCAAGCGCGTGACGGCCGTCAAGCCCGCGGCCGCCGGCGACGTTGCCTCGGGTCGCGCCTCTCGCCCTCGGCGGCCGGCAGCCAAGGCGGGACAGGCGGCCGCCTCGTCCGAGAGGCGGCTCCCCTCGACCTCGCCGGCGGCCGCGGCCTCACGCGGCACCTCGACCCGCGCGGCCGCCGGCGGTAAGCCCGCTCACCGTGGCCGGCGGAAGACGCGTGTCGGCCGCGTCGTGTCGGCCAAGACGCCGAAGACCGTGATCGTCCAGATCGAGCGGCTGCGCGAGCACCCGCTCTACAAGAAGGTCATCCGCGTGCGCAAGCGCGTCCCGGCCCACGACGCCAACGGCGACGTAAAGGCCGGCGACCTCGTGCGCATCCAGGAGAGCCGCCCGTTCAGCGCGACGAAGCGCTGGCAGGTGGCCGAGGTCCTCTCGCGCGCGGGCGAGGCATACGCCGCCGCGCCGGAGGCAGCGGAGATCGAGAAGGCGCTCGAGGCGACGGAGGGCGTGACCGAGCTGCTGGCGAAGCCTGAGCGTGAGATCGCGGAGCCATCGCCCGAGGAGGCTTCCGTGGCCCGGCCCGAAGAGGACGCCGAAGTAGGAGACGGATCAGGGGTTCGCGCCGAAGGCGCGAACACACAGGCGGACGGATCAGGGGTTCGCGCCACGGGCGCGAACACAAAGGCGGAGCGCAGTTGATCCGGCCGTACACGCGCGTCAAGGTCGCGGACAACACCGGAGCGCGCGAGCTCTCCGTCATCCGCGTGCTCCGCTCGTCCAGCGGCACGACCGCGGAGATCGGCGACGTGTTCATCGCCACGGTGAAGCAGGCCATCCCGAACTCGGGCGTGAAGAAGGGCGAGGTCGTGCGCGCGGTCGTCGTGCGCCAGACGAAGGAGTTCCAGCGTAACGACGGCAGCATGATCCGCTTCGACGACAACGCCGCCGTCCTGCTGACCCCGCAGGACCAGCCGCGCGGCACGCGCATCTTCGGCCCGGTCGCGCGCGAGCTGCGCGACCGCAACTTCATGAAGATCGTCTCGCTCGCGCCGGAAGTCCTGTGATGCGCATCCGGAAGGGTGACGAGGTCGAGGTCATCGCCGGCAAGGACCGCGGCAAGCGCGGGACCGTGCAGGAGGTCGACCCGACCGACCGCACGCTCACGGTGGCCGGCGTGAACATCGTGAAGCGCCACACGAAGCCGAACCCGCAGCGGAACGTGAAGGGCGGCATCGTCGAGCAGCCGTCGCCCCTCGACGTGTCGAAGGTCATGCTCGTGTGCCCGCACTGCGGCAAGCCGACGCGCGTCGGGCACAAGATCGAGGAAGGCGACAAGTCGCGGGTCTGCAAACGGTGTGGCGAGGAGATCGCCGTGAAGGAGGCCTCGTGACGTGGCCAGCGGTCTGAAGTCCCGATACGACACGACGGTGAAGCAGCAGCTGCGCGAGCGGTTCCAGTACGGGAACGTCATGCAGGTGCCGCGCGTCGAGAAGATCGTGGTGAACATCGGCATGGGCGAGGCCATCGGCAACGCCAAGGCCATGGACGCCGCGGCCGGCGACCTCGCGACGATCACCGGCCAGCGTCCGGTGGTGACGCGCTCCAAGAAGGCGATCTCGAACTTCCGGCTGCGCATCGGCATGCCGATCGGCCTCAAGGTCACGCTCCGCGGAGAGCGCATGTGGCACTTCCTCGAGAAGGTGCTCACGGTCGTGCTGCCGCGGATCCGCGACTTCCAGGGCCTCAGCGACCGTGGCTTCGACGGCCGCGGCAACTACACGCTCGGCCTGCGCGAGCAGCTGGTGTTCCCGGAGATCGACTACGACAAGATCGACCGGCTGCGCGGGCTCGAGGTCACGGTCGTGACGTCGGCGAAGACGGACGAGGAGGGCCGCGAGCTGCTCAAGGCGCTCGGGATGCCCTTCCGGACCGCGGCCGGCGGCCGCGCGGCATAAGGGGAGCGGAATGGCGAAGAAGAGCCTCATCGTTCGATCGCAGCGGGCACCGAAGTTCAAGGTGCAGGGGCACAACCGCTGCCAGATCTGCGGACGGCCGCGCGGCTTCATCCGCAAGTTCGGCCTGTGCCGCATCTGCTTCCGCGAGCGCGCCCTCATGGGCGAGCTCCCGGGCGTGACGAAGTCGAGCTGGTAGGGGAATGAGCGACATGGAACAGCGTGCGACCGAAGGCACCACCAAGACCGAGCAGGGCGCACGGCCCTCGAACCTCCCAGGAGGACCCACGAGCCACCCGGGGGGACCCGCCGCCGAGCCGCGCGCGCGGAAGGTGGCGGCGAAGAAGCCGCAGCGCCGGCGCGGCATCGCGGTCAACGACCCCGTCGGGGACATGCTCACGCGCCTGCGCAACGCCATCGGGGCGCGCCACGACACCGTCGAGATCCCCACGAGCCGCCTGAAGGCGGAGATCGCGCGGATCCTCAAGGCCGAGGGCTACGTCGCCGGCGTCGAGCCGGGCGGGCAGAACCTCGTCGTGCGGCTGAAGTACTCGGGCAAGACGTCCGCGCTGACCGGGATCGACCGCGTCAGCCGTCCGGGCCGGCGCGTGTACGCGACGCGCGACGAGCTGCCGCGGGTCCTCGGCGGCCTCGGCACGTCGATCGTCTCCACCTCGGCTGGGGTGATGAGCGGCCGGCAGGCACGGCGCAAGGGTCTCGGCGGCGAGATCCTCGCGAACGTCTGGTAGGCCGGACATGAGCCGTATCGGCAAGCTCCCCATCCAGCTCCCGAAGGGCGTCGACGTCACGGTCGACGGCCGGACGCTGAAGGTGAGGGGTCCCAAGGGCGAGCTCACGCGCACCTTCCACCCCGCGGTCGAGATCGCCCGCGAGGACGGCAGCGTGGTCGTGAAGCGCAAGGACGACTCGCAGACCTCCCGCGCGATCCACGGCCTCAGCCGCACGCTCCTCGCGAACATGGTCACGGGCGTCACGCAGGGCTACTCGAAGGACCTCGAGATCAGCGGGACCGGCTACCGCGCGCAGCTCGCCGGCAAGAAGCTGACGCTGGCGCTCGGCTACTCGCACCCCATCGAGATCGATCCGCCCGCGGGCATCTCGTTCGCGACCGAGACGCCTCAGAAGATCCGCGTGAGCGGCATCGACAAGGAAGTGGTCGGCGAGGTCGCCGCGAAGATCCGCGGGCTGCGCGTCCCGGACCCGTACAAGGCGAAGGGCGTGAAGTACGCGGGTGAGGTCATCCGTCGCAAGGCCGGCAAGGCCGGCAAGGTCGGCGCCAAGGGCGCCGCCTAGACCGGGAGGGACATCGATGCCAACGAGTGCCAAGACAGCGGGCCGGATCCGGCGCCACGCGCGCGTGCGCAAGGGGGTCGCCGGTACGGGTGAGCGGCCGCGGCTCGCGGTGTTCCGCTCGCTGTCCCACATCTACGCCCAGGTCATCGACGACCGCTCCGGGCGCACGGTCGCCGCGGCGTCGGACCTCGGCGTGGGCACCGGGAAGAAGAGCGAGAAGGCCAAGCAGGTCGGGCAGGCGATCGCCGAGCGGGCCAAGGCGATCGGCATCGGCGAGGTCGTCTTCGACCGCGGCGGCTACCGATATCACGGGCGCATCAAGGCGCTCGCGGACGCTGCCCGCGAGTCGGGGCTGAGGTTCTAGGAATGAACGAGCGGCGATAGGACAGGAGAAGAGATGGCAAGGATCGATCCGAACCGGCTGGAGCTGACGGAGCGCGTCGTCCAGATCAACCGTGTGTCCAAGGTCGTGAAGGGCGGACGGCGCTTCAGCTTCTCGGCCGTCGTCGTCGTGGGCGATGGACGGGGTCACGTCGGTGCCGGTCTCGGCAAGGCCGACGAGGTCCCGGACGCCATCCGCAAGGGCGTCGAGGACGCGAAGAAGCACATCATGCTCGTCCCGCTCGCCGAGCGGTCGATCCCGCACCCGGTCACGGCCCAGTTCGGCGCCGCGTCGGTGCTGCTCCGCCCCGCGTCGAAGGGCACCGGCGTCATCGCCGGCGGCTCCGTCCGTGCGGTCGTGGAGTCCGCCGGCATCCGCGACATCCTCACGAAGTCGCTCGGGTCCACGAACCCGGTGAACGTCGTCATGGCGACGGTCCGCGCGCTCGAGCAGCTCCGCTCGCCGCAGCAGGTCAGCGAGATCCGCGGCGTCGACGTCCCCGGATCGCGGAAGCGCGAGCCGGAGCTGGTGAACGCCTGATGGCTTCTCATCCGCCCCGGGGGACCCGGCTCCTCGTCGTCCAGAAGAAGAGCGCCATCGGCGAGAAGGAGGGCGCGCGCGGCACGCTGCGCGCCCTCGGTCTCGGCCGCCCGGGCACGCGCGCGCACCTCGAGGACACGCCGCAGCTGCGCGGCATGCTCCGCAAGGTCGCGCACTTGGTGGAGGTCAAGCAGAGGTCATGAAGCTGCATGAGGTGAAGGCGCCCAAGGGCCGCCGCGGCACCAAGCGGCTCGGCCGCGGGACCGCCAGCGGCAAGGGGAAGACCGCGGGCAAGGGCACGAAGGGCCAGCTCGCGCGCAGCGGTCCGGGCCTCCCGCCCTGGTTCGAGGGCGGCCAGACCCCGCTGCACATGCGCCTCCCGAAGCTGCGCGGCTTCAAGCCGCCGCGGCAGACCAAGCACGTCGCGGTGAACATCGGCCAGCTGAAGGAGTACGCCGAGGGCGGCAAGGTCACCCCCGAGCTGCTCCAGGCCAAGGGTCTCGTGCGGCCCGACCAGACCGTGAAGGTCCTCGGTGACGGCGCGGTCGAAGGGGCCCTCGAGGTCCACGCCCACGCGGTGTCGGCGACGGCCAAGGAGCGCATCGAGGCCGCGGGCGGCAGCGTCGTGATCATCAAGTAGTGGCAGGCCAGCTCCCGGTCCTCGGCGCGCTGTCCGACTCGCTCCGCGCGCCCGACCTGCGGAACAAGATCCTGTTCACGCTCGGGATGCTCGTCGTGTTCCGGTTCCTGGCGCACGTGCCCCTGCCGGGAGTGGATCAGGCGCAGCTGACGACGGTCCTCAACAACAACCAGCTGCTCAGCCTGCTCGACCTCTTCTCGGGCGGCGGGCTCGCGCGCTTCAGCGTCGTGGCGCTCGGGGTGAACCCGTACATCAACGCCTCGATCATCATGACGCTCCTCAACCAGACGATCCCCGCGCTCGAGCGCCTCTCCAAGGAGGGCGAGTACGGGCGCAACCGCATCAACCAGTACACCCGGATCCTCACCGTCCCCATGGCGCTGCTGCAGGGGATCGGCGTCTCGGTGTTCATGCAGCGCTCGGGCGTCATCCCGGAGTTCGGTGCGGGGGACCTCGGCCTGACGCTGTCGATCCTGGCCACGCTCACGACCGGGACGCTCCTGCTGATGTGGCTCGGCGAGCTCATCAGCGAGAAGGGCATCGGCAACGGGATCAGCTTCATCATCTTCGCGGGCATCGTCGGCCGGCTGCCGACCACGATCCAGCAGACGATCGACGTCCAGGAGAACCTCGCGATCCTCCTCGTCTACGCCCTGATCGGCATCGCCGTCATCGCCGCGATCGTGTTCATCCAGGAGGGCCAGCGGCGCATCCCGGTGCAGTACGCGAAGCGCGTCCGGGGCACCCGGATGTACTCCGGCGGGAGCACGCACATCCCTCTGCGCGTCAACAGCGCCGGCGTCATCCCGATCATCTTCGCGATCTCGATCCTGCTGCTGCCGTCGCAGATCGCCCAGTACTTCACCAACAGCGAGACCGACTGGCTGCGCGACGCATCCAACGCCACGGTCGCGGCATTCTCGAACGCCTTCGTCTACAACGGCCTCTACTTCCTGCTGACCGTCGCGTTCACGTTCTTCTACACCGCGTTCACGTTCGTCCCGAACGACGTCGCCGACAACATCAAGCGCTACGGCGGATTCATCCCGGGCATCCGTCCCGGCCGGCCGACGGCGGAGTTCCTCGGCCGCGTCGTGACGCGCATCACCATCGCCGGCGCGCTGTTCCTCGGCATCGTCGCGGTCATGCCCACGCTCATCGGTGACCTCACCGGGGTCCAGACGCTGCGGCTCGGCGGCACGAGCATCCTCATCGTCGTCGGCGTGGTCGTCGAGACGATGAAGCAGCTCGAGGCGCAGCTGCTCATGCGCTCGTATGAGGGTTTCATCCGGTAGTGGTGCACGGCGAGCTGATCCTCATGGGCCCGCCCGGGTCCGGCAAGGGCACCCAGGCCAGGCGCCTCGCGTCGCGGCCGGGCTGGCTGCACCTCTCGACGGGCGACCTGTTCCGCGAGAACCTCCGGAACGGCACGTCGCTCGGGAAGCTCGCCGAGCAGCACATGTCAAAGGGGGAATACGTGCCCGACGACATCACGGTCGAGATGGTGCGCGAGCGCATGCGCCAGGTCGCCCCGAGCGTGCACGTCGTCTTCGACGGCTTCCCGCGCACCGTCCCGCAGGCAGAGGCGCTCGACGCGCTCCTTGCGGAGCACGGCAGGCGCGTCGCGCGCGTGATCCTCATCGACGTGCAGCGCGAGGAGCTCGTCGCCCGGCTCGCGAAGCGCGCCGAGGGCCGCAGCGACGACTCGCCCGCGGTCGCCCGCAAGCGCTTCGACGTGTACCAGGAGCAGACCCGCCCGGTGATCGAGCACTACGACCGCCAGGGCCTCGTCTGCCGGATCGACGGGATCGGGACGATCGACGACGTGCAGGAGCGGATCGCGGCGGCGGTCTCATGAAGGAGCTCGTGACGCTGAAGACCGCCGAGCAGGTCGCGACGATGCGTCAAGCCGGCGCGATCGTGGCGGAGATGCTCGCGCGCACGACGGCCGCGGTGCGGCCGGGGATCACGACCGGCGAGCTCGACCGGATCGCGGCGCAGGTGCTGAAGGAGCACGGTGCCACGTCGTCGTTCCTCGGCTACTACGGCTACCCGGCGACGATCTGCACCTCGGTGAACGACGAGATCGTCCACGGCATCCCGGGTCGTCGGAAGCTGAGGGAAGGCGACATCGTCGGTATCGACGCGGGCGCGATCGTTGACGGCTGGCACGCCGACGCCGCGGTGACCGTGCCGGTCGGGCGGATCGGCGACGAGGCCGCCAGGCTCATCCGCACGGCCGAGGAGGCGCTCCGCCGCGGGATCGCCGCGGCGAAGGCCGGCGGGCGGCTCGGGGACATCGGCGCCGCGGTGCAGGGCTGTGCGGAGCGAAATGGCTTCAGCGTCGTCCGCAACTACGTCGGGCACGGCATCGGGCGGGCGATGCACGAGCCGCCGCAGGTGCCGAACTACGGCACGGCGGGGGTGGGGCGCCCGATCGGCGCGGGCCTGTGCATCGCGATCGAGCCGATGCTCAACGCCGGCGGCGCGGGGACGCACCTGCTGGACGACGGGTGGACCGTCGTGACGGCGGACGGGTCGATCTCAGCGCACTTCGAGCACACCGTGGCGATCGCGGCCGAGGGCCCGGTCGTCCTGACGGTGCCTGGGGAAGCCGCAGGGAGGCCACGCGCCGTCCCCGCGGCGCGCAGACCGAGGCGCCCGTACCCACCGCGCGCAGACCGAGGCCCGCAGGACGAGGTCGAGCACGGTGGCGCGACCGAGGGCTTCGCCCGAGGGAGCGTCGGAACGAGATGACCACCTTTGGTACACTGAACGTTCCCGTCGGCCGTACCCGTCGGAAGACCGTGTCTGGAGCGTCGTTGCCGAACAAGGACGTCATTGAGGTGGAAGGGACCGTTTCCGAGGCCCTTCCGAACGCGATGTTCAAGGTCGAGCTCCAGAACGGGCACGAGGTCCTCGCGCACATCTCCGGGAAGATGCGGATGAACTTCATCCGCGTCGTCCCGGGCGACAAGGTCCTCGTGGAGCTGTCGCCGTACGACCTGAAGCGGGGTCGCATCACTCGAAGGGTCAGGTACTAGCTCTTGAAGGTCCGCGCGAGCGTCAAGAAGCGCTGCGACAAGTGCAAGATCATCCGGCGTGAGGGTCAGATCCTCGTGATCTGCTCCGAGCCGAAGCACAAGCAGCGGCAGGGATAGGGGAGCGCATGGCACGTATCTCTGGCGTCGACATCCCGCGCGAGAAGCGCATCGACGTGTCGCTTCGCTACATCTATGGCATCGGTCCGGCGAAGGCCGCGCGCGTGTGCGCCGAGGCGAAGGTCGACGGCGGCATCCGCACGCGTGACCTCACCGAGCCACAGGTCGCGAAGATCCGCGAGATCATCGACCGCACGCTGACCGTCGAGGGCGACCTCCGCCGCGAGATCGCGCTGAACATCAAGCGGCTCCAGGAGATCGGCAGCTACCGCGGGCTGCGCCACCGCCGCGGCCTCCCGGTGCGCGGCCAGCGGACGCGCACGAACGCGCGTTCGCGCAAGGGTCCGCGCAAGACGGTCGCGGGCAAGAAGAAGTCGACGGCGAAGACGTAATGGCAACGGACGCAAAGGCCGCCCCGACCGCGAAGGCCCCTGCCGCGCCGAAGGCCGCCGCGCCCGCGGCACCCGCCGAGGGCGCCCGCCCCGCGCCGGCTCCGCGCCGCAAGCGCGAGAAGCGGGTCGTCCCGCACGGCACGGCGCACATCAAGGCCTCGTTCAACAACACGATCGTGTCCATCTGCGACCCGCAGGGGAACACCATCTGCTGGGCGACGGCGGGCGCATCGGGGTGGAAGGGCTCGCGGAAGAGCACGCCCTACGCCGCGCAGGTCACCGCCGAGAACGCCGCGAAGAAGGCGATCGAGGCGGGGATGAAGTCTGTCGAGGTCTTCGTAAGGGGTCCCGGCGCCGGCCGCGAGGCGGCGATCCGGGCGCTCGAGGCGTCCGGGTTGGCCGTCACGGCCATCACCGACGTGACGCCGATCCCGCACAACGGCTGCCGCGCGCCGAAGCGGCGCCGGGTCTAAGAGGAGTAGGGGATGGCTCGTTACACCGGTCCGGTCTGCCGCCAGTGCCGGCGCGAGGGGATGAAGCTCTACCTCAAGGGCGAGAAGTGCATCACCAAATGCACCGTCGAGCGTCGTCCGTCGCCGCCCGGCATGCACCAGCAGCGCCGCCGCAAGGTGTCCGACTTCGCGCTCCAGCTCCGTGAGAAGCAGAAGGCGCGCCGCATGTACGGCGTGCTCGAGCGGCAGATGCGCAACACCTTCGACGACGCGCTGAAGACCAAGGGCGCGACCGGCGACCAGCTCCTCGTCCTCCTCGAGACGCGGCTCGACAACGTCGTCTACCGCTCCGGGTTCGCGAAGTCGCGGGCTCAGGCGCGGCAGATCGTCGGCCACGGGCACATCGAGGTGAACGGACACGTCGCGAGCATCCCCAGCCGCACGGTGCGCGCGGGTGACGTCGTGACGGTCCGCGAGCCCAGCCGCGGGCTTCAGTACTTCAAGGACGCGCTGGCCTGGGCGAAGACGCAGCCCCGTCCCGGCTGGCTCGAGGTGGATCCCGACTCCTACACGACGCGCATGGTGACGACCCCCACGCGCGATCAGATCGAGACGCAGGTCGACACGCAGCTGATCGTCGAGCACTACTCGCGCTAGACACCGCTGTCCGTCGGGCGGATCCGCGCCCGGAAGAGAGGTATGACATGTCCATCGTCGAGCTGGAGTACCCGAAGATCGAGCGCCTCGAGGGTGACGACCGCTACGCGCGGTTCGTCTGCGAGCCCCTTCCGGCGGGCTACGGCACGACCCTCGGCAACTCGCTCCGCCGCGTGCTGCTCTCGTCCCTCCCGGGCGCGGCGATCACCGCGGCGCGCGTGCGCGGTGTGGCGCACGAGTTCTCGACCATCCCCGGGGTCAAGGAGGACGTCGTCGAGATGGTCCTCAACCTCAAGGGGATCCGTCTGCGGTCGTTCGCGACCGAGCCGGTCACGCTGGTCCTGGAGAAGGAGGGCCCCGGCGAGGTGACCGCGGCCGATGTCCAGACGACGAGCGACGTCGAGATCGTCAACCCGGAGCAGCGCATCGCCACGCTCGAGCCCGAGGCGTCCCTCTGGATGGAGCTCACGGTCGAGACCGGCCGCGGCTTCGTCCCGGGCGACCGCCGCGAGGGCCTGCCGATCGGCGTCATCCCGATCGACGCGCTCTTCGGCCCGGTCAAGAAGGTGAACTTCAACGTCGAGAACACCCGCGTCGGGCAGGTCACGAACTACGACCGCCTGCTCATCGAGGTGTGGACCGACGGCACGACCGCGCCTGACGAGGCCGTCGCGCAGGGCGCGCAGATCCTCGTCTCGCAGTTCACGCTCTTCGCGGGGCTGACCCGCTCGCAGGCCGCGCTGACCCAGCCCGCGCGCCCGGACGGCGGGAGCCTCCCGGCCGGCGTCGCCGACATGCCGATCGAGGAGCTCGACCTGCCGCAGCGGGCGTTCAACTCGCTGAAGCGGCACGGGATCACCAAGGTCGGGCAGCTGCTGCAGACGCCGGACGAGGAGCTGCTGCGCATGCGCAACTTCGGTAAGAAGTCGCTCGACGAGATCAAGGAGCGCCTCGCGGCGCGCGGGCTCATCGAGATGCCCGAGCGCACGGGCGAGGAGGACGAGCTCGTCGACATCGGCGAAACGGAGCAGCCGACCGAGCTCGGGGACCTGGGCGACGA
>JACPEQ010000146.1 GCA_016183435.1 Chloroflexota bacterium
CCGCTGCGCGCGACCGCGGGATCGACCTGCACGTATCCGGAAGCGGACCCTCGCTCTTCGCGATCGCGGACGACCGCGCGCACGCGATCCGCATGTCGCGCGCGCTGCGGCGCGCGGGGTTGCGCGCCCGACCGCACCGGATCGGTGTGACGGCCTAGTCGTCCCCTCGGCGCGCAGACCCCTTTCCGACGCTCCCGCGGGCGAAGCCCTCGGTCGCCACCGTGCTCGACCTCGCCGCTTGGGCGTCTCGGTCTGCGCGCGGTGGGTACGAAAGAGGCACGTCTAGGCCAGCGAGCGAGCGCTGTCCTCTGACGCTCCAATGGTGGATCCCGGGGGCGACATGACGGTCCGCCAGGCGGGCCGGAAGGGCGGCAAGAACACGGCTGACAAGCACGGGGCCGACTTCTATCGCGAGATCGGACGTCGCGGTGGAGAGGCGCGCAAGGGTCAGCTGGGCCCTGAGGGCTACGCGAAGCTCGGACGGAAAGGCGGAGAGGCGCGCAAGACGCAGCTCGGCCGCACCGGGTACGCGGAGCTCGGCCGCCGCGGTGGCGAGGCTCGGAAGTCCCAGTTGGGCAGTGAGGGCTACGCGGCCCTCGGGCGCAAGGGTGGGCGCCGCGTGGCGGAGCTCATCCGCCGCGGGAAGCGGCCCGAAGGCGGCTCATCCGCGGCATAGGGCCGGACGCCCGAGCGGCCCTCACTCGCTCATTCGACATCAGGGCACGGTCGCCGGGGAGCCCCGGCGCACGAGGTATGCGATCGCCGCGCCCGAGCCAGCGAGGCAGAGCGTTGCGCTCAGCGCGAGCGCGACGCGGATGTCCCACGTCTCGGCGACCGCCCCGGTGAGCGCGGCGCCGAACGGGCTCCCGCCGGCCCAGACGAGGAAGAAGAGGCCGAGGACCCGACCGCGGTACTCCGGCCGGGTGCGCAGCTGCACGGCCGTGTTGACGCCGGCGCTGAAGAGGACGCTCACGCAGCCGGCCGCGACGAGCAGGAGCAGGGCGGCCGCGTAGTCCGGCGCGAGCGCGAGGCTCATGAGCAAGACCGAGAAGGCGGCCGAGATCCCGCCGAGCCGCAGCGCGGCGGCGGGCGGCCGCGACGCGACGAGCAGCGAGCCGCTGAGCGAGCCCAGCCCCAACGCGGCATTCATCACGCCGAAGCCGGTCGCCCCGGTCCCGAACGAATAGCGGGCGAGGAGCGGCAGCGTGACCTGCCAGTTGAGTCCGATCGCGGCGACGAGGCCCAGGAGCGCGAGCGGCACAAGGAGCTCGCGCTCACCAGCGACATAGCGCAGCCCGTGGACGATCTGCTCGCGCAGCCGCCCGGCCGCGGCCGCCGCGGCCGGGCGCAGGCGGTCCTCCCGCATGGCGACGAGCGCCGCGAAGGCGGCCACGAAGGCCAGCGCGTTCAGTGCGAAGCACCAGCCCGTGCCCCAGGCTGCGATGACGACCCCGCCGAGCGCCGGACCGACTATCCGCGCCGCGTTCTGCACGGACGAGTTGAGGCCGACGGCACTTTGGATCTCTGAGCGGTCGACGAGCTCGCTGACGAAGGCCTGCCGTGTCGGACCATCGATCGCGTTGGTGGTCCCCCAGAGCGCGGCGAAGACATAGATCTCCCAGAGCTGCACCTGGCCGCTGATGACGAGCATCGCGAGGATGCCCGCCTGCAAGGCCAGCAGACCCTGGAGCGCCATGAGGAAGCGACGCGTGCGGAACCGGTCCGCGAGCGGCCCGGCGAACAGTGAGAACAGGAGGATCGGCACGTGTTGGACGACGCTGATACCGCCGAGGGCGAGCGCCGAGCCGGTGAGGTCGAGCACGAGCCAGGCCTGGGCGACGCCCTGCATCCAGCGACCGCTCTGGGAGACGATCTGGCCCGCGAAGAACAGCCGGTAGTTCTCGCGACCGAGCGCGAGCCAGGGCATCCGGGCCTCCAGTGTTCCGATCGAGATCTCCCAAATGCGGTCTTTCGAGGCGTTGACCGGACTCTAGGTGGTCGCGACCTACCATCTGCGCATGCCGCTGGTGGCGATCTCGCGCGAGATCGGGACGGGCGCCGCTGAGGTGGCCGAGCAGGTCGCAAGGGCCTTGGGGGCCGATCTCGTCGACCGCCGCATCATCGATGAGATCGCCCGGCGGCTGCAGATACCCCGGGAAGAGGCCCAGGCGCTCGATGAGAGTCCGCCAAGGTTTCTGGAGCGGCTGCTCAGTGCTTTGGCGCAGGGGAACACCGGGTACGCCGAGGGATCGTCGGGCTGGATGCCGCCGTACCCGGACGATCCGGCATTCGATGCACGCCGCGCCTCGCTGCGTATCACCGAAGAGGTGATGAAGGAAGCGGTGCGTACGGGGAATGTCGTGATCGTCGGTCGTGGCGCGGCCTATCTGTTGCGGGACGATCCGCGAGTCCTGCGCGCCTTCCTTCGTGGCTCGCGAGAGGCGCGCGCGGCGGCGGTGATGAAGAGTCTCCAACTCGACGCGAAAGCAGCCGAGCGCAGGGTCAAGGAGAGCGACGTCAACTGGGGCGCCTACTTACGCGACGTGTACCACGTCGACTGGCGCGATCCCTCCAACTACGATCTGGTCCTCGACACCAGCCGTCTCGGCGCTGACGGTGCCGCGCAAGTCATCCTCTCCGCCGTCAGGCACTTGAGATGAGACCTCTCCGCACCAGCGTCTCGACGGGGGCGAGCGGTCACGCTACGGCGGCGACGTGTCCACGCGCGGTCGCGCTGACCGGTAGGATCCGGCCAGCCGGCCGCCCGTAGACTTTCCTTAGCATTGGGGCGTGGCCAAGTGGTAAGGCGGGGGACTTTGGATCCCTTACCGCAGGTTCGAATCCTGCCGCCCCAGCCGGAGTAGGATCACATCTCTCCCGTGAGCGAAGACCCTTCGGATACCGGCCTTGCCTTCGTCCTGGCCGCCGGGCTCGGCACCCGGATGCGCTCGACGACGTGCAAGGTCCTCCACCAGGCGGCCGGCAAGCCCCTCCTTTCGCATGTCCTGGACACCG
>JACPEQ010000149.1 GCA_016183435.1 Chloroflexota bacterium
AGGAGCAGGAAGATGGCCGCGAGGATCGAGAGGTGCGCGCGCGCGGGCACGGCGAACGTGCGCGCCAGCGTGCCGACCTCGCGCAGGTCCGTCGGCGTCTGGATCGTCCCGACCGCGACACCGGCGATGCCGCGCGCGCTGTACACGAAGAACGCGCCGATCGCGACGAGCACGACGGCGACGAGGAGCCAGCCGCGCACGAACTGCAGGAACGGCAGCGTGAAGAAGTAGAAGCCGATGTCGCGCCCGAAGAGCGGATCGATGACCCCGAAGGCCGCGCCGTTCAGCCAGCGGAGGATCGTGTCCCACTCCGCGCCGCCTGCCAGGCCGAAGAACAGCGACGGGATGAGCAGGATCGGGAGCAGCCGGAGCGTGAGCGCGAGGGCACCGGCGGGCGGACCGCCTTCCTCGACGACCGCACGGCGCGCGCGCGGGCGGAGCGCGAAGTACAGGTTGACCGCCGCGAACACGAAGAACGCGAGGAAGAACGCGACGAACGCCCAGAAGCCGGCCGTGTAGCGGACGAGGTACACGCTCTCGAGGCCGAGGCTGCGGAACCACAGGAGGTCCGTGAGGAATGCGATGAGCGGCCCGACGAGGAATGGGAGGATGACGAACAGGACCGCGAGGATGGTGAGGACGACGATGAGGCCGCTCGGCGGCTGCGACCGCCGGCGGCGGCCGAACGTGGAGAAGTCGATGTTCGACCAGTCGATCTCCCAGCGGTCCCGCTCTTCGCCGTCGCCGCCCCGGCCGCGCGGTGGGTTGCGCATCAGTGCCGCTTCAGGATAGGTCGGCGGACGTGCGAGCGCGGACCTCGGCGAACAGATCGAGGTACTTGTCCACCACGACCGGCCAGGTGTAGGTGCGCGCGACGAAGTCCCGGCCGCCGCGGCCGAGCCGGTCGCCGAGCTGCGGACGCTCGATGAGCAGCTCGCAGCTCTCCGCGAACTCGGGGAACGAGCGATACGGGATCCCCGCCGAGGCCCGGCGCGACATCGACGCGAGCACGGGCGCCTGCGCGGGACAGATCACCGGGCGGCCCATGGCCCAGGCCTCGAGCGTGACCAGCGAAAGGGACTGGAGCCGCTCGGGCACGAGCAGCGCGCTGCACGCCGCGAACGCGTCCCACTTGTCGCTCTCTGGGATCTCACCCAGGTAGCGCACGTCGGCGCGGTCGGGGATCTCCATCTCACGATGCCCCGCCAGGACGAGCGTCGCCTCCGTCCTCGTCCGCGCGCGCCAGCGCTGCCACAGGTCGAAGAGCTCGATGCAGCCCTTGCTCTCGACGATGCGGCCGAGATAGAGGAAGAGCGGGCCGTTCAGCCGATGAGTCGCGCGGAACCGCTCCGCCGACGCGCTCGCGGGCGCGTCAACGCCCACCCCGACGATCTCGTTCGGCACGCGCGCGTTCGCGAAGCGGCGCTCCACCATCGCGCGTTCCTCCGCCGTGTTGTACGCGATCGCGCGCGGCAGGTGGAACACGCGGCGGTACATCGTCAGGCCGATCGCGGGCTCCTCGTGCGCGGTCGGCACGAGCACGGCGCGCTCGGGGACGATGGGCAGCCCGAAGATCGTCGTCCAGTAGATGTACGTGAAGAAGAGCACGTGATCGAACTCGCGCCCGTGCCGCCGCAGGAACTCCGTGAGGTCCGGCGCGACGGGACCCTGCGCATCCAGGAAGTCGAGCTCGTCCGCGAGCGAGTGGCTGCCGCCGAAGGCGCGCCGCTCGGAGGCATGGAACATCCGCGCGCGCGGCTTGGTCACCGGGAAGCGATGGACGCGAACGCCGTCGACCCACGTCGTCCCCGCCGTCAGCTCGTTCCGCCACGTCCAGTAGTCGCGCGCGGTCGTCGTCGCGACCTCGACGTCGACGTGCGCGCGCAGCACCTTCACGAGCGCCCGCGCGTGCGCCTCCGCGCCGCCGGCGACGTCGCCGTACCGCTGGATGACCACCAAGAGCGACGGCCGCGTCGTCCCGTACCCGGGGGTGGAAGGGGGCCCCGGGCTGCGGGGCCGATCAGGCCCCGCGACAAAGGCCCCCTGCGAAGAAGGATCAGGCAATGAACGCCGCCATCTGCACGAGGCTCTGCACGCGAGCGTCGAACGCGTCCCAGGCGCACTCGCGCTCGACCCATGCGCGTCCGGCCTCGCCGCGCCGCTTCCCGTCGGCCAGGAGCGTCCCGAGCGCGTCGGGGAACGCCTCGCGCGTCGCGTACGCCAGTCCGCCGCCGGCGCGTGCCACCTGGCCCGCGGTCACGGCGTTCCATGCCGGCACGAGCACCGGCGTGCCCACCTGCCACGCCTCGAGGAGGACGATCCCCAGGCTCTCGAGGTGCGAGGGCAGCACGAGCGCATCGGCGGCGGCCAACGCCGCCCACTTCTCCGCCTCGCTGACGCGCCCGAGGACCACCACGTCGTCCCGGCGGGGGATGTCCATCAGCACGTTGCCGGCGAGCACGAGCGTTCCCTCGCCCAATGAGTTCGTGTACCCCGACCACATCGCGAGCAGCTCGTCCACCGCCTTCGCCTCGGTCACCTGCCCGACGTACAGGACGATCGGATGCCGCAGGTCCCGCCGGCTGAGGAATGCCTGGCCGTCGGGCGCCGGCGGCGGGTCCAGCCCGATGCCGAGGATCTCCGCGGGGATGTGGTCGTTCTTGAACTCGCGACGGATGAGCGCCAGCTCCTCCGGCGTCAGCGCGCCGAACGCGCGCGGGAGCTGGAAGAGCGCCCGGTACGGCGCCAGGCGCAGAGGCAGCTCGTCGTGCGCCGTCGACACGAGCGCCGCGCGCTCCGGCACCAGCGGCAGGCCCAGCGCCGTCGGCTCGTAGATGTACGTGTAGAAGAGGACCGCCTCGAAGCCGGCGCCCTGCCGGTGCAGGAACTCGAGCAGCTCGGGCGTGTGCGGGCCTTGCGCGCGCAGCCAGCGGTACTCGTCCTCGAGCGTGTGCTCCTCGAAGAGCACCGTCCGCTCGATCTCCTTGTAGCGCTCGTCGCGGCCGCCGACGACGGCGAAGCGGTGCACGCGCACGCCGTTGAGCTTGGTCGTGCCGGTCGCGTAGTGGCCGCCCCACGTCCAGTGGTCCACTGCGGTCGTCGTCGCGACCTCGACGTCGTGCGTCCGCGCGAGCCGCTCGGCGACGATCCGCGCGTGCGACTCCGATCCACCCACGACCTCGGTCCCGTAGCGCTGGACGACGACGAGGATCCTCATCGCGGCGCTCATGACGGGATCGCCTCCACGTACAGCCGCGCCATCGCCTCCGGCGACAGCTCCCGCTTGAGCCGCCGCGCTTCTTCGCGGAGGCGGTCCGCGACCTCCGGCCGCTGGATCTCCGCCATCGCCGGCCTGAGCTCCTCCGTGGAGGACGCCCGTAGCCCTGCCCCGCCGTACATGTCGAATGCCGGATCGCTCGAGAAGATGCACGGCTGCTCCGCCCAGATCGCGTGCGACGCGATCCCCGACTGGAAGGCGTCCTTGTAGAAGAGCACCACGGCGTCGGCCGCGAGCAGGTGGTCCGGCATGTGGTCGTAGTCCGTGTCGATGACGACGCTGCGCAGCTCGTGCTCCGCGACGTAGCGGCGGATCTCCTCCAGGTAGCCCTCGCGCTCGTGCGGCGACTCCGTGCCGGCGAGGACGATGAGCGCGTCGGGCGGCGCGGCCGCGATCACCTCGATGAGCCGCTTGCGCCGGAACAGGAACCCCGGCGAGACGAAGATGAACCGCTCCAGCGGCAGCCCGAGCCGGTCACGCAGCTCGCGCTTGCGTGCGGCCGGGTCGCCCGCGCCCGGATCGCGCACGCCGGGCAGCGGCTCCACGAAGTGCGGGATCTCCACGACCTTGCGCTCGTCCCCCGTGACCAGGCCGGCGTTGGCACGCGCGCGGGGCGAGTGGAAGACGATCCGGTCGGCGAACGCGCCGAGCAGCCACAGCGTCAGGCGGTAGCGGAGCATCCGCTGCGCGGCCTCCAGCGTCGCCCAGAGGATCCGCGCGAGATCGCCCAGGGCCGAGCCGCGCATCTGGTAGTGCAGCGCGGCGACGACCTTGTGGTAGTTCCAGAACTTGTCGGGGTCGAGCTCGTGCATCGACAGCAGCACGCTCTTTCCCGCGAAGCGCAGGCGGGCCATCGCGAGCGCGAGCGCCGCGTTGCGGTACAGGGCGAACTCGTGCTCGACGATCACGACGTCCGAGCTCGGCGCGACTCGGCCGGCCTCCCGGAGGAGCGCGCCCGAGTCCCACCACCCGATCCCGACGAGATCGACGCGATGCCCGAGGCGGCGCAGGGCCTCGGCGAGCGTCGCGGAGTACGTCTGGATCCCGCAGCGCTCCTTGCTCGAGAGGATCGTGATGTGCCGCGCGGTCACCGGGGCCCCCGGAGGCGCAGACAGCGCAGCAGGCTGCGCCGATCGGGGTGGATCACAGGCCGACGAGATAGCGGAGCGCGAGACGCTCGGGCGCGAACATCCGGCGCGCGACCTGGACCTGGCGCCGCAGGCCCGCGAGCGTCTCCGGCCGCTGGATGTCGCGCATCGCGCGCGCGAGCTCGGCGTCGTCCGCCACGACGAGCCCGGCGCCGCGGTAGATCTTGAATCCCTCGATGTCGGAGAAGATGCACGGGATCCCCGCCCACATCGCCTCGGCGGCGACGGCGCTCTGGAAGATGTCGCGGTAGTAGAGGACCACCGCGTCCGACGCGAGCATCAGCTCGGGCGTGCGGTCGTAGTCGGTGTTGAGGATCACGTTCGCGGGCTTCTCGCGCTCGAGCCACGCCGTGACCTCGTCGTAGTAGCGCGTGTCCCACGCGGGGCGGGTGCCGGACAGGATCAGCGAGGCATCCGGGGGCAGCGCCTTGATGACCTCGATCAGCCGCTTGCGCGCGAAGAAGAATCCGGGCGAGATGAAGAGGAACCGATCGAGCGGCAGACCGAGGCGCTCACGCAGCGCGCGCTTCTCGTCCTCCGTCGCCGGAGGCGTGACCTCGTCGACCGGCATCGTCGCGAGCGGCAGCACGTCTACCTTCGCCATGTCGCCCGTCAGCAGCCCGATCCACTGCGCGCTGCGCGCGGAGTGGACGACGAGCCGCTTCGGGATGCTCCCCATGACCGTGAGGATCGCGCGGTACCGCAGGAACGCCCACGCGATGCGCAGCGCGACCCAGGGGATGCGCACGAGCTCGAGCGGCATCCGGTACCGCATCCGGTAGTGGATCGAGCCGCTGAGGACGCGGTAGTGATGGAACTTCTCGGGCTCGAGCTCGTGCATCGAGAGCACGACCTCGTGGCGCCGCCGCCACAGCGACAGCAGGGCGCGCGCGAACGGCACGTCGCGGAAGATCCCAGCCTCGTGCTCGATGACCACGGTGTCACCCGCGGCGACGTGCGAGAGCTTGCGGTGCAGGTCCGCGCCGTCCAGGTGCTTCACGCCGATGAACGTGACGTCGTGCCCGGTGGCGCGGAGCCCGCCGCACACCGCGAGCGCGTACGAGTGGATCCCGCAGCGCTCGTCGCTGGAGACCACCGCGATCCGCCGCTTCCGCACGGGCGGCAGCTCCCACCCCACCAGCCCGAACGCGCGCTCGAGCCGCTCGGTCACGCGCTCCGGAGCGAACTCGGCGAGGCGCGCGCGGCCGCGCTCGATGAGCGAACGACGCAGGCCGGCGTCGCGCACGACGCGCTCGAGCGCGGCGGCCACCTCGTCGGGCGACTTGCGCTCGAGCAGCAGGCCCGCGTCGCCGAGCGTCTCGGGCGTCGCGCCGGCGGCGTGCGCCACGATCGGCAGGCCGCTGCGCATGGCCTCGACGACGGGAACGTTGAAGCCCTCGTGGTCCGAGAGGTGGAGCAGGACCGTGGCGGCGCGGTAATAGGCGACGAGCTGCTCGACCGGGACGCTCCCCGTGAGTCGCACGCTGTCGCCGAGGCCGAGCCGCTCGATCCGCTCGCGCACGCGGTCGAGGTACGGACCCGACATCCCGTACGGCCCGACGAGATAGAGCCGCGCCGACCGGTCCGTCTCGCGGTACCGCGCGAAGGCGTCGAGGACGTCGTGCACCGCCTTCTGCGGGAGGATCTGACCGACGACGAGCACGCTCGTGCGCTCGTCGGCGAGCTCGCGCATGACGCCGGCGTCCGGAGCGACGTCGAACTGCGCCGGATCGGTGAGGATCGGCACGACCGCGGTGCGCGCGAAGCCGACCTCCTCCAGCTCCATGCGGTTGAACTCGCTGTCGCCGATGCCGAGCTCGGCGACCGTCGCGAGCATGCGCAGCTGCTCGCGACCGAGCTCGCTGTGCCGCACGAGCTGGTCGCTGATCCCCTCGAAGAAGTGCGCGGGCGTGATGTTGTGGTAGACGACGGCCTTCCGATGCGGGAGCCGCGCGACCTCCGAGATCGCCTCGTTCCCCATCGAGTGGTGGATCAGGAGCGCGCTGTCGGCGACGGGCTCGTCGCGCAGCTGGTGCCACGGACGGATGAAGGGCTCGACGCCCGGCTTCGACTCCTGCGCGAAGACGTCGCTGGCGATCCCGCGCTGCCAGAAGAGCCGTTGCAGCTCGAACGTGTCGTTCCCGATCGCGTCCCCGTACGCGACCGAGGCCGTGAACTGGTGCGCGCGGCGCAGCATCACTCTTCGCAGGGGGGCTGCGCCCCCCTTCCACCCCCCGTCACAGGCCGAGCACCTCCTTGGTGCGCCGCGCGACGACCTCCGTGGCGAACTCGGCCGCGCGCCGCCGGCCCGAGACGATGAGCCGCTTGCGCAGGTCGTCGCGCTCGGCGACCAGCGCGCAGGTCTCCGCGGCCTCGGCGAGGTCCTTGGTCGGCAGCGTGATGCCGCCGCCGTCGAGCGTCTCGCCCACCGCCGCGGCGTCGTACGCGACGACCGGCACGCCGAGATGCATGGCCTCGAGCAGCGGGACGCCGAACCCCTCGTGCTCCGAGAGCGAGCAGAACACCGAGGCGCGGCGGTAGTACGAGATCAGCGCGGGCAGCGGGACCGCCCCGGTGAACACGACCGCCGCCTGGAGCCCGAGCGCGTCGCGCAGCGCCAGGAGGCGCGCGTGGTACTGCGGCTGGTCGCGGTACGGGCCGACGAGGTACAGCTGCGCTTCGGGGTCCACGCATGCGCGGTAGTACGCGAGCATGCGGATGAGCTCGTCCTGCCGCTTGTTCGGCGAGATGCGGCCGACGAACAGGATCCGCGTGCGCCGGCTCGACATCGAGGCGAGGACGCTCTCATCCGGCGGTGTGCCGTACTGCGACCAGTCGATGAGGATCGGGACGCTCGTCACGTTCGTGAACCCGGCCTCGCCGAGGTCGTGCGCGTTGAACTCCGACACGCCGATCGCGAGGTCGATCTTCGGCGCGAGACGTGCGAGCTGCCGCAGGCCGAGCCGGGCATGCACCGCGGCGTGGTCGTTCAGCCCGGTGAAGAACTCCGGCGGCGTCACGTTGTGGTAGACGAGCACCCTGCGCGCGTTCAGCTTCGCGAGCTGGTCGAACACCTCGTGCCCGATCGAGAAGTGCAGGACGAGCATGTCGGTCGGCCGCGCCGCGCGGAACAGGCGCCGGTACGAGAGGACGCCCTCGACGCCGGGCTTCGCCTCGACGGCATAGGCGTGCGACTCGTAGCCCCACTCGCGCAGATGCGCGCGCAGCGCGAAGACGTGGTTCGACATCGCGTCGCCCGGCGCGAGGACCGGATGGAACTGGTGCACGGCGGTCGGCCGACCGCCGGACCGCCACGCCTTGGGTATGACCATCAGGTCCCGCGGGGGTGGAGGGGGGCCCCGGGTGCGGGGCCCCCGAGGCCCCGCGACGAAGGCCCCCCTGCGAGGTAGGGCATGCGGCCGATGACCGCGTAGTCGCGGTCGCCGAAGAGCGCCTCGTTGAGGAGCCGCACGTTCGCGCGCATCGCGTCGTCACCCGTCTCGACGAGCTTGGGCCCCTCGGTCGGCTCGAACGTGACCAGCTCCACGTCCTCGAAGCCCTCGACCTCGAGGTAGAAGCGGAACAGCTCCGCTGGGATCGGACGCAGGTGTCCCGGGTCGAGCCAGAACGTGTGCGCACCGACGGAGAGCGTGCGCGGGTTCGGCGTCACGAACACGACGGGCGCTCCCGGGGCGAGCACGCGGCGGCACAGGCGGAGGATCGTCACGAGCTCGCCCGGAAGGATGTGCTCGGCGAGGTGGCGCGCGTACAGCCCGTCCACGCTCCCCTCCTCGAGGCCCTCGAGGTGCTCGACCGCGTCACCGGCCACGACCTCGAGCCCGCGCGCGCGCGCCGCCGACGTCATGCGCTCGTCGAGGTCCACGCCGTACGCGCCGACGCCGTGATCGCGCATGAGCTGGAGGAACGTGCCGCGACCGCTCCCGAGATCGAGCACGCGGTGCCGTCCGCGGAACAGGTCGAGGAACCGCTCCGACTGCGCGCGGATGACCGGCTCGTCGCCGCCGAAGCGCGCCTGGAAGTACACGCTGTGGAGGTCCGCCGCGACGAGGTCGCGCCGGAACCGCGACCACTCGCCCTCGAGGTGGCGCAGGCGCTCGTCGAACCCGGGGTTCGGCCGGTCGCGCAGGTCCATGAGCGCGCGGAACGTCAGCCGGTCGACGCGCTCCTGGCGCTCCCCCGTGGCGGCGATCCACCACCGCACCAGACCCATGACCAGGCGGCGCGCGACGGTGATGAACGGTCCGACGAGCGGCTTGCGGCTGCGCGGGTCGTACTCGACGCGCTCGTCGAGCGCGTCGCGCAGTGCCGGCAGCGGGTCGTCGAGCTCCTCGACGAACAGCGGCCGCCCGCCGGGGAGCGGCAGGCGCAGCGCCGCGTCCACCTCGGGCCCGTAGACGCCCGCCTCCCGCTTGCGGCGGATGCGGTCGCGGACCTCGGCGAGGACCTCGTCGACCACGGCGGCCATTCTGACCGCCCACGAGCCTCGCCGAGATGTGCAGCGAGGAGAGCGTCGCCACCGTGGCCGGGCGCGCGGCCGCGGCCATGGAGACGGTCGTCAACCTCGCGAAGACCACCGCGACCGCGACGCCGGCCCCGAAGCCGACCGAGAGGTCCAAGCCGACGCCGAAGCCGACCGCGAAGCCGAAGGTCGCGCTCAGCCCCACCGCGAAGGCGACGCCGAAGCCGGCGCGGACGCCGAGCTGCGACGACCGGCTCTACGCGAACAAGCTGCAGATGGCCGCGGCGTTCGAGAACTACCACGGGCTGCACGACAAGCTGTACGCCGCGAACAAGCGGTCCGTCGGCGAGGCGACGGTGAAGATGCTGCTCGTCTCCGACAAGCTCATGCACGCGACGTACGAGGAGACGGCGGGGCGTTCCGCTTTCTCATCGCAGGGGGCTTCGCCCCCTTCCACCCCCGACACGCTCCTCGAGCTCCTCGAGCGTGCGGGGCCAGTCCTCGCGCAGCAGGCGTGAGAGCGCGCGGTCCGCGAGGAGCTTCCCTCCGGTCTGGCACGTCGCGCAGTAGTTCGCCTCGTTCTCGGCTTGCACGATCCGCTGGACCGGGCTGCCGCAGACCGGGCACGGCTTGCCGTACTTCCCATGGACCGCGAACTCCGGACGGAACGCGGTCACCTTCTCAGGGAACCGCCGGCGCGCGTCGGCGACGAGACGATCGGTCCACTCGGTGAGCACCTCGAGCGTGGCGTCGTACAGGCGGACGATCTCTTCCTCGGACGTGGATCGCGTGAGCTTGGTGGGCGCGAGCTTCGCGCGGTGGAGGATCTCGTCCGAGTACGCATTGCCGATCCCGCTGAAGAGCGCCGGATCGGTGAGTGCGCGCTTCACCGTATGGCTCTCGCGCGTGAGGGCCGCGCGGAACGATGCGAGGTCCGCCTCGAGCGGCTCGACCCCGCCCCGCGCGAACTGCGCGAGCGCTGCCTCGCCGCGCACCAGGTGCAGCGAAGCGCGCTTGGTCGCGTTCGCCTCTGTGAGCATGAGCGTCCCGTGATCGAGGTCGAGCGCCGCGTGACCGACGCGCGCGGGCACGCGCGCGCCGCGCTCGCGCCAGTGGAAGCGCCCCGCGATCATGAGGTGCACGACGAGGAAAAGGGGGGTGGAAGGGGGGGAGCCCCCCTGCGAGGAAGGATCGTCCTCGAGCTCGATCACGATGCGCTTCCCGATCCGCCGCACGCCGACGATGCGCTTGCCTTCGGCGGCGCTCGTCGGCGGATCGACCGAGCGGAGGATGATCGGGCTCGCGATGCGGATCCGCTCGAGCGCGTGACCGACCGCCGTGCGGCGCAGCGCCTCGAGATAGGCCTCGATGTCGGGAAGCTCGGGCATCGGCCCGAGCGTACCTACAGCCGAGCTCTTACCGCCGCCGGAGCGCGATCGTCGTGATGACGGTCCCCTGGTCCGCTCGGTACGTCTTGTTCACCGTCGCGGTGACGTACCCGCCGCGCGAGAAGTGGAAGCTCCAGTTCGCGGCCACGCGGACGGGGAAGTCGAGCCAGTAGTACCCGAGCAGGTTCGTGTGCGGATCGCCCTCGCCGCACTGCAGCGTGCCGTAGATCACGCAGACGTTCGCCAGGGGCATGCCGGTGCGCTGATCGAGGACCTGGAAGAGGAAGCGGTCGGATCCGCTCGGCAGCAGCGGCGGCTGGACCGGCATGACGTTCAGCTTCGGCGTGGGCGAGGCGATCGCGCTGCCCGTGCCCCCCGCCGCCCCCGGGACGGCGCCCGCCGCCCCGGCGGATGCGCCGGCGGTCGCGGGCGTCCCGCTCGGCGACGCCGACGCTGCGGCGGACGCACCGGCGCTGGGGGCGGGCGAGGCCGTCGCGGCGGGCGGGACGCTCGGCTCCGGCTTCGCCGTCGGCTGCGGCTCGGGCGCGGCAGTCGCGGCGGCGACCGCGGGCGGGAGCGTGGCGGCCGTCCGGCCGCGGCTCGCGACCATCGCCGCGAGGGCTCGCGGGGTGTCCGGCTCGGCCGCGGCGCCGGTGGCGAGGTCGCGTCCGCCCCCCACGGGCGCCAAGACCACGAGCACCAGTGACGCCGCGAGGACGGTGAACGCCGCGGTGCGGACGCGCCACCGGGACGCCGCGCCGGAGCTGGTCGCGATCGAAGCCACGCTGGCGACCACCGGGCTGGGGGCCGCATCACCACCTCGAGCGCGACGCTCGCGCGCATCGCGGATGGCGCGGCCCAGCGCGGCCCGCGCGCCGTGGGCGGCCGCGGCCTCGCGCCGGGCCAGCACGACGCCGCTGAGCCGCAAGCGCTCCCACGCCCTGGCCGCCGTCAGCACGTCGCCATCGCGGAGGGCGACGTGCAGCGCCGCCCGCCGCCGTGCCTGGCGTAGGGCCGCCCGCTGCCGTGCTCGCTGCTCGATCTGCGCGTCTCCCTTCGGCGCCCGCCTGCATGAGGGTTCCCCACAACGGTCAACAGCTCGGTCGGCCGCCCGTTGCGTGGAGGAGGAAGGTTAGCGGTGCCGCAGGAAGACGAGGATCGGCGTGGACCCCATGCCCGGCTCGTACGTGGCGATGATCGTCGTGGGCCAGTAGTCGGCGCTGCGCTGGAAGTAGAAGCTCCAGCGCGACGAGTTCGGCGGGACGTCGAGCCAGTAGTAGCCGAGCGTGTTCGTGTGCGGATCCGCGGGACCGCAGCTCTGGGTGCCGTAGATGACGCAGACGTTGGCGAGCGCGGCCCGCGTGTTGAAGTCGACCACCTGGAAGTAGAACCGGTTCGCGCCCAGGGGCATCGGCGGCGGCGTCGCCGGAAGGACGTTCAGCGTCGGCGTCGGCGCGGGGGTCGATGCCCCGGTCCCGCCGATCGTGCCGCCCACCGTGCCGCCGGGGACGCCTCCCGGAACGCCCCCCGGGACCCCACCGGGCACGCCGCCGGGCGCGGGGGTCCGTGGCGCGGGGGGGCCGACCGTCGCCGCCGCCGGCGCCTGCGTCGGAGCCGGAGCGACGGTCGCGGTCGGCAGCGCGACGACCGGCGCGAGCGTCGCGAACGTCCGGCCGCGCCCATCGGGCGGCTCGAGCGTCGCCCCGGGCGTCCGCGCCTCTTCCGGCGCCGCCGCCGCCGGTGCCGGCTGCGCTTGGCGCGGCAGCAGCACGACCGCGGCGATCATCACCAGCATCGCGATCCCGGCCGCGAGCGCGGCGCGCGGAACGCCAACGTCCTGCGGCAGCGCGGAGGCTGGTGCTTGCGCCGCCGTCGCGCCCAGCGGGTGCGACCGGCGCCATCGCGCGGTGCGGATCGCGCGGCCGAGCGCGACGCGGGCCGAGCGCGCGGCCGTCGCCTCTTCGGGCGAGACCGGCGCCGCGCCGGCGCGCAGCCGCTCCCACGAGCGCGCCACGGAGACGACGTCACCCCTGCGGAGGGCGACGCGCAGCGCGGCGCGGCGCCGCAGCGCGCGGGGATCGAGCTCAGCGGTAAACGTAGATCTCCAGCGCGACCGCGGTCCCCTGGTCGCCGGGCACGATGTCGTGGAGCGCCTTCAGCACGGCGCGCGAGAACTGAGCCTGCGTCCCACCGAGCGCGAGGGCGTCGGTCGCGAGCCGCGCGATCTTCTGGCCGAGCACTGGATCCTCGTGGGAGCCGTACGCGAACACGATCGCGATGGGCCGCGTCTCGGACTTGGCCGCGAGCTGCCGCGCGATGGCGCTCGCGAACCGCGATTGCTCGGTCTTGACCTGGGCGTCATCGCCCGACAGCAGACGGCTGCCGTCCACCTCGATGCGGAGCTCGAGCGGCTGCGGCTCGATGCTCGGTCCCGACTTCGCGACCGCGGGCACCGGCGGGCTCGCCGCCGCGAGGAAGATCACGAAGAGGCCGAGGAGGATGTCCGCCCAGAGCCACCCTACGAGCGCGAGGGTGACGCTCTTACCGAGACCGAACATCCTGGGTCTGCCGGATCACCTCTGCCGCGCGCGCCAGATCCGCGGCGCTCTTGCGGAGCTCCGCGATCGCGCCCTCGAGGTCGTATAGCTGCTGCTCGCGCTCCATCGCACGCTCGAAGACGCGCCGCTCCTCGGCGGCCATCTGGTCGAGGAGCGCATCCGCCTCGTCGCCCGCGAGGCCGCTCGAGGCGACGCTCGTCGCGTGCGCGATCGTCACGCGGATCTGCGACTCCTTGAGGAGCGAGGACGCGCGGGTGCGCGCGTCGCGGATGTCCGCGCGGAGGTGGATCGCGAGGGAGAGGACGATGAGGAGACCGATGAGCGCGGCGTCGATGGCCGCGAGCGTGCTGAAGACGATCGTCTGGCCGACGCCGTGGAAGCCTTGCTCCCACAGGAGGAGGAACGGACGGTCGCCGAATTCCGGCCTGAGGTCGAGCAGGCGTGCGTACGCGTTCGTGGCCGTCGAGAGCCCGAACCACGTGACCGCGATCGGCGCGAACACCAGCACGTTGCGCGCGACCTCGAGGATCCCCCAGATCGGCGAGCGGTGCGCGGTGATCGCCTCCGCCGTCGAGCGCGGGTCGATAGCGGCCGCGTACGCCTTGGCCTCATCGCCGCGTCCCAGACGTACCGCCTCGGCCAGCCGCTCGAAGAGGACGGCGATGGCGGCGTCGTGCTCCTGCACCTCGCCGACGAGGTCGGCGACCTCCTGCGCCACGCGCTGGCGCTCGGTCGTCTGCTGCCGGACGACCTTCAGGGACTCAGCCACACCGTTCTCCCTTCCCTATACGCGACCCTCACTGCCGGGTCGCCCTGTCGGTGAACGCTCCGGCGCGGGCCGCGTTGCGGACGCGCTAAGGGTATCGCCGGATGTGAGCGCTCAGCGGGCTCCGACGGCCGGGACGGCCGCGGTGAGGCCCCGGTAGACCGCGTAGGCCGCGCGCGAGCGGTTGAGCGTGTAGAAGTGGATCCCCGGCGCGCCGCCCTCGAGGAGCTCGCGGCACTGCCCGAGCGACCAGGCGATGCCGACGGCCTGCACGGCCTCTTCGTCCCGCGCGCCCTCTATCCGCGCGCGAAGGCGCTCGGGCACATGCGCGCCGCACCGGGCGAACATGCCCGTCGGCCGGAGTTGGTCGACTTTCGTGATGGGCATGATGCCGGGCACGATCGGCACGCTGACGCCGAGGGCGCGTGCGCGCCGCACGAACCGGAAGTAGTCGTCGGGCTCGAAGAAGAGCTGCGTGATGAGGACCTCGACGCCGACGTCCTGCTTGACCTTGGCGTATCGGACGTCCTGGTCCGGCTCCGCCGACTCCAGGTGCGGCTCCGGGTACGTCGCGCCCGCGACGCAGAACGGCCAGCGCGAGCGGATGAATCCGGCGAACTCGCTGCCATGCGCGAAGCCGCCTTCGGTCGGCGTGAACGTCGACCGGCCCTGCGAGGGGTCGCCGCGGAGCGCGATGACGTTCTGGACACCGGCTGCCTGGAGGCGGTCCAGGATCCGGCCAAGCTGCTCGGCGGTGTGATCGGAGCACGTGAGATGCGCCATCGCCTCGATGCCCGTGTCACGCTTGATCTGCGTGACGAGCTCGATGGTGAGCTCGCGTCGCGCCGTATCCGACGGCCGCGCGACCGCCGGGTAGGTGACCGAGACGAAGTCCGGCCGCACCGGCCGCAGCGCGGCGATGGTGTCGTGGAGCCGTCGCATCCCCTCCTCATTCGTCGGTGGGAAGAACTCGAACGAGAAGACGGGCCTGCCGTTGCGATAGGCGTCGGCGATGCGCATCTCCGCATTCTCGGGCTGAGCTGGTGCGACGGCTAGTGCGCCGCGCCGCCCCTGACCCGCGATGACGACCGCCGCCGCGCTAGTACGGGTCGTACGGGGTAGGGGTCGGGGTCGGCCTCGGGGCGGGCGGTGGTGGGACCGTCGAAAGCGGGGCCACGGTCGCCCGCGACGTCGGCGTCGGCGCGGGAGCCGACGTCACGGTCGCCGGCGCGCTCGTCGCCACGGGGGCCGTGCTTGCCGCCGGCGCCACCGCGGGAGCGGTCGTCGCGAGCGGCCGCGCGGCGGTGGGCGCTGCCGCGGGCGCCGCAGGAGCGCTCGGCGTCGCGGTCGCCGACGACGGTGTGAGCGTCGCGGAGGGTGTGGCGACCGGCGCCAGCGATGGGCTCGGCGTCGGCGCGGTCCCCGGGGCGCCCAGCACCGGCGCGGCCGCGGTCGCCGCCGGCGTCGCCTGCGCCGTCGGCGTCGGCGTCACGGGGCCTGCCTCTGTGCATGTGCCCACGACGAGGCCGGTCAGCGCCAGGACCGCGACGACCGCACCGGATCGGATCACACTCGTATTACGCTGACCGCTCCTCACCGGATCAGCGATCCGAACTCCCAGCGATGACGCAGACGTGCCGTGCCGACCTCCCGCGAGCGGCCTATCACGCGCACGCGCAGCCCCTTCTGCAGGTAGTCGTAATAGCGGTCCTGCGGGTCGATGATCCCGACGTCAACGTCGTACGCCCCGGGCAGGAGATCGAGCGCATCGGTCACGAACCGCGCGACGCCTTCGCTGCGCACGGGGACCTCGCACCCGTCGATGAGCGTGTTGGTCCCGTAGACGCCGAGGCCGTCGTCGCGGTACACGTACACGCCGAAGACCGCGTCGCTCACGCCGGCGGGATTGCGGTACGCGATCTCGATCGTGGCCGGCTCGCCCGACTCGAGCACGGCGCGCTCCCGTCCGTCGCCGCCGACGATGCGCGCATGCGCGATCTCGATCTCCTTCGAGCCCCACCGCGCGCCGGCCTCGCCGCGTGCCGCGCGCTCGCGCTGCTCGCGCTCCCCGACCGTGCGCTGATACGCGTTCACGACGTCCCGCACGGTGCCGAGCGACGCGACGCGGCCGGCGTCGAGCCACATCGCGCGCTCGCACAGCCGCGCGACGGCACCGAGGTCGTGCGAGACGAGGACGATGGTGCGGCCCTCGCGCCGGAAGTCGGCGATCTTCGCGAAGCATTTGTGCTGGAAGTACTCGTCCCCGACGGCGAGGACCTCGTCGACGAGGAGCAGGTCCGGATCGAGGTGCACCGCGACGGCGAACCCGAGCCGCGCGTACATGCCGCTCGAGTACGTCTTCACCGGCGCGTCGAAGAACCGGTCGATGTCGGCGAAGGCCTCGACAGCAGGCATCGCCGCGTCCATCCGCTTGCGCGAGAGTCCGAGCAGCGAGCCGTTCAGGTACGCGTTCTCGCGGCCGGTGAAGTCCGGATGGAAGCCCGCGCCGAGCTCGAGCAGCGCGGAGACGCGGCCGCTCACGTCGAGCGTGCCGCTCGTCGGCTTCGCGGTGCCGGCGATGAGCTTGAGCAGGGTCGACTTGCCGGACCCGTTCGATCCGACGACCCCGAACGCCTCGCCGCGCTGGACGTCGAAGCTCACCTCGTTCAGCGCCTCGACGAGCTCGGCGGGCGCGTACTGGCGGAGCACGACCTCCTTCAGCGTGCGCCGCGCCTCGCGGCGGAGGATGTACGTCTTGCTGACGTGCTCGGCGCGGATAGCAGGACCGCTCATCGCCTGGCAGGCGATCGCTTCCCCTTCGGTGGCGACGTGCGCCTTTGGATCCGCTCCATGCGTCGGAGCCTGTCGGCTTCGCGAAGGCTGTCGAGGCGTTCGACGAGGAAGACGCGTGCCGCCGTCGCGACCGGCACGTCGTGATGTCTCGCCCACGCTTCGAGGCAACGACGTGGACGGCCAGAGAGAGGGATCTTCAGCCGCGAACGTCGCCCGACGGATCGCATTCGAGCGACTCTATCCTCCGGCGCGCGTCGTCGTCGTGTACTCCAGCAGGCGCATGCCGATCAGATGAGCGCAGTGCTGAGCGAGCCAGCAGCGCCTCCGGTCGTCCGCGTCTATCGGCTCATCAAGGGGCCACACCCGGCGCGGGAGGACTTCCTGTCGGACAAAGCGCGGCACAAGCGGCTGCGCGAGCGGTCGGCAGAGACGGTGGCGCACCACGAAGGCTTGTCTGCGTGGCGGAGCCTGGCGCGCATACATGAGCTCGTGCGCAGATTTCCCATGCTCGGAACGCACATCGCGGAACTGGAGCTCCCGCCCGGCACCCAGTTGCTGCCGTTCAGTGAAGACCCGGAACATCTGACCGTCTTCGAGGACCCCGACGTGCTCCTTCGGTTCGTGGTCCGCGTGATGCCGCTGGATTAGGCTGTTCCCAAGAGGATGTGATGAAGACGACCTACCACTTCCTAGACCTTGACAGCGGGAACCTCCAGGGTATCTACCCCTCGCTCCTGGAGGCGCTTCAGGCCGTGCGTGAATGGGTCGAGCGTGACGGGGTCGAGACGCTCACGGACCTCGCCCTGTACGAGTCTCGGCCGAACGGAGATATCCGCCCGATCGCACAAGAGCAGGAACTGCTACCACTCATCGGCAAGCAGCCCGCGGCGCGTTCATAGAGCGCGCGCTGCTCGCGCCACGCGAGGTCGAAACTGGAAGGCGATCCGCGTAGAACGCCGCACGCCACGCTGACCGACCTCGTTATCGGCCGAGCTGGATGTCGGCGACGACCTGCCGCTCGTCGCGGATCTCGTAGCTGTAGCCCTGCTCGGCGAGGAACAGCTGACGATGCATGGCGAAGTCCTGATCGTTCGTCTCGCGGGTGACCAGGGTGTAGAAGCGGGCCTGGCCGCCGTCCGCCTTCGGCCTCAGGATCCGGCCCAGACGCTGCGCCTCTTCCTGCCGTGAGCCGAAGGTGCCCGACACCTGGATGGCGACGTTGGCCTCGGGCAGGTCGATGGAGAAGTTCGCCACCTTGGAGACGACGAGCAGGCGCACGTCACCCGACCGGAAGCGCTCGTAGAGCCGCTCGCGCTCACGCGCCGGCGTCGCTCCGGTGATGAGCGGAGCCTCGAGCACGGCCGCCAACGCCTTCAGCTGGTCGATGTACTGGCCGATGACGAGCACGCGGTCGTCGCGGTGGCGCTCGCAGAGCGCGACCGTCAGCGCGAGCTTGCGCGGCACCGTAGCCGCGACGCGGTAGCGGTCCTCCGGTTCGGCGACCGCGTACGTCATCCGTTCCTGGGGCGTCATCGCGACGCGCACCTCCTCACACACCGCGGGCGCGATCCACCCCTGCGCCTCAAGCGACCGCCACGGCGCGTCGTAGCGCTTCGGGCCGATGAGGCTGAACACGTCATCCGCGCGGCCGTCCTCGCGCACGAGCGTCGCCGTCAGTCCGAGACGGCGCTTGGATTGGATCTCCGCGGTCATGCGGAAGACCGGCGCCGGCAGCAGGTGCACCTCGTCGTAGATGACGAGACCCCAGTCCTGATGCGCGAGCAGCTCGAGATGCGGGTACACCGGCGGCGCCGCGGGCGCGGAGGGGTCGCCGCCGTCCACCGACGCACGGCGCGCGCGGTACGTCATCACCTGGTACGTCGCGATCGTCACCGGCCGCACCGACTTGACCTGACCCGAGTACTCGCCGATCTCGTCCTCGCGCAGCGTCGTGCGCCGCAGCAGCTCGCGTCGCCACTGCCGCGCCGCGACCACGCTCGTCGCGAGGATGAGCGTGCGTGTCCGAGCGCGTTCCATTACACCCATCCCGATGAGCGTCTTGCCCGCGCCGCAGGGCAGCACCAGGACGCCGCTGCCGCCGTCGCGTCCGCCCGCGGCCCAGAACGAGCCGACGGCCGCGAGCTGGTAGTCGCGCAGCCGGAACGGCTCGCCGTCGGTGGTGACGTTGCGCAGCGCGAGATCGAGCGGCGCGCCCGGGGTGTAGCCGGCGACGTCCTCGGCGGGCCAGCCGATCTTGATGAGCGCCTGCTTCAGCCGCCCGCGCGCGAGCGGGTCCACCGCGGCCACGAGCGGTCCGAGGCGCTGACCGAGCAGCGGCGCGACCTGGCGGGCACGGCTGACCTCCTCGAGGATCGCGGGATCGGCGGCGCGCAGGACGAGGCGCCCGTCCGCCATCTCGATCCGCAGGCGCCCGTAGCGCGCCGCCTGGTCGGCTATCTCGCCGCGGACGGCCTGCGGCACCTCGTAGCGCGAGAAGCGCTCCAGCGCCGCGAGCATCTCCGCGGCCGTGGTCCCGGCGGCCCGCGCGTTCCACAGCGACAGCGGTGTGACGCGGTAGGTGTGGATGTGCTCGGGGCTGCGCTCGAGCTCGGCGAACTTCGCGATCTCGGCTCGGCAGTCCTCCGCCAGCGGGTGGCCGGCCTCGAGGAGGAGGGTGCGGTCCGACTGGACGATGAGCGGGGCGGTGAGGCTGTCGGTCAGCGCCGCCGCCTCCGCGGCGGGTCCATCGCCTCGAGCTCGATGAGCAGATCGGCGTCGTCTTCGTCGTCGTCGCCGTCGAGGTAGAGGTCACCATCGCCGGGCGGGCGATCTTGCCCGTTGGCCGCAGGCGCGGCCTGGGCCCAGAGGATGCGGCGGAGATCGAGCGCGAACACGCCGAAGCCGCTGCCGTCCTGGACGAACACCTGATCCTGCTGCAGGTGGTACGGCGCGGCGGTCATGACCTCCAGCGCGCCCGAGGCGCCTCGGTAGCCGATCTCGAGCGGACGCCGCGTGCGCGCCGCCTGGCCGAGCATGTCGCGCACCGTTGCTTCCGCTGGTCGCGTGGGCGCGGCGCGCACCGCTCCGGCGGGCGCGGCGCGGAGCGCGGCGACGATGCGCGCGGCCTCGGCGTCGTCCAGTGCGGCGGGCTCCATCGTGGCTGGCCGCTGCGCCTGGGGACGCGAAGCGCGCCGCGGCGGAGCCGGCGCCGTTGCGGGCGCGACCGGGACCGCGCCGTCGAGGACCGGCATCAGCCCGGCACGCCGCAGCGCGGCCACCACCTCGTCGCGATCGCGGCCCTCGATGACGGCGACCGTCGGCGCGACACGGCGCAGCCCACCGCCGAGCGCACGGTCGCGCGCTACGAGCTCGAGCTGCGCAGGGTCGTCCGCGACGACGTACGCGTCCGCACTGCCGACGCGCAGACGGCCGTGCCGTCGCGCGGCGTCCTCCACGAGCGCGACGACGTTCGAGGGGACCGGCTCCGAGACGTGGCGGCGCAGCACCTCGAGGATGCTCGACGCGGTGACGCCGCCGTCGAGCGCGCGCCCCAGCGACGCCTCCGTGAGGCGGTAGACGCGCGCCGGCCGCACCGACACGACCTCCGCCACGCGTCGCAGCATCCGTGCGAGCTCGCCGCCGGGCGGGCCCGACACCACGACGCGATGATCCGCGGTCACGACGCAGCGGTCCGCCGGCGCGGGGAACGCGCGACGGAGCGTCTCCGCGTCCACACCGCCACCCGACCGCAGTGCGAGCCGACCGATCGTGTTGAGTCCGACGATCGGGTCGGGACTGCCCGCGCCGAGCAGCGCCAGTCCGACACCGACCGACCGCGCCGTCGTCATGGCGCGCGCCGGGTCGGAGAAGAACGCGGGGTATCGCCACGACAGCGCCGCGCCGATGCTGCTCGCGCTCGCGCCACGGCCGTCCGGGATCTCGGCCAGGAGCTCGACCACCACCCGTTCACGTGATGGACCGGCCGCGCTCGCATCTCCGTCCATGCCGGACGCGCGGAGCCAGACGCGCGCGAGCTCGAGCCATCGTTCGGGTTCGGCGAGGCCGAGCCAGCGCTCCGCCTCGCCGCTCGGCTCGACCACGGCGCGACGGGACTCGAGGACACGGGGATGGCGCCGCGAGCGGTTGCGCCGCTCGGGCACCAGCTCGCGCTCGCGCAGCAGTCCGGCCTCGCCGGCGAGCAGGATGAGCAGGCGCGTGTCGTCCTCGCTCTGTCCGACCCGCCGGGCGGCGCGCTTGATCTCGCGCTTCGGCACGCCCCCGTCCTTGAGCGCGGGCGGCGGTGCGTGGCGCCACTCCTCGAGCAGCGTGTCCATCGCGCTGATCAGGTCGACCGGATGCCGCTCGTCACCCAGCGGCGCGACCTCGAGCGCCGGCGGCCGGACGTCCCACCGCGCGAAGACGCGGCCGCGCAGCGCGCGCTCGATCTCGGACGGCACGGCGACGCTCGTGCGCTGCTCGTGCTCCGGAAGCACGATCCCGTGCGTCGTGAGCCACGACGCTCCGTCATGCTCGCCGGGTCGGACCCATTGCGGATGCCACGACCAGGACATGTAGCTACGCGCCCACGCCGGTCCGGCGCCGCTGCCGTGGTCCGTGCTTCCGCCGGCCTGCCGGAGCGCCTCGAGCGCGGCGCGGGCGGCCGGCGGAGCGGCGCGCACGATCGCGCGGATGCGGTCTGGGTCGGTCAGGCGCGCGTGGAGCGCCTGCGTCAGATCGCGCTTCAACTTCGGCAGCGCCGCGCCGCCCAAGCCATGCACCATCGCGATCTGCCGTAGCTCCTCCACGTTCAGGTTCTCGAGGAGCTCCGCGGCCGGCCTCCCGAGGCCGCCGGGATCCCAGACCATGCTCGCCGCTCCGGGCGCGAGCAGCAGCGCTCCGTGCTGGTCCGTCGTGGCGAGACCCCATCGCTTCAGCTCGCGGGCGGCCTCGTCGAGATGCGAGCGTGCGAGGCCCTCGGCGTCGGCGATCTCGGGCGTCAGCCTGCCTTCGGCGAGCGCGGCGAGCTCGACCACCTGGCCGAGGAAGCGGTCAAGGCGTGAAAGGGTCAGCGCCACATCGCGCGGGCGCAGGAGCGCCGTAGCGAGGTCGGCCCACGCGGGCTGTGCCGCACGGGCGACGGCGGTGGCCTGAGGTCGCCGCATCAGGAGGACGCTCAGGTCGTCATCGGGCAGCGCTTGGAGGGACCTGGTGAAGCCCTGGGGAGCCAGCTCCAACGCTGGTGATCCTAGCAGCGCGGCGATGCGCCTGAGCTCACTTCCTCGCCGTCGCCATGTAGAACCAGCCGAGCACGTCGGCCACCGCCGTCCCGTCGAGCGAGCGGATGAAGCTCGCGTACTTCCACGTGAGCTGCTCGTAGCGCGGGAGGGTGTACGGCGGGTAGACGCCCGCGGAGATCACGCGCACGTCG
>JACPEQ010000147.1 GCA_016183435.1 Chloroflexota bacterium
CCGGCGAGGACGCCCAGGGCGATCTCGATGATCGCGACCGAGACGCCGAGCTCGACGCTCACCACCGAGGCCAGCAGGATGAGGCCGCCCAGGATGGTCGCGACGAGGAGCGTGTCCACGGAGACCTCCACCACATGAGTTCTTGGTAGAGGTCATCAGCCGCTGAGGGCGGCGGTTCAGGCGAACCTCATCGCCTCATTGGTGAGACTAGCGCATGCTCGCTGGATCCAGCCGGCGCGATGCGGCACCTCGCTGCGGCAGTGGTGTACGGCCTGGCGGTGGCTTGCGGTGCTCCGGGCGGGGCATCGGCGGCCGGCGCGGATGGCACGGACCCGACGGCGCTCGAGATCGGATCCCTGTCACCGCTCATCCGGTCGCGCGCGACCGAGAATGTCCACACCCAAGCGCTCGAAGTCGCGATCGAACGTACACACCGGCTCGCCGGCCGCCTTGGCCGTCTCTGCCAGATACGCATCGATGAAGGAGACGCGCTCTTCCTTCATGACGCGCAGCGCGTCGATCATCAGGTCGCGTTCCTCGGCCACGATGCCGTCCGCCATGAGGAGATCGGTCAGCGTATCGGCGACCGTGTCCAGGCCGAATTCGTAGTAGCCCGTCAGCACCCACACGAGCTCGGCGGTCACGAGCGGCGCGACCCGCAGCGAGAGATCGCCCGAGGCGGCGCGCGCGAGGAGCGCACGTGCTCGAGCGGACAGCGTGGGGTGGTCCTTCACGACGAATCGGATGAGCACGTTCGCGTCGACCCATGCGCTCGTCACGTCCGGCGAGCCTTCCCTGTCAGTTCCTCCCCCAGCTTGCGGCCGACGACCCTCCGGACCTTCTCTTGCCCGCGGTACGGCTTGGTCGCTGGCAGCGCGCCGTACAGGTCCAGCAGTGCGCGTCGCTTGAGCGGCACAAGGCGCGCGCCACGCTCTTCGGCCACGAAATCGACGATGCTGCCGGGCTCGAGCTTGTAGCGGCGGCGGATCTGGACGGGGATCGTGATCTGCCCCTTCGTCGTGACGCGTGCCCTTACCATGTGGTCAACTCCTTACCTACTCGATGACATCTTACCTCATCCCGTCTCGGCGGGACGGATCGGCAGGTCAGGCCGCCGGCAGGGAGACGCGGAACGTACTGCCTCGGCCGGGCGCGCTCTCCACGCTCACGTCGCCGCCGTGCGCCAATGCGAGCTCGCGCGCGATCGTGAGGCCGATCCCGCTGCCGGGAACGCCGGTCGCGCCGGCTGCGCGCCAGAAGCGATCGAACGCGTGCGCCGTCTCCTCCGCGCTCATGCCGATGCCGGTGTCGCTTACCTCGAGGACCGCCCGGTCGTCCTGAGGGCGCGTGCCGACGGTCACCCTGCCGCCGGCCGGCGTGAACTTCAGCGCATTCGAGATGAGGTTGCGCGCGATCTGCGCCACCCGATCCTCATCAGCCATCGCGCGCGCCGACGCGGCCTCGAGATCGAGGCGCACGCCTTTGTCCCTGAACGCGGCCACCAGCTCAGCGGAGACGTCGCGGGCGACGTTCGCGACGTCGATGGGTCCGCGGGCCAGCGTGAAGCCAGCGCCCTCGGCGCGCGCGAGTGCTTCGAGGTCGCTCACCAGGCGCCCGAGGCGCGCGGCCTCATCGTGCAGCGCGCCCAGCGTCGGTGGATCCGGTGGCAGGACGCCATCGCGCAACGCTTCGAGGTGGCCCTGGATCGACGTGAGCGGCGTACGGAGCTCGTGCGCGACGTCGGCGACGACGCGGCGGCGCAGCTCGTCCTCTCGCTCGAGCGAACCCGCCATCTCGTTGAAGGAGCGCCCGAGGTCCCCGAGCTCGTCCGACGGCAGCTCGCGCACGCGCGCTCCGCGCTCGCCGCGGCGCAGGCTCTCGGTCGCGCTCGCCAGCGCGGCCACGGGACGCGCGATACGTCGCGCGACCAGGACGCCGACGAGGAGCGCCACGAGCGCGGCGATGGCGGCGGCCGCGAGCTGCGCCCGCGCGAGCGCGTCGCGCACGTCACGTTCGGCAGGGAGGTCCGCGGCGGGGAACGCGATCACCGCGGTGCCGACCGCACGCCCCGTCACCACGATCGGCTCGCGCCTTTCGGGACGGAGTGACATGGGCGCCGTCCCATGCATGCCTCGCATCAGCTCGGCCATCCCCGTGGACACGTCCATCGGTGCTGCCGCGATCACGGTGGCACCGCGGTCGTCCTGGACCGCGAGCGTCGCACCCGCGGTCGCGGCGAGCTGTCGTGCCGGCTCGAGGTCCGCCGCGTCCCACCGCCCGCGGCGCTCGTACGCCCCTTGAAGGCTCGCCACGATCTGCGCCGCGCGGTCGTCCTGCTGCTGGCGCGAGTAGCGATCGAACTCGACGCGCAGCGCGATGCTGCCGATCAACCCCGCGAGCACGACCGCCAGCAGCGCGACCCCGACGCCTCCCAGCACGATCCGACCGCCGAGGCGGCCCAACCTCCGACCCTCGGTCGGGGGGACCCCTCCCTCGGGCCCGGGTGCTCGACCTCGTCGCTGCGCGCCTCGGTCTGCGCGCCCGGGGGACGTGCTAGGCATCCCGGTGGCCGCCGAAGCGGTAGCCCACGCCGGTGACCGTCTCGACCAGGCGCGGCGCGCGCGGGTCATCCTCGATCTTGCGGCGGAGGTTCTTGACGTGCGCGTCGACGGTGCGCTCGTAGCCCTCGTACTCGTATCCCTGCACGCGGTTGATGAGCTCGGCCCGCGTGAACGCACGACCCGGGTGCTCCGCCAGAGCGAGCAGGAGGCCCCACTCGGTGGGGGTCAGCGAGAGCGGGCTGCCGTCGCGGAGCGCTTCATGCCGGTCGACGTCGATGACGAGCGCCCCTCCGTCGAATCGCAGCGGCCGCGCCTCGGCAGCCGGCTCGCGCCCGGCACGCCGGAGGATCGCGTGCACGCGGAGCGTGAGCTCGCGCGGGCTGAAGGGCTTGGTGACGTAGTCGTCGGCACCCAGGCCGAGCCCCGTGAGGCGGTCCTCCTCGCCGGCGCGCGCGGACAGGATGAGCACGGGCGTGTCGGGCAGTCCGAGGTCGAGCACCACCAGGGCGGGGGACGAGGATCCGAACAGCTCGAGCGCTGTCGCGCCGGTCCCCGCCGTGAGCACCGCGAACCCCTCGCTCTCGAGGTACCGGCGGATGAGATCGCGGATCGGCTGGTGGTCGTCGACGACGAGAATGGGCCCGCGCACGGGCCCATTCTCGTCTCGTTCCTCGCCGATCGGACGATCGCCGACCGTGAGGGTCACCTCACTGGACGATGACGGCGATCCGCATCCCCGCTTCAGCGTGGCCGGCGACGCCGCAGTACCCCGCGTAGCGACCCGCCGGCAGGTCGCGGAGACCGACCGTCGTGGTCTGGCCCGCGGCCGCGACGACGCGGATGCCGAGGCCGGGGATGGTGATGTCGTGGAGGACGACGCCCTTGTTGACCAGGCTGAGGTTCGCCTCGCGTGACGCAAGCGTGATCTCCGCCGGCGAGAACTTGAACTCCGTGGCCGTGACGCGCACGGCCGGAGCGCCGGCGATCTCGCCGGTCACGCCGCGCGAGGTCCCGCCAAGACCGGACATGTGGCCGCGGCCCATCATCCCCGGGCCCATGCCGCCGCCCATCATCCCGCCGCCGGCCATCATCGCGGGGCCCATCCCGCCGCCCATCATCCCGAAGCCCGTGGCGGTGCCGCTGGTACCGGCGGTCCATCCCTGACCCGCCACTGAAGAGACGATCGTCAGCACGAGCAGTGCGCCGGCGGATGCGAGTGCGACGATCCCGGCGATCCGCTGAGCGCCCATCACGCGCCCCCGATCGCGGCCTTGCGCGCCTTGTACTCGTCCAGGTCGATCTCGCCGCGTGCGAGCCGCTCCTCGAGGATCGCCAGCGCCGACGAGCGTGGCGCCTGCCGCTGCGCGTTCTGGCCGCTGATCGTCAGGACGATCCACACGATCCCGGCGATCAAGAGCACCCAGAACAGGATCATGAAGATCGGTCCGAGGAACCCTCCGGCGCCCCAGCCCATCATGTTGTCGTAACCCATCATGTCGAAGAACCTCCGTCTTGTTTCTTCGAGGGATGCTGGCCGGACCGGGTGTGAGGCGGATGCCGCTCTTGTGAAGGATCGATGAAGACGGTCCTCAGGGGACGCTCTCGCAGCAGCGGTTGAGGTGCGCGTCCATGAACGCGCGGACGGCGGTGTCGTCGTATGCGGTGAAACTCTGCCGCCAGCCCCATGCCGCGAGCACGAAGGTCCCCGCGGGGATCCGCTCGTACGGGCGGATGAGCAGCTTCACCTCTCCGTAGCGATCGCGGGGATACGTCGTCAGCAGGAGGCGGATGCGGTCGAGGTCGGCCTGCGGGATGAGGCTGTGCGAGACGACGATCCCGCCGTGCTCGAGGTTGTGCACGGCGCGCTCGTCCGGGACGGTGGGTGAGAAGCCCCACGGCGCGGCGCTCGGCCAGTGCGGACCGCCGGCCGGCGGCACCTCCTTGTAGGCGATGGGCTGGCCCTCGGGCGGATGCTGGCCCACGCCGCTGACCGCGATCCGCTCACCCGGGGCGCCGACCTCGAGCGAGCGCACGAGAAAGAAGGCCCCGACGACGGCGACGAGGACCACGGCGATCGGGATCCACGGGATGTGCCGCCGTGCCCCGTACTTGCGTCGTCCCTGTCGCTGCTTGGAGGATGCCTTCGGGCGAGCGGCCATCTGCTCCGTAGCATGACGTAGTGACCGGAGAGATCGCCGCGACGCCGCCATCGGCGCTCGGCCGCGCCGTGCGTGCGGCCATCGTCGTCGCGCTCGTCGGCCTCGTCGTCGTCCTGGCGTTCGGCTTCCGCCGCGACCCGCAGGACATCCGCACCGGGACCGTCGGCCGGCCCGCGCCCGCCTTCGACCTCGAGCGCCTGGATGCGCCGGGGCGCGTTCGCCTCGCCGATCTGAGCGGGAAGATCGTGATCGTGAACTTCTTCGCGTCGTGGTGCATCCCGTGCAAGGAGGAGGCGCCGGCGCTCGTGCGCGTGTGGGAGCGCTACCGGAAGGCGGACGTCGTCTTCGTGGGGATCGTCTATCAGGACTCCCCGCAGGCGGCGAAGGAGTTCCACGACCGCCTCGGGCAGACCTGGCCGATCGCGATGGACGACAACGCCCGCACGGCACTGGCGTTCGGCGTGTTCGGGATCCCCGAGACCTACTTCATCGGCACGGACGGCGTCATCGCGGGTCGCCGCATCGGCGCGATCGACGAGGCGACGCTCATCAGAGGGATCGAGGAGCTGCGGTCGAAATGAGGCCTACGCTGCGGGTGATCGCCACTGGCGCCGCTGTCATGCTCATCGGATGCGTGTCGCCGCAGGGACAGCCGAACGCGACGCTGAGCATCGCGGTCGGCTCGCCGATCCCGACGCCGCTGACGACTTCGCCCGCTGCGTCTACCGCGACGGTGCAGGCCGCGCGACCGGCGGGATCACCGGGCCCGATCACGCTGCGCGAATTCCCCGTCCCGGCCGGGTCTGCCCCGCACGACGTCGCGCCGGCCGCCGACGGCGGGGTCTGGTACACGGCGCAGCGCAGCGGCGAGCTGGGATGGCTCGACCCGAAGACCGGTCAGACGAAGCACGTGAAGCTGGGCCAGGGATCGTCCCCGCATGGCGTGATCGTCGATCGCGATGGTGCGCCGTGGATCACCGACAGCGGGCTGAACGCGATCGTGCGGGTCGATCCCCGCACCAGCGAGGTGACGCGGTATCCGATCCCGCGGGCGGGCGTGAACCTCAACACGGCCGTCTTCGACACGTACGGCACGCTGTGGTTCACCGGCCAGAGCGGGGTCGTCGGTCGTCTGCGGCTGTCAGGATCGACCTACCCGCCGTCCGGCGTGCCGGAGGTCATCTCTGCGCCGCGGGGTGCGGGCCCGTACGGCATCACAGCAGTTCCGTTCAGCGGTGACGTGTACTACGCCTCGCTTGCGGGCGACCACATCGCCCAAGTGTTCTCCGGCCCGCCCGTAGAGGCGGGCGCTGGGCCTGCGGGGTTCAGCGCCCGCCCGATCGATCCACCGACGCCGGGCGCGGGTCCGCGCCGCGTGTGGAGCGACTCCAAAGGCGTGATCTGGGTAAGCGAATGGAACGCCGGTCAGCTCGGGCGCTACGACCCGAGCACGCAGCAGTGGAAGGAGTGGAAGCTCCCCGGCACGCGGCCGCAGCCGTACGCCGTATTCGTCGACGACCGCGACATCGTGTGGCTGAGCGACTTCGGCGCGAGCGCGATCGTCCGGTTCGATCCCGCGACCGAAAGGTTCGACGTGTTCCCGCACGCGTCCGGCGGCAACGTGCGCCAGCTGCACGGCCGGCCGGGCGAGGTGTGGGGCGCCCTCTCGGCGCTGGACAAGCTGCTGCTCGTCACGACCCGTTAGCCATTTGACACCCCCACAAGTGGGGGCTGGAATGGTCAGTAGTGGCCGCGATCGACCGTGAATTCCCCGTCCCACGCGCCGGCTATTCGGGCCTCCTCGAGTGGATCGCGACCGTCGACCACAAGCGGATCGGGATCCTCTACCTCGGCACGACCTTCTTCTTCTTCCTGACCGGAGGGCTGCTCGCGCTCGCGATCCGCACGCAGCTCTTCACGCCGGACGGGCAGATCCTCACGCCGCAGCAGTACAACGCGGCGTTCACGATGCACGGGACGACCATGATCTTCCTCGCCGTCGTCCCGCTCTTCACCGGGTTCGCGAACTTCATCGTCCCGCTGCAGCTCGGCGCGCGGGACATGGCCTTTCCGCGGCTGAACGCGCGGTCGTACTGGCTGCTCCTGGGCGGCGGGATCGTCCTCTACTCGAGCTTCATCGTCGGGCCGCCGGCAGCGGGCTGGACGTCATACGTGCCGCTGTCCGGCAAGGAGTTCTCGCCGAAGCTCGGCCAGGACCCGTGGCTCATCGGCCTCACGGTCCTGGGCTTCTCGTCGATCTTCGGCGCGCTGAACATGATCGTCACGATCTTCGCGCTG
>JACPEQ010000148.1 GCA_016183435.1 Chloroflexota bacterium
CGTGACGCTCGAGCCGCTCGCGACGGCGGCCGGTCACCCGGGCGTGGTCGTGATCGGGCTCGCCGTCGTCGTCGTGCTGCTGCGCTTCATCCTCCCGAGCCGGGTGACGATGCTGCTCATGGCGCTCGTCGCGATGCCCGCGGCGCCCGCGCTCGGCGTCTCACCGTGGGTCGCGGGGGTCGTCGTGCTGCTCGCGTCGAACACGTGGATCCTTCCGTACCAGGGGCTCGAGTACCTGCTCCTTCGCGACGGGACGAAGGGCGAGTCCTTCACCGACGCGCAGGGCACGCGCATGGGCATCGCGCTCGCCGCCGTGCGGCTCGTCGCGATCGCCGCGAGCGTGCCCTACTGGGCCGCGCTCGGCCTCATTACGACCACTTGACCTTGATGAGGGGCGTCGCGTCGAAGTCGGAGCCGGCCGCGCTCTGCAGCGAGACGACGATCTGGAACGAGATGCTCGGGTCGTAGAAGTCGCGCCAGGACGACGGACCCTCGCCGATCACGCGGAAGAGGTCGTCGCCGGCCTTGATGAGCCCATCCTTCGCGATGAGCTCGGTGTCCGGACCGAGCGCGCCCGGCCGGAACCGCATCCGGCGCCCGTCGGTCGCGAAGACCTCGACGTACGCGTACCTCGGCACGCCGGCCACCGCGGTGTCCTCGCGGATCTGTCCCTCGAGCAGCTGGTAGAAGTGCAGCTCGACCCTGCCGTCGTACGGCGCGAGCACCGTCCAGCCCCTGCCGAGCTCGACGCCCGTGTACGGCCGCTCGGCGAACGCGTACGGGACCAGGGCCGGCGCGCGCGGTGACGGCGTTGGGGTCGGGCTGGGCGTCGCGACCGGGGCCGGCGGCGGCGACGGTGCGGGCGACGGGCTCGGCGAGCGGACCGTCTGCGCGATGAGGCTCGGGTCCGGTCCCGCCGAGATGGTCACGATCGCGGGGGGCTGGGCCTGCGCGCTCGAGACGATCCCGTAGACCGCCGCCGCGAGGACGCCGAGCACGATGGCGAACTGGAGCGTGATCTGCGCTCGCTCGCTCACTCCTTCCGACCTCGCTCGCGGGGAGATGACAGCCGTCCGGTGACCTTGTCTCGCGCGACCTTCAGCAGCTGGAGCGCGTAGCTCAGGATCTCGCGCGTCCCGAACTTCGAGGCCCCGGCCTCGCGGTCGCGGAACGTGTACGGCACCTCGACGACGCGCCGGTACCGGCCGCGCGCGATGACCTCGAAGCCGATCTTGAATCCGATGGGATCGAGGCGGACGCCCTCGATGACGGATCGGCGCAGCGCGAAGAAGCCGCTCGTCGCGTCGCGCACGGGGACGAGCGCGTTGCCCATGAGGCACGCCACGCGCGAGACGACGCGCCGCCGGAGCGGCCAGTCCACCGTGCCGCCGCCTTCCACGTAGCGGCTGCCCACGGCGAGCTCGGTGCCGTCGCCGAGCGCGTCGACGAGGCGCGGCACCACTTCGGGCGGGTGGGAGAGGTCGGCGTCCATCACGACGAGCGTCTCGCCGGTCGCGGCCGCGAACCCCGCCATCACCGCGGTCGCCAGCCCGAGCTTGCCCGCGCGGCGGACGACGCGGACCGGGACCTCGGGCGCGAGCCGCTCGGCGACGTCGGCGGTGCCGTCGGGCGATCCGTCGTCGACCACGACGAGCTCCCACGGGCGGCCACCCATCGCCTTGGCGAGGCGGTCGGCGAGGACGGGGATCGTGGCGGCCTCGTTGTAGGTCGGTACGACGACCGATATCACGCCACTCCTCGCGGGGGCGTGCCCCCGCACCCCCCGGACACAGCGCCGATAGTACGGGCGCTGTGCGTGTCATCTTCGACGCAAGGCACCTGCAGACCGTCAGCAGGACGCGCGGGATCGGCCGGTATTCGCGCAACCTGCTCGCGGCGTTCGCGCGCAACGCGCCGCCCGACGTGGAGTGGACGCTGCTGCGGCTCGGCACGTTCCCCGCCGCGGATCCGCAGCCGCTCCCACCGCATCGCGACATCCACGTCGCGCGCCCGCGGCGGCCGGAGCTCGCGATGCTCGCGCTGGACGCGGCCCTGCTCCCGCTCGAGATCGGTCTGGGGAACGCGGACGTGTACCACTCCGTGCAGCTCGGGCTGCCGGCCGCGCGGCGCATGCGCGCGGTGGTCACCGTGCACGACCTCGCCCCGCTCATCTGGCCGCAGCACTACCTGCGCCTGCCGCACGCGCGCGTCGGCCACATGTGGCAGTACGCGCTCGCGCAGCGAGCCGACGCGATCGTCGCTCCGTCGGCGGCGACCGCGCGCGACGTCGTCGAGCGTTTGCGGATCCCGCGCGAGCGCGTGCACGTCATCGCGGAGTCCGTCGACACGTCCTTCGCTCCGCCGCCGCCCGGCGCGGCGAAGCGGATCGTGCGCGAGCGCTTCGCGGTCCCGGAGCGCTACGTCCTGTACGTCGGCCAGTTCGACCCGCGCAAGAACATGGACGGCCTGCTCGCGGCGTTCGCGCGCGCGGCGGAGGACGATCACGCGCTGCGCCTCGTCGTCGTCGGCGACATCGGCAAGCTCGCGGCGTACCTGCGCGCGGCGCTCGAGCGCACCGCGGCCCCGCGCGAGCGCGTGATCGTGACCGGCTTCGTCGATGACGCGACGCTCGCCGCGCTGTACAGCGGCGCCGAGTGCCTCCTGCACGCCGCGCTCCTCGAGGGCTTCGGGCTCACCCCGCTCGAGTCGCTGGCCGCCGGGACGCCCGTCGTGGGCTATCGCTCCGGCGCGGTCGAGGAGGTCGTCGGCGACGCCGGACTGCTCGTCGACCCTGCGGACACGAGCGCGCTCGGTGAGGCGCTGCGGACCGTCCTGTCCTCGGACGCGCTCGCGCACGACTTGCGCGCACGTGCTCCCGCGCGCGTGGCGCTGTTCTCCTGGGACAGGGCCGCCGAGCAGACGATCGCCCTGTACCGCTCGCTGGCACCATAGGCCTGCGGCCGGTCGTCGCTCGTACTCACGCGTCGGCCTGCGGGCCGCCGCTCTCGTCCTCGCTAGACCATAGACTCGTCGTCACAGGGGAGCGCACCGCGCCCCCATTTCGCTGGGGAGGATCGGCCCGTGGCTCGGCGCGTCCCGCTCCCGCGTCTCACCTACCGGCAGCGCACATCCCGCTGGCAGCGGGAGCGCCGGCAGCAGGCGATCATCGTCACCGTCTTCACGGCCGTCCTCGTCTTCGTGCTCGGGCTCGCGGCGTGGGCGGCGTCGGATCGCTACTACCAGGCGAACCTGACGCCCGCCGCGGAGGTGCAGGGCGAGCTCATCCCGAAGCGCGAGTACCAGTCGCAGCTGAAGTACGAGCTCGTCCGCCTCTACCACGAGTACGGCGTGCCGGCGGGCTTCGAGAACGACCCGCAGCTCGAGAAGATCAAGACCAGCTACCAGGAGCTCGCGCTGGAGCGGGTCGTGGAGCAGCACGTCCTCGATCGCGCCGCGCGTGACGCCGGCATCGTCGCGACACCGCAGCAGATCGACGAGCAGTACGACGTCGAGTACGGCGAGTTCAAGGTGCGCCACGTCCTGATCAAGATCGCCGAGGACGCGGCCGACAAGGAGGCCGCAGAGGCGACGGCGCGGGCGAAGGCGCGCGCCGTGACCGACCAGCTGCGCGAGGCGCCGATGGACCAGGACCTGTGGAACCGGATCGCCGCGGACCGCTCCGACGATCCCGGCTCGAAGGACTCCGGCGGCGAGCTCGGCTACGCCGGTCGCGGGTCGTACGTCACGGAGTTCGAGGAGGCCATCCGCACGCTCCCGATCGGCGCCGTGTCGGATCCGGTGCGCACGCAGTTCGGCTTCCACGCCATCCAGGTCACCGAGAAGCGCGGCCCCGCCGACACCGACCTCGTGAGGAAGTACCTCACCTACGGCTTCTCGACGGCCGCGCTGAAGGCGCAGGCGCGGTACGGGTTCCTGCGCAATGAGTTCGAGCGCCGGCAGATCGCCGCGAGCGCCACGAGCAAGGTGGAGCAGGTGCGCCTTGCGCGCATCTACGTGAGGGTGCCGTCGCTGGTGAGCGGTGACTTCCAAGGCTTCACCGATGCGCTGAAGAAGCAGACGACGATCCGCGAGCAGATCGAGCAGGGCAAGGACTTCGCCGAGATCGCGAAGGAGTTCACCGAGGACACGGACTCGCGCGACAAGGGCGGCGAGATCGGCTGGGTCACGAAGGGCATGATCACGGACGCGAGCGCCGAGGCGCTCGTGTTCACGACGGAGCCCGGCAAGACGACCGAGCCGATCGCCACGTCGAGGGACTGGACCGTCTACAAGGTCCTCGAGAAGGACCCGGCGCGCGAGGTCACCGAGGACCAGAGGACGAAGGTGAAACAGGGCGCCTACCAGTACTGGCTGGCGCGGCAGAAGAAGACCTACGAGGTCCGGAAGCTCCTCCCCGGCTTTGCGATCGAATAACGACGACTTCACCCGCATGGGTGAGGCCGTCGCGGAGGTCGCGAAGATCGCCGACCGCCTGCGGGCGCCCGGCGGATGCCCGTGGGACCGCGAGCAGACGCACGCGTCGCTGCGTCCCTTCCTCCTCGAAGAGGCCTACGAGGCGCTCGAGGCGCTCGACACCGGCAACGTCCCGCGCCTGCGCGAAGAGCTCGGGGACCTGCTCTTCCAGGTCGTGATCCACGCGCAGCTCGCGCGCGAGGAGGATGGTTTCGACCTCGGCGACGTGGCTCAGCGTCTCGCAGAGAAGCTCGTCCGCCGGCATCCTCACGTCTTCGAGGGCAAGGCCATCGACCATCCGCACGTCTTCGAGGGCAAGGCCATCGACGGCGACGTGCTGTCGCAGTGGGAGCGCATCAAGAGGGAAGAGCAGCCGGCGCAGGAGCGCGGCCTGCTCGACGGGATCCCGGCGGCGCTGCCCGCGCTGTTCCGCTCGGAGCGGCTGCAGGAGCGCGTCGAGCGCATCGGCGTCGAGGGGCCGGCGATCGACATGCCGATCGACATCGACGACGAGCGATCCCTCGGCGATCTCCTCTTCGACGTCGTCGCGGCGGCGCGCGGGCTGGGGTACGACGCTGAGACCGCGCTGCGCGCGGCGAACGAGCGGTTCGTCGAGCACGTTCGGCGGATGGAGGAGACCTCGCGCTCCGCCGGCCGCGAGCTCACGTCGTATTCGAGCGAAGAGGTCCGCGCGCTGTGGGAGGCGACAGCATGAGCAGGCGTTACGAGCGGCCCGACGGGCGCGCCTACGAGACGATGCGCCCGGTGAAAATCGAGGTCGGCGTGTCGAAGTTCGCGGAGGGCTCCTGCCGCATCTCGTTCGGCGACACGCAGGTGCTCTGCCTCGCGACGGTCGAGGACCGCGTGCCGCGACATCTCGAGGGCAAGGGCACCGGCTGGGTGACCGCCGAGTACGCGATGCTGCCGCGCTCGACTCCCGAGCGGAGCCAGCGCGAGAGCCTCGCGGGCCGGCCCGGCGGCCGCACCTTCGAGATCCAGCGCCTCGTCGGCCGCGCGCTCCGCGCGGCCGTCGACCTGAAGCTCCTCGGCCAGCGGAGCGTGACCATCGACTGCGAGGTCATCCAGGCCGACGGCGGCACGCGCACCGCCGCGATCACCGGCGGCTGGGTCGCGCTCTCGCATGCGCTCCGCTACTTCACGCCGCGGCCCGTCCGGCGTCACGTCGCGGCCGTGTCCGCCGGATACGTGAAGGGCGCGCTGGTGCTCGACCTGCCGTACGCGGAGGACTCGATCGCGGACGCCGACGTGAACGTCGTCGCGACCGACGCGGGCGAGCTCATCGAGGTCCAGGGCACGGCCGAGCAGCGGCCGTTCTCGCGCGAGGACTTCGACAAGATCCTCGCGCTCTCGATGCGCGGCATCGAGGAGCTCGTGGAGGCGCAGAAGCAGGCGATCACCTCCTTCTAGCGATGACAACCTTGCTCATCGGAAGCGGCAACGCGGGAAAGGTCGCCGAGTACCGGCGCATGCTCAGCGGGCTCGCGATCCGCCTGCTCGCGCCCGACGACCTCGCCCCGGTGCCGGCCGAGCCCGAGGAGCA
>JACPEQ010000152.1 GCA_016183435.1 Chloroflexota bacterium
CTCGTCGTGATCGACGCGTGCCCGGGGCTCGGCGACGCCATGGCCTCGGGCGAGGTCACGCCCGACATGTACCAGGTGCGCAAGAGCGACCTCGAGGTGATCTTCGCGAACGCGACGCTCGTCGGCGCCGCGCTCACGCACGCGCAGGTGCAGGAGATCGCGCGGCTCGCGCTCGAGCTCGAGCGCGAGCATGGCCACGCCGTCGACATCGAGGCGGCGTTCGAGCACGACACGCTGTACCTGCTCCGGTGCCGGTGGGCGGGCCATCCGACCTGGGCAGGGTGCGCGCCGGCGACGTCCTCGTCTGCCGGTCCACGAACGTGAGCTACGTCCCGGTGTACGGGAAGCTGGCCGCGGTCGTCACCGAGGTCGGCGGTTCGCTCTCCCACGCGGCGGTCGTCGCGCGCGAATTCGGCGTTCCGTGCGTGGTCGCCGCGAACGTCGCGCTCACGGTGCTGCGGGACGGCGAGATGGTCGAGGTCGACGGCGCGGCGGGCGTCGTCCGCCGTGTCGCCGCCCGCGCGCCCTGGGTCGGCCCTGGCGGCCTCGGCGTCGCGCCGGTGGCAGACTGACGGCCATGCCCGGCTGGAGGGTGCACGCGATCGAGGACGCGCCTCGCGAGGACATGATCGCGGGCGTCCAGCGGCGCTTCGTCTCCGGGGAGCGCACGACCGTTGGGCAGATCTGGCTCGCCAAAGGCGCGCTCGTGCCGCGGCACACGCACGAGAGCGAGCAGGTCTCGTACATCGTGAAGGGCGCGCTGAAGTTCACGCTGAACGACGGCGACGAGGTGACCGTGCGCTCGGGCCAGATCCTCGTCATCCCGTCGAACATGCCGCACGCGGCCGAGGCGGTCGAGGAGACGTACGACCTCGACTTCTTCGCGCCGCGCCGCGAGGACTGGATCACCGGGAACGACGCCTACCTGCGGGGGTCGCACTAGCCAGCACTCGCTCGCTCGGGCGCCGGACGGGGATCGGCCAGCCTTCTGCGGAGACCGGGCGGCATGCGACTGCGCGGGCTCTTGCTCGCCACCCTCCTGGCGGTCGGCTGCAGCGGCGGCGAGCCGGTGGCCGAGACGGATGTCGCGGAGGACGTCCCACCCGAGGTCGTGGGCATCGCGGCCCCGGCGCGCCCGCGCGCCGACGCGACCGAGCTGGCGCGGCGGGTCGAGGCGATCGTCACCTCCTTCTCCGGCGGCGCCGCCATCTGGGTCGCCGACGCCGGGGATCGGCGGCCGCTCTACGCGCGCAACGCGGACGAGAGCGTCGTCGCGGCGTCGCTGTACAAGCTCGGCGTGCTGCTGCACGTCGAGAGCCTCGTCGAGCGGCGCGACCTCAGGTACACCGACACGATCACCATCACCGACGAGGACGTGACCGAGGACGGCTCGTACCTCTTCCCCGGCGCCAGCGTCACGATCGACGATGCCCTCGAGCTGATGATCGTCCGCTCCGACAACGGCACGGCGCTGGCGTTCTGGCCCACGTACGGCGCCGCGGCGATCAACGCGACGCTCGCGGCGGACGACCTGGCCGGCCTGCGCATCGGCGACGCCGGCGAGGACAACCTCGCCACCGCGCGTGCCGTGGGCGAGCTGCTCCGGCGCATCGCCGAGCGCCGCCTCATCTCAGGAGCCGCGTCGGACCGGATGCTCGGGCGGCTCGAGCGCCAGGAGGTCACAGGCCGCGCCGACGCGCTGCTCCCCGATGGCGTGCGCGTCGCGCACAAGACCGGCGACCTGGTCGGGCTGGCCCACGATGCGGCGATCGTCTTCACGCCCATCGGGCCGCGCGTGGTCGTCGTGCTGACGTGGGACGCGCCCGAGGACGAGGCGCACGCGTTCATCGCCCGCGTGGCGCAGGCGGCGTACGAGACGGCGCGCTGAGGACCGCGCGCGATCTAGCCGGCGACCTCCGGCGGCCCGAACGGACAGGTGCGCTGCGACGCCGGGACCATGACGCGCAGGACGCGCGTGCCTTCCGGCGTGTCGCGCTCGATGAGCGTTGGATGGCCGGCGCAGTACACAGTCTCGCTGGCCTCCCCGGCGGCGCCGCAGCGGCTGCCCCACCCCGGGCCGCAGACGAGGATCAGCGCGTTCGTCGTAGGGTCGAGGACGCGGGCGACCATGGCGCCATCGTCCGCCGACTGATCGTCGATCCCATGTCAAGGCCGTGGGCCGGACGGCACCAACGAGAAGGTCGCAGTTCAGCGCCATGCGCGCGCTGCGCGGGGACGCGTGGAAGTGGGCGCTCGTCGACCGGCTCATCGCGAACGGCCTGCGCCCGTATCCGAGCAACAAGCACACGCGAGAGGCCCTCATCGCCGACCGGAACGCCGTCGCGATGGTGAACAGCTCGAACTTCCACGTGTTCCTCATGGAGGGCGCTCCGGTCGGCGAGGCGTGGCTCGACCAGGAGCCGGGCGGCCTCGGGACCAACGTCGAGGCGCACACTGTCGCGGTCATCAAAGGCTGCAAGCATCCCGATGCGGCGCGGGCGTTCATCGACTGGCTGCTCGAGGCGGACACGCAGACGCTGCTGGCGCGCATGTGCGGCGACACGCCGGTGGACCCGGGCGCGGAGCACGGCACGGTGCGCCCGCTCGCGCGCATTCACCGTATGGACGTGCCGCTCGCCCGGATCACGGAGCTCCGTGACAGTACACGTGCGTATCTGTCCGCGAAGGGCCTCGGGCCGGCGAAGGAGTGACCACGTCATGCTCGCGTGGCTGAGCGTCGACGGGAAGAAACTGCTCGCCACGCGCGTCATGCGCACGTTCGCGTACGGGTACCTCGCCACCGTCCTCGGCGTGTACCTCGACGCGCTCGGCATGGATCCGACGCAGATCGGCGTCGTCCTCACCGCGGCTATCGCCGGGTCCGCGGTCATGACCGTGTTCTGGTCGTTCGTCGCCGACCGCTACGGCCGCCGCCGGACCGTCGCGACGATGGCCGGCCTCATGGCCGCGGGCGGTCTGCTGTTCGCCGTCACCAACGAGTTCTGGCTGCTCCTCGTCGGCGCGTTCACCGGGACGATCAGCGTAACGAGCAGCGAGGTCGGCATCTTCCAGACGGTCGAGCAGGCGATCCTGCCGCAGACCGCGCCGAACGAGCGGCGGACCTGGCTCTTCTCGATCTACAACACGGTCGCGAACTTCGCCGGCGCGGCCGGGTCGCTCGCCGCCGCGAGCGTCGGGCTCTTCACCGGTCTCGGCTTCCGCGGCGTGGACGCGTACCGGCCCCTCTTCGTGCTCTATGCGCTGATAGGCCTCGCGAACCTCGTGATCTTCCTGACCCTGTCGGACCGCGTGGAGCTCGCGAAGGTCGAGGGCGAGCGTCGCTTCCTCGGCATCCGCCGCTCCGGCGGCACCGTGGCGAAGCTCTCGGCGCTCTTCGGGCTCGACGCGTTCGCGGGCGCGCTCGTCGTCCACTCGTTCGTACTGGTTCTTCGTGCGCTGGGGCGTCCCGCTCTCCGAGCTCGCAGTGATCTTCTTCTGGGTCAACATCCTGTCCGGGGCATCGCTCCTCGCCGCGGGATGGCTGGCGCAACGCTTCGGCCTGCTGAACACAATGGTGTTCACGCACCTGCCCTCGAACGTCCTGCTCATGCTCGTCCCGCTCGCGCCCAGCGCGGGCCTGGCCGTGGCCTTCTTCCTCGCGCGCATGAGCATCTCGCAGATGGACGTGCCGACGCGGCAGTCATACACCATGGCGGTGGTCGATCCCGACGAGCGGACTGCGACCGCGGGCATCACGAATGTCGCGCGGACGACCGCGAGCGCGATCTCACCCGCGGTCGCCGGCATGGCCATGAGCGCGGCGGCGCTCGGGTTCCCGTTCCTCCTCGCCGGCGGTCTGAAGATCGTGTACGACGGCCTCATCTACGCGACGTTCCGCAACGTCCATCCGCCGGAGGAAGAGGCGGTCCGCAGGCGCAAGCGCGAGCTCGCCGGGAGCTAGAGGCGCGGGGTGGCGAGGTCGTCGCGGGCCGCCTCCTCGAGCACCGCGGACTGACGCGCGCCGGCCTTACCAGAACCAGCGCCGCGACAGATCGCGGAGCCAGCGACCGACGATCGAGCTCTTGCCGCCGAACAAGACGGAGAGGCGGTAGACCAGCTCACCTTGCTGGTCGCGCGTCGCGAGCATGATCGGTCCGGCCAGGGCCGCGCGTCCGAGCCGACGGAACAGCTCGCGCCGAGTAAGGGTGTCCACGCAACTCACCTCCCTATCGGGCTATGAGCACGTGGACACCTCCTTCCCTCGGCTCTGCCCTGGCATCTGAACTCATCTCGCGACGGC
>JACPEQ010000153.1 GCA_016183435.1 Chloroflexota bacterium
CAGGCGGTTGTTGCGGTTGATGACGCGGCGGTAGAGGTCGTTCAGGTCGCTCGTCGCGAAGCGGCCGCCGTCGAGCTGCACCATGGGGCGCAGGTCGGGCGGGATCACCGGCAGGATCGTGATGATCATCCACTCCGGTGAGCTGCGCGACCGCAGGAACGCCTTGATGAGGCGAAGACGCTTGATGGCCTTCTTGCGGCGCTGGCCGGTCGAGCCGCGCATCTCCGCCTGCAGCGAGTGGCTGAGCTTCTCGAGGTCGAGCTGGCGGATGATCTCGAGGATCGCCTCCGCGCCCATCTGCGCGCGGAAGAAGCGGTACCGGTCGGCGTACGCGCGGTACTCGGGCTCGGTCATGATCTGCATCCACTTGATCTGACCGACCTCGTCCTGCTTTGCCTTCGCGTCATCGCGGACCTTCGCGACGTCGGGCGCGATCTCCTGGCGGACGACGCCGAGGTCCCCATCGGCGCGCGCGCGGATGTCCGCGATCTTCTGATCGGCCTCCTTGCGCGTGGTCGCTTCCTCCGCGCGGCCATGCTTCACCAGCGCGTCGAGCTGCTTCTGCAGCGTGCGCTGGAGCTGGTTGAGCATCGTCCGCGTGACGTTCGTGCCCTTCTCGGCGAGCTTGAGGTCCGCCGGCTTGAACACGATGTCCTTGGGCGCGGGCTTCCCGAGCGACGCCTCGAGGGCGTCCTTCGCCGCGGAGGCCGCGGTGGTGAGCGCCTCGGTGTCGGTGCCGAGCTGCTCCTCCTGCTGGCGGACGCGCTGCTCGGTGTGCGTGCGGATGCGCATGATCTCCGCGTTCGCGCGCGCCTCGATGGCGCCGGTGCGGTCGCTGATCGTCTGCTCGAGGCGGCGGATCTTGCCCTCGGCCTCCTCCTCGACGGCCTGCAGCGCGCGCTCGCGCGCGTGGTCGTCGATGTGGGTCACGACGTACAGCGCGAAGTACAGGATCCGCTCCAGGTTGCGCGGCGACATGTCGAGCAGGATCCCGAGGCGGCTCGGCGTCCCCTTGAAGAACCAGATGTGCGACACCGGCGCGGCGAGCTGGATGTGGCCCATGCGCTCGCGGCGCACCTTCGCGCGCGTCACCTCGACGCCGCACTTGTCGCAGATGATCCCCTTGTAGCGGATCCGCTTGTACTTGCCGCAGTAGCACTCCCAGTCGCGCGTCGGGCCGAAGATGCGCTCGTCGAAGAGCCCGTCCTTCTCCGGACGCAGCGTCCGGTAGTTGATGGTCTCGGGCTTCGTGACCTCGCCGCTGGACCACGTCCTGATCTGCTCCGGCGAGGCGAGCGCGATGCGGATCGCGTTGAACTCGTTGACCTCGAGCATCCCTCTAACTCCCTGATCCGATGACGTTCACTGGCTAGCTCCCTGACTCAAGGCCGCTGATGTTGATGCCGAGGTCCGGCGTGGTGAACGCGTCGGCCTCGACGAAGCGGATCTCCTGCTCCTGCTCGTTCAGGACCTCGACCGAGAGCCCGAGCGACTGGAGCTCCTTGATGAGCACCTTGAACGACTCCGGCACTCCCGGCGGCTGGATGTCCTCGCCCTTGACGATGGCCTCGTACGTCTGCACGCGGCCGAGGACGTCGTCGGACTTCACGGTGAGCAGCTCCTGGAGGATGTACGCGGCGCCGTACGCCTCGAGCGCCCACACCTCCATCTCGCCGAACCGCTGTCCGCCGAACTGCGCCTTGCCGCCGAGGGGCTGCTGCGTGATGAGCGAGTACGGGCCCGTCGACCGCGCGTGGATCTTGTCGTCGACGAGGTGGTGCAGCTTCAGCATGTACAGGTAGCCGACGGTGACGGCCTGCTCGAAGGGTCGGCCGGTGCGACCGTCTCGCAGCATGACCTTTCCCGCCTCGGGCAGCCCGGCCCGGCGGAGCGTCTCCTTGATCTTGCCCTCCTTCGCGCCGTCGAAGACCGGCGAGGCGACGCGCATGTTCAGCGCGTGCGCGGCCCATCCGAGATGCGTCTCGAGGACCTGGCCGATGTTCATGCGGCTCGGCACGCCGAGCGGGTTCAGCACGATGTCGACGGGCGTGCCGTCCGGCAGGAACGGCATGTCCTCGACCGGCATGATCTTCGCGATCACGCCCTTGTTCCCGTGGCGGCCGGCCATCTTGTCGCCGACGCTGATCTTGCGCTTCTGCGCCACGGCCACCTGGATGAGCTTGTTCACCCCCGGCAGCAGCTCGTCGTTGTTGTCGCGGCTGAAGATCTTGATGTCGACGACCTTGCCGTGCTCGCCCGACGGCAGCCGCAGCGAGGTGTCCTTCACCTCGCGCGCCTTCTCGCCGAAGATCGCGCGGAGCAGCCGCTCCTCGGCGGTGAGCTCGGTCTCGCCCTTGGGCGTGATCTTGCCCACGAGGATGTCCTGCGGCCCGACCTCTGCGCCGATGTAGACGATGCCGTTCTCGTCGAGGTCGGCGAGCGCCTCCTCACCGACGTTCGGGATGTCCCGCGTGATCTCCTCCGGACCGAGCTTGGTGTCGCGCGCCTCGGACTCGTACTTCTCGATGTGGATCGAGGTGAAGCGGTCGTCCGCGACGAGACGCTCGCTGATGATGATGGCGTCCTCGTAGTTGCCGCCCTCCCAGGGCATGAAGGCGACGAGGATGTTCTGGCCGAGCGCGAGCTCGCCGTCCTCCGTCGAGTACGAATCGGCGATGACCTGGCTCTCCTCGACGTGGTCCCCCACCCGCACGACCGGGCGCTGGTTGAAACACGTGCCCTGGTTCGTGCGGACGAACTTCTGGAGGCGGTAGCGCGTGGCCTCGCCGTCATCCTGCTCGACGTAGATCTCCGCGGCGGAGACCGAGCGGACGGTGCCGGCCTTCGCCGACACGACGACCTGGCCCGAGTCCTTCGCGGCGCGGTGCTCGATGCCCGTGCCGACGATCGGCGCCTGCGGGTTGATGAGCGGGACGGCCTGGCGCTGCATGTTCGAGCCCATCAGCGCGCGGTTGGCGTCGTCGTGCTCGAGGAACGGGATGAGCGCCGCGGACACCGAGACGATCTGCTTCGGCGAGACGTCCATGTAGTCCGCGTTGAAGGGCGCCTCCTCGTGGTACTTCGGCCCGCGGTGGATCTGGACGCGCTCGTCGAGGAAATGCCCCTTCTCATCGAGGCGCGCGTTCGCCTGGACGATGGTCGCCATCTCCTGCTCGTCCGCGGTGAGGTACACGATCTCGTCGGAGACGCGCGCCTTCCCGTTCTCCTTCAGGATGCGCCGGTACGGCGACTCGATGAACCCATATGCGTTCACGCGCGCGTACGTCGCCAGGGACCCGATGAGGCCGATGTTCGGGCCTTCCGGCGTCTCGATCGGGCAGATGCGGCCGTAGTGCGAGTAGTGGACGTCACGCACGTCGAACCCGGCACGCTCGCGCGACAGGCCGCCCGGGCCGAGGGCCGAGAGCCGGCGCTTGTGGGTGAGCTCGTCGAGCGGGTTCGTCTGCTGCATGAACTGCGAGAGCTGGCTCCCGCCGAAGAACTCCTTGATCGACGCGACCACCGGGCGGATGTTGATGAGCTCCTTCGGCGTCGCCTTTTCCGGCTCGACGATGGACATGCGCTCCCGCACGACGCGCTCCATGCGGAGCAGCCCGACGCGGAACTGGCCCTGGATGAGCTCGCCGACCGCGCGCACGCGGCGGTTGCCGAGATGGTCGATGTCGTCCGCGGAGCCCTTGCCGTTGTTCAGCTCGACGATGCGAGCGACGATCCGCACGATGTCGTCGTGACCCTCGAGCGGCGGCTGCCCGTGCTTCGGGCAGGGGGTGTACCTCGTCGTCAGGCTTCGATGTGTCATGTCGAGGTCGAGGCCGAGCTTTCGGTTCAGCTTGTAGCGGCCGACCTTCGCCAGGTCGTAGCGACGGAAATTGAAGAACAGCGAGTTCACCAGGTTCCGCGCGTTGTCCACCGTCGGCGGGTCGCCCGGGCGCAGGCGCTTGTAGACCTCGACGAGCCCCTGGGTGGTGTCCGTCGTCGTGTCGCGCTCGAGGGTCGAGGAGATGTACTGGTGTTCGGGGTCGTTGTCGACGGCGGTGAAGAGAGAGGAGATCTCCTCGTTGGTGGAGTAGCCGACCGCGCGCAGCAGCGTGGTGACCGGCAGCTTGCGCTTGCGGTCGACCTTCACCGAGATGACGTCCTTGTTCGAGGTCTCGAACTCGAGCCATGCGCCGCGGTTCGGGATGAGCTTCCCGTAGAACAGGCGGCGGCCGGTGGTCGGATCGTCGACGGCGGTGAAGTACACGCCGGGCGACCGGACCAGCTGGCTCACCACGACCCGCTCGGCCCCGTTGATGACGAACGTGCCCTTCTCGGTCATCCAGGGGAAGTCGCCGAGGAAGACGTCCTGCTCGTTGACCTCACCGGTCTCCTTGTTCACGAGCTCCACGCGCGCCCACAGCGGCCGGCTGTAGGTGAGATCCCGCGTGCGGCACTCCTCTTCGGAGTACTTGGGCTCGCGGAACTCGTAGTCCAAGAACTTCAGGTCGAGGTTCTTCCCCGTGAAGTCCTGGATCGGCGAGATCTCGTTGAACAGCTCCTGCAGGCCTTCGTCGCAGAACCACTTGAAGGAGTCGATCTGCGTCTGGATGAGGTTCGGCAGGGGCAGCATCTCCGGCAGCGAAGCGAAGTTCATCCGTTCGCGCAGGGGCGTGGGGACTCGGTCGAGGGTCGAGGTCATGAAGCCCTCCTAGGCGTGGCTATCGGCTGAAGGACGCTGGGGGCGCGACGGGCGCGCTGAACGGCGGACGCGGGGAGCTCAAGAGGCGCCTATCGTAGCAGATGGCGGCGGAACGAAGCAGTTTCGCACTGCGGGCGCCGTAGTCAATACCCCAGACGGCATGGTAATGGGGCATTGCCCCACTACCGACGGCATGCCCTGTCACCCGCAAGAACTCCGTAAAGACGGGCGTCCGGGCGCCCGCAGGCCGCACAAGTAGGCAGGCTCGCGCGTATCTTCCGGCATGGGGATGGAAAAGCAGCCCAGGACGCGGTCGCTCCCGCCTGTCGACCGGCGCGCGGTGCTCGGAGCCGCGATCGCCGGCGGTGCCGGCGTCGCGGCCGCCCGCCTGCTGGGGCTTCGCCGGACCGTCGAGGTGGACGCGCCCCAGCTGACGGCCGAGGCCGTCGCGAAGCGCTCGGGGCTCGACTGGGTCTCCCCCCTCGGCGACGAGGCGACACGCGTCACCCATCTCCTGCGGCGCACCGGCTTCGGGTACACGCCGGCCGAGCTCGAGATCGCGCTGGCCGACGGCTACCAGCGCACCGTCGACCGCCTCATCGAGACGCCGCCCGCCGAGCCGCCCGACCTCGCCGGCGCCGAGGACGCGTCGCAGGCGAAGGGCCTACGGGTCGTCGACCTCCAGAGCTGGTGGATGGACTGGGCGATCAGGACGCCCACCCCGTTCGCCGAGGTCATGACCCTCTTCTGGCACGGCCACTTCACCAGCGACTTCCGCAAGGTCGGGCTGCAGTCGCCGTACGTCTACTGGCAGGCGCGGACGTGGCGGCGCTTCTTCCTGCGCGACCTGCGGTCGATCCTCTACGAGGTCACGCTCGATCCCGCGATGCTCCGCTACCTCGATCTCTCGCAGTCGACGGGTGCGAACCCCAACGAGAACTACGCGCGCGAGCTCATGGAGCTCTACACGATGGGCAGCGGGAGCTTCACCGAGGACGACGTGAGGTCGGCGTCCCGCGCGCTCGCCGGCTGGCGCGAGCCACGCACCAGGGCGATGGTGGACGCGCAGATCGCCGACACCATCAAGCGCACCGGCAGCGCGCCGCCGCGCCCGCCCGTGGCGGACACCGTGAAGACCGGGGTGTTCGAGCGCGGCCGCGCGTACGGCGGGCCGGACCTCACGTTCCTCGGCGTCAGGCGGAAGTGGGACACGAACAGCGTCCTCGACCGCATCCTGGAGCAGGAGTCGGTCGCGCCCTTCATCACGCGCAAGGTCCTCTTCCACTTCGTCGGTCCCGAGATCGAGGAGGCGACCGTCACGCGCTTCGCGGAGCGGTTCCGGAAGAGCCGCCACGACATGCGCACGCTCATGCACGACGTCCTCACGAGTCCCGAGTTCACGTCGCCCGGGGCGTACCGGGCGTTGGTGCGGTCGCCGATCGACTTCATGGTGGCGACGGCGAAGGCCCTCGAGAACCCGCAGCTCGCGAAGACGGCCCCGGCGAGCGGCGAGGCCATGGGCCAGGTGCTGTTCGACCCGCCGAGCGTCGGCGGCTGGCCGTCGAACGCCTCGTGGATCAGCTCGAGCACGATGCTCGCGCGCATCAACTTCGCGACGGCCGCGGTCAACCAGACCCGGAAGGTCCCGAGCGCGTCGGACGCGCATGCGCAGTTCTTGGATTCCACGCTCAGCCCGCAGACGCTCGCGATGCTCAACGCGGTCAACGACGACCGGAAGCGCTGGGCGGTCGTGCTCTGCTGCGCGGAGTTCCAGCTGAAATAGGTGGTGAGAAGTGGCTGACGTGGGCATCAACAGGGTCTCGCGCCGCGACTTCCTGCGCGCCGGGCTCGTGTTCGGCGCGGGCGCTGCCGGCCTCGCCGCCGGCTACGCCGCCGTGCCCGACGTCTTCACGCGCGCGGTGTACGCGGCGAAGAAGGACGGGCGCTCCAACGACCGCGTCCTCGTCATGGTCCAGCTCGCCGGCGGGAACGACGGCCTGCAGACGGTCATCCCGCTGCGGGACGGGGCGTACCGTGACCTGCGTCCGCGCCTGTCGAAGGCCGCCGACGCCGCCATGCCGATCGACCAGACGTTCGGCCTGAACAAGCAGCTCACCGGGCTCAAGTCGCTCTGGGATCAGGGCAAGGTCGCCATCGTCCAGGGCGTCGGCTACGAACGGCCGAGCGGGTCGCACTTCGACTCGATCCGCGTCTGGGAGACGGGCGATCCGGCGCGCCGCCAGGTCGAGGGCTGGCTCGGCAAGACGATCGCGAAGAACTACGACTCGGCCGGCCACCCGCTCGTCGGCTGCGCCTGCGGCGCGACCGGCGTCCCGGGCGCGCTCCGCGACCTCGAGGCGACGCTCACTGTCATCAACGCGCGGCAGAGCTTCAAGTTCGTCGGCGGCGACGAGATGGAGCGCGCCGCGGGCGCGCTGTACACGAGCACTCCCGGGATCTACGGCGCGTTGTTCGACACCTCGGTCGCCACGGCGCGCGATACGGTCGCACAGCTGCGGACCGCGGCATCGAAGTACGTCCCGAAGGCGACGTACACGGACAACGTCCGCCTGCCGATCTCGTCGAAGAACCAGCTCGCCGCGGCGCTACAGCTGGCGGCCGAGCTCATCGTCACCGGGACCGGCGCGAAGATCCTCCATGTGACGCTCGGCGGATTCGACACGCACTACACGCAGGAGGCACGCCACGACGGTCTGCTCGGCTACCTCGACTCAGCGGTGAGCGCGTTCTACGAGGACGTCAGCGCCTACGGGATGGCCGACCGCGTGATGGTCGCGACGTGGTCCGAGTTCGGGCGCCGGCCCCGCGAGAACGCGAGCGCCGGGACCGACCACGGCACAGCCGCACCGCTGATGCTCATCGGCGACCCGGTCAAGGGTGGGCTGTACGGCGAAGCGCCGAGCCTCAGGGACCTCGACCGCGCCGGCAACCAGAAGTACACGGTGGACTTCCGCAGCGTCTACCAGGAGATCCTCGACTCGCACCTCGGCGTCGACCCGCGCGAAGTGCTCGACGAGAGCTTCGAGCGGCTCGCGTTCACGCGCGTGCCGGTCTCGCGGAACGGCTCGGCGATGATCGCGGTCGCCGCCGGATGACCCGCGCGGTCCTGCTGCGGCTCGCGGCGACCGCGGCGACGGTGGTCACCCTGCTCGCCTCTGCCGGCTACGTCGCGAGCCACCCGAAGGACGACCGCGCGCCGCTGCAGCCGCCCGTCGTGAAGCCGTCACCGACGGCGCGGCCTGCGCCCACCGGCGGGCGCATCCAGATCCAGCCCGGCGTCCGGGCGACGGAGCTTCCCGCGATCACCGGCACGCACGTCTCCTAGCGGCGAGGGGACGACGTTGGCAGGTGCTCTTCTGACCGAGCGTGTGGATCTGGACCGAAGTGGTTCAGATCCGGACCGGAACGGTCCTGATCCACGCGGGCTCCGTGAAGGGCACTCCGACTCACCTGCCTCGGCCGTGCACGTGGATGCGTACCAGCTTGGTACGGACCCATACCGGCCTGGTACGGGAATGCACTCGCACACCAGATGAAGGTGGCGGCGTCGCTCCGCTTCGAGGCGCTGGGAGCGGAGTGCGAGCTGTGGGCGCTCGCTCCGGCCGAGCCGCTCGACGCCACCGCCGAGTGGATCCACGGCCTGCATCGCCGCCTCACGAGATTCGATCCGGAGAGCGAGCTCTCCCGGTTCAACGCCCGGCCCGGCGAATGGCTCGAGGTCTCATCTGAGCTGGAGACGCTACTGCGAGAAGCGCTCACGGCGTACGAGGCTTCCGGCGGCCTGGTCCACGTCGGGATCCTCCCCGCGCTCGTCGAGGCCGGGTACGACCGGACGTTCCGCGAGCTGGCGACCTCCCCGGCCGGGGATGTCCCTCAGAGCCCGCATGCATGCCTCGACGAGGTCTCCCGTCCTCCCCGAGGGCTCGAGCCGCTCCCCGCCCTCCTTCAAGTCAGACCCGGTCGCGCCAGGCTCGAGCGCGGCGCCGCGGTCGACCTCGGCGGTCTGGCCAAAGGCTGGATCGCCGATCGAGCCGTCGAGCGCATGGGCTCGAACAGCCTCGCCAACTGCGGCGGCGACCTGCGCGCGCTCGGTGGCGGGCCGAGCGGCGAAGGCTGGCCCGTCGCGTTCGGGGGGAGGACGCTCCTCCTCGACGATCACGGCGCGGCGACGAGCGGCACGGCCAAGCGCCGCTGGGGCGAAGGCAAGCACCATCTGATCGACCCGCGAACGGGAGCGCCGGCGGTCACGGACCTGAGCGAGGCCTCGGTGCTCGCCCGCACCGCGCTCGACGCGGAGGTCCTGGCGAAGACCGCGATCCTGCTCGGCTCGGCGCTGGCCCCGAGCGCCCTCGGGGGCCGCGCGCTCGGGTGGGCGCTGGCGTGAGCCCGCAGGCCGACCTGCTCTTCTGGCTCATCGCCCGCACGACGGGGGTCGCGGCGTTCCTCGCCCTGGCCATCGCGACGCTCTCGGGCGTGGCGCTGCGCACGAGCGTCCTCGACCGGATCGGGACGAACCGGGCGTGGCGCGAGCTGCACACGTTCAGCACCGTGCTCTGGGTTCCGCTCGGCGGGGCGCACCTCGTCACTCTGCTGCTCGACCGGACGGCCCGGGTGGCGCCGATCGACCTGATCGTCCCGTTCGACGTGACCTACGGTGCCGTGCCGCTCGGCTTGGGGACGGTCGCGCTGGACCTCTACCTCCTCGTCGCGGTGACGGGGTGGATGAAGCGGCAGATGTCGCAGCCGCTGTGGTCCTGGATCCACCGCCTGTCCTATCCCGCTTTCGGCGCGACCTTCGCGCACGCGGTGTTGTCGGGGACGGACTTCAGCGCGCCGGTGGTGTCGGCGTTCGCCTGGTCGATCGGTTTCGCGGTCGTGGTGCTCGCGCTCGCGCGGATCGCCTGGGGACGATTGCCGGCCTGAGTGAGGGCGTTCGAAGCGACCCGAGCGAGGATCCGGCTTTGCCGGTCCGAGCGGGTCGCCGCGAGCGAGCGAAGCGAGCCGACGGCGATAAAGCAAGACCGGGACCTTGCGGCCCCGGTCCGGCACCTTTCGCGATACCGCCGACCCTGGCTCCCCCGTCGGGGCCGACCGTCTCGCACGGGAGACTCTAGCCCGTCGAGGGGGTCGCTCAGGTAGCAGGCAGGCAAGCGAGCCTGACGACACCGTTCCTGGTGTCAGACAGGCGAGGCGCCCTACACGCTAGCGAGGACGAGAGCGACGGCCCGCAGGCCGGCGCGCGAGAACGAGCGACGCGTGTACGAGCGAAGCGACTACTTCATCTCGACGGTGGCCCCAGCGTCCTCGAGCTTCTTCTTGATGGTGTTCGCCTCGTCCTTGGCGATGCTCTCCTTGACCGGCTTCGGCGCCCCATCGACCAGATCCTTGGCCTCCTTGAGGCCCAGACCGGTGATCTCGCGGACGGCCTTGATGACGTTGATCTTCGACGCGCCCGCCTCCTTCAGGACGACGGTGAACTCGGTCTTCTCCTCCTCGGCGGACGGAGCGGCGGCGCCACCGCCGGCCGCGGGCGCGGCGGCCACGGCGACCGGGGCCGCGGAGACGCCCCAGCGGTCCTGGAGGAACTTGCCGAACTCGGCGATCTCCATGATCGACCAGGACTCGAGCTCGCCGGCGAGCTTCTCGAACTTCTCGGTTGCGGTCGCCATCGTCTGTCTCCCTTTCGTGTTACGCGGCTGCGCCGCGAGCTGTGAGCACGTGGATGAGCTGCGAGAACGGAGCGCCGAGCGTCCGGGTGAGGGTCGCCAGCGGAGCCTCGAGCGTGCCGATGAGCATCGCCTGCAGCTGCGGCCGCCCGGGCAGCTTCGACAGCGCGGTGACCTCGTCCGGGCCGAACGCGCGCTCGCCCACCAGGGCTCCAGTGACCTTGAGCGCCTTGAACGTGCGGAGCTCGTCGACGAGGCTGCGCGCCATGTCGACCTCGTCGATCTTCTGACCCTTGGCCGGGACGGCGATCGCCGTCGGACCGGTCAGGAGCGGCTTGATCGCCTCGCGCCCAGCGTCGGCCGCGGCGCGGGAGAAGAGGGTGTTCTTCACGACGTGGTAGTCGACACCCTTGGCCCGCAGCTTCCGCCGCAGGTCCTGCAGCTCCCCGACCGTCAGCCCGCGATACTCCGTGACGACGATCGCGGACGAGCCGGTCAGGTGCTCCGCGAGCGCGCCCACCTTCTCACGCTTGGCCGCGACCCCGCCGCCCTTTCGCTTCACCTTGGGACCCGTCTTGACCTTGGCCATATGCCTCCTTTTGATGCGCTCCCGCGCAATGCGGAGCCTTCAATGCGCTCCCGCGCAATGCGGGACAGCAAAAAAGGTCTCCGCGTCCCGACGGACACGAAGACCTCGAAAGCTCCCTTTCGGTGACTTCGCCTCCGCCGGCCGGGACTCGGTCCCGATCAGTCCCTCCCCTCTCGGTGAGGGCACCTGCTTCTCAGGCGCGTATTCAGTTAGTGGAAAGCGTATCAGCCCTGGGCGCGACCGGCCAGTGCGAGCGTCTCCCCGAGGTCGAGCTTCACGCTCGGTCCCTGCGAGCTGGCCAGATGCGCGGACCGGATGTACGTCCCCTTCACCCCGCTCGGCCGGGCGCGGTTCACCGCGTCCATGACCTGCGCGAGGTTCTCGAGGAGCGCCTTCTCCTCGAACGACGACTTGCCGACGAGCGTGTGCACGACGCCGGTCTTGTCGACGCGGAACTCGATCCGGCCGGCCTTCGCGTCGCGGACCGCCTTCGTCACGTCGAACGTCACCGTGCCGGACTTCGGGTTCGGCATGAGCCCGCGCGGGCCGAGGACGCGGCCGAGCCGGCCGACGATGCCCATGACGTCCGGCGTCGCGATCGCGACGTCGAAGTCGAGCCAGCCACCCTCGATCTTCTTGGCGAGGTCGTCCGTGCCGACCTCGTAGGCGCCCGCCGCCTTGGCGTCGCGGGCCTTGTCGGCCTGGGCGAACGCGATGACGCGGACGGTCTTGCCGGTGCCGTGCGGGAGGACCGCCGCGCCGCGGACGACCTGGTCCGCGTGCTTGGGGTCGACGCCCATGCGCAGGTGCAGCTCGACGGTCTCGTCGAACTTCGCGTTCGACGTCGCCTTCACGAGCTTCACGGCCTCGGCCGGGGTGTGCTCCTTGCCGGCCTCGACCTGCTTCGCGAGCTCGGTGTAGCGCCTGCTGTGTCGCTGCGTCATGCCCCCACCTCGACGCCCATGCTGCGGGCCGTCCCCTCGACCATCTTCATCGCGGACTCCACCGAGTTCGCGTTGAGGTCGTTCTTCTTCATCTCCGCGATCTTGCGGATCTGCGCCTGCGTGATCTTCCCGACGACGCTCTTGTTCGGCGCCGGCGAGCCCTTCTCGATCCCGGCCTCCTTGCGGATGAGGTCCGCGGCCGGGGGGCTCTTCGTGACGAACGTGAAGGAGCGGTCCTCGAACACCGTGACGACGACCGGCACGACGCTGCCGGTCATGGCCGCCGTCTTCTCGTTGTACTCCTTGATGAACGCGCCCATGTTGATGCCGTGGGGGCCGAGCGCCGTACCGACCGGGGGCGCCGCCGTGGCCTTGCCCGCCGGGATCTGGACCTTCACGACGGCCTTGATCTTCTTCGCCATCACTTCACCAACTTCGCCTGTTCTTCGCAGGGGGCTCCGCCCCCTTCCACCCCTGGTGGGCTACTTGACCAGCTTCTCTATCTGCAGGAAGTCCAGCTCCACCGGTGTCTCACGGCCGAAGATGGAGACCAGCACCTTCACCTTGTTGCGCTCGGGGTTGACCTCGTCCACGACGCCGTGCAGGTCGGTGAAGGGGCCGTCGACGACGCGCACCGCCTCGCCCTTCGTGAACGCGACCTTGTACTTCGGCGCGTCCATCTTGATCTGACGGAGGATCTGCTTGACCTCGGCGTCCGTCAGCGGGGTCGGCTTGTTGCCCGACCCGACGAAGCTCGTGACACCCGGTGTGTTGCGCACGACGTACCACGAGTCGTCGCTCATGTTCATCTCGACGAGGACGTAGCCCGGGAAGACCTTCCGCTCGACGGCCTGGCGCTTCCCGTTCTTGATCTCGATCTCCTCCTCGGTCGGGACGAGGACCTGGAAGATCTTGTCGCCCATGTCCATGGACTGGATGCGGTGCTCGAGGTTCGCCTTCACCTTGTTCTCGTAGCCCGAGTACGTGTGGATCACGTACCAGCGCCGGCCGGTGTCGGCCTCGGGTGCCGCGGGCGGTGCCTCGACGGCCGTGGCCGCGGCGGCCGGCTCCTCCACGCGTGCCGGCTCGGCCTCGGGCTCTTCCGCCGGCCGCTCCGCCTCGGCAACGCCGGCGCGGCGGAGCACCTGCTTCGCCTCCTCGACATCGACCTCGGGCTCGGGCTCGAACGTGCCCAGGAAGGCACGCGCGGCCTCCGCCGCGGCCTCGTCCGAGAGCTTGGCGGCGTCCTGCTCGGTGACATCGTCGGTGACCTCGTCGGTCACCTCGGTCTCTTCCCTCTTGTCCTGCTCTTCTTCCACTTCCGCTCCCCTATGGCGCTGGCGTCGCCGTCGGCGCCCCGAGAAGGCCCTTCGTAATGACCGCCGTGAAGAAGTTGTCCACTCCGAAGATGTACACGGCGATCAGCGTCGAGATGATCAGCACGAGCGCCGTGAACCGGATCACGGTCTCCCGCGTCGGCCAGGTCACCTTGCTCAGCTCCTGCCAGGCCTCCTGCGAGAACCGGACGACGCTGCCCTGCGGCCGCCCCGTCGCTTCTCTCACTTTCGTCGCCATTCGTTCACGTTCCTCTTCTTCCCTGCACGGCAGGAGAGACTCGAACTCTCAACCCCTGGTTTTGGAGACCAGTGCTCTGCCAATTGAGCTACTGCCGTATTCGCTTCTACCGCGTCTCCCGATGCGCGGTGTGCTTGCGGCATCGCGGGCAGAACTTGCTGAGCTCCACCCGGTCGGGATCGTTCTTCCGGTTCTTCGTCGTCGCGTAGCTGCGCGACCGGCAGATCGTGCATGCCAGCGTGAGGATCGGGCGGTTGTCCTTCGCCATCGCTACTCAGCCACCTTCGTCACCACGCCGGCGCCGACGGTGTGGCCGCCCTCGCGGATGGCGAAGCGCAGCCCGGCCTCGATGGCCACCGGGGTGATGATCTCGACCTCGAGGTTGACGTTGTCGCCGGGCATGACCATCTCGGTGCCCTCGGGGATCTTGCACTCGCCGGTGACG
>JACPEQ010000150.1 GCA_016183435.1 Chloroflexota bacterium
CCCGCGTCGAGGTAGCGGCGGACGACGGCCTCGCCGAGGATCCCGGTGCCGCCGGTCACAACGACGGCCCGTCCCTCCATCACACAACGCACCCTAGCGCCGTCTCGGTCCCGAGACGAACGTGACCCAGTGCGCAACTAGCATGTCGCTGATGGCCGTTCTGGAGCGCATCCGCTCGCCGCAGGACCTGCGCTCCCTGACCAAGGACGAGCTGGTGACCCTGTGCGCGGAGATCCGCGCGTTCACTGTCGAGGCGGTGCAGCGGACCGGCGGCCACATCTCCTCGAGCCTCGGCGCGACCGAGCTCACCGTCGCGCTGCACCGCGTCTTCGACTCGCCTCGCGACAAGCTGGTGTGGGACACCGGGCACCAGGCATACGTCCACAAGCTCCTCACGGGCCGAAGGGAGCGCTTCGACACGCTGCGCCAGTTCGGCGGGATGTCCGGGTTCCTGGTGCGCACCGAGTCTGAGCACGACCAGTTCGGCGCCGGGCACGCCGGGACCTCCATCTCCGCGGCGCACGGCATGGCCGTCGCGCGCGACCTCAAGGGCGAGCAGCACCACGTCGTCGCGGTCATCGGCGACGGCGCGCTGACCGCCGGGATGGCCTTCGAGGCGCTGAACAACGTCGGCCACGCCAAGACCCGCATGATCGTCGTCCTCAACGACAACGGGATGAGCATCTCGCCCAACGTCGGCGCGCTCTCGCGCATGTTCGACGCGCTGCGGACATCGGACGAGCTGCACCGCCCGCAGGTCTCGGCCGTGTCGCGCCTCGTCGAGGCGGTGCGCACCGCGCGCCCGTATCGCGAGCTCCGCCACGCGACCGAAGCCGTGCTCGACCGCATCCCGGCGGGCGATCTCGCCGAGGAGAGCATCCGCCGTTTCGTGACCGGCCTGAAGGCGATCCTCATGCCGAACGTGCTGTTCGAGGAGCTCGGGTTCACCTACCTCGGGCCCGTGAGCGGGCACGACCTCCACGCCGTCGAGCAGGTGCTCCACCGCGCCCGCGACTTCCGCGAGGGCCCGGTCCTCGTTCACGTGCAGACGCGCAAGGGGCACGGCTACGCCCCGGCGGAAGAGGACAACGAGAAGTGGCACGGGGTCTCGGCGGCCGGCGCGTCCCCCGCGACCGCCCCCACGTACACCAAGGTGTTCGCGGACGCGGTCCGCGAGGCGATGCACGCCGACGAGCGCGTGGTGGCCATCACCGCCGCGATGCCGTCGGGCACCGGCCTGGCGCCGCTGTTCCGCGAGATGCCGGGTCGCGTCTTCGACGTGGGCATCTGCGAGCAGCACGCCGTGACGTTCGCCGCGGGCCTCGCCACCCAGGGGATCGTGCCGATCGCGGCGATCTACTCGACGTTCCTGCAGCGCGGCTTCGATCAGGTCGTGCACGACGTCGCCGTTCAGCAGCTGCCCGTCGTCTTCGCCCTCGACCGCGCGGGGATCGTCGGCGACGACGGCCGCACCCACCAGGGCCTCTTCGACATCGCCTACCTGCGGCCGCTCCCGGGCTTCGTGCTCATGGCGCCGAAGGACGAGGGCGAGCTGCGGCACATGGTGTGGACCGCGGTCCGCCATGCCGCGCAGGGACGCGGGCCGATCGCGCTGCGTTACCCGCGCGGCAGTGGCGTCGGTGCGTCGCTCTCGGAGCCGGTCCAAGAGCTGCCGATCGGCATCTGCGAGACCCTGCGCGAAGGTGCTCCCGGCGGGGTCGTCATCCTCGCCTACGGCGCCGTCGCCGCCGCTGCGCTGGCCGCGGCCGAGGCCCTGGGGGCCGACGGCATCGAGGCGACGGTCGTGAACGCGCGCTTCGCCAAGCCGCTCGACGCTGAGCGGATCCTCGCGCTGGCCGCGCGCACGCCGCGGATCGTCACCGTCGAGGAGCATGCCGTCGCGGGCGGGTTCGGATCGGCGGTGAGCGAGCTGCTCGTAGACCGTGGCGCCCGCGCCGAGCTCGAGATCCTCGGCGTGCCGGACGAGTGGGTGGACCACGGGGCGCAGAAGCTGTGGCGTCACCACTTCGGGCTCGACGCGGAGGGGATCGCGTCGGCCGTGCGCCGGCGCTGGCCTCAGCTGGTGCGCGCGCGGGAGGTCAGTACCGCGGGCTCTTAGCGAGCACCGCCCGGACCGTTGCGGGCCGCCGGGTGCACCTATTCGTGAGTGCGAAGGAACAGGATGAGCGCATCCAGGTCCTTCGCCGAGAGCGTCCGCGCCAGCCCGCGGGGCATGACGTCGTTGAAGCCCGGCACGATGTACGCCCCGGGCGAGACGATCGACTCCCGGATGTACTCCTCGTCGGTCGCCCCGGCCTTCCGCGTGTCGGCCACCGTCCCGATATGGGTGAGCTCCGGGGCGACCCGGCCACCCTGACCGTCGATGAAGTGGCAGCGGCCACAGTCCAGCTTGCGAAAGAGCTGGCGTCCCCGGGCCACCGGCTCGGTCGCCGGCGGCTCCTCGCACGCGATCGTCACGACCGCCATGGCCACGCACAGGGCCAACAGGCGCCTCATCATTCGGTCGTGGAGCCTATGCGGGGGGCAAGCCCCCCGCACACCCCCCGGCCATGATCACGGCATTACGCGGCGCCACGGTGATCCTCGGCGATCGCGCGGTGCTGCGCGACCTCGACCTCGAGGTCGGCCCGGGCGTCACCGTCCTCCGCGGTCCCAACGGCGCTGGCAAAACGACGGCGCTCCGCGCGCTCGCCGGGCTCGTCCCGCTCGCGCGCGGCACGTGCGAGGTCCCGTTCGACCTCCTGTATCTGGGACATCGACCGCAGATGCTCCACGGACTGACCGTGCGCGAGAACCTGCGCTTCTTCACCGAGCTCCGCGGCCGGACGTCACGAGCGCCTGCGTACTCGGCGGCCCTCGGCGTCGGCGGCGCGCGCGAGGCGCGCATCGGCGGAGCGATCGGGCGCTGGGGTCTTTCGGCCGACGCGGACCGGCCGGTGGAGCGGCTGTCCGCGGGACAGCGCCGGCGAGCCTCGCTCGCGCGCCTCGACACGGAGTGGTGCGGGCTCACGCTGCTCGACGAGCCGTTCGCCGAGCTCGATGACGCGGCGGTCGCCCTCGTGCACGCGTCGCTCGCGAGCGCGCGTGATCGCGGCGACGCGGTGCTGGTCGCGTCGCACGGTCACGCGGACCTGGACGAGATCGCCGGTCGCATCTACCGCATCGACGACGGCCGGGCCGCATGAGGGGCGCCTGGCTCGTCGCGGCCCGCGAGCTGCGCGCCGACGCGAGGCATCCCGACGGCTTCGCGACGGCCGTCACCTTCGTCGCGGCGCTCGTCCTCATCGAGAGCATCGTCGTCGGCCCGCAGGTGGCGCGCGAGACCACGGTGGCGCCCGCCCTCTACTGGATCGCGCTCCTCTTCGCGGCGATCGTCGTCACGACGAGGTCGTTCGACCGCGAGCTCGCCGACGACGCCATCGACGCCGTCCTCGCGCTCCCCGGCGGCCGGGACGCCCTGTACGCGGGCAAGCTGATCGCGCTCGCTGCGACGATCGCGGCCGTCGGGCTGGTGGGCGGCGTGCTGCAGATCGCGCTGCTCGATCTCACCCTCGCGCTGCCGGGACACGCGCTCGTCGCGGTCGCGCTCGGCGTCATCGCGCTGCCGGCCGTCGTCATCATCGACGTCGCGCTGACGCTGCGTCTCCGCGGCCGCGCCGCGCTCGTGCCGGTCCTCGCGGTCCCGGCGCTCTTGCCGCAGCTGGTCGCGGCGACGAACGCGCTCGGGCTCGCGCTCTCGGGTGACGCCACGGGGTCGCTCGCGTGGTCCGGCCTGCTCCTCGCGATCGCGCTGGTGTACGCGGTCCTGGGCCTTACCATCGCAGGGACGGCCATCGAATGACCACGACAGCCCTCCGCGGATCCTCTGCGTCGTGGATCCGTTTGAGCCTCGGGCTGGCCAGCCTCGCCGGTGCCCTCGTCGCGAGCGTCATGGCGCTCGTCTGGGCGCCGCCCGATGCGAACCAGGGCGAGGTCCAGCGGATCATGTATGTGCACGTCCCGTCCGCGTGGACGGCGTACCTCGCGTTCGCGATCGTCTTCGTCGCGAGCGCCGGCTGGCTGTGGACGAGGCGGCGGATCTTCGACGCGATCGCCGTGGCCTCGGCCGAGATCGGCGTGCTGTTCACCGGCCTCGCGCTGGTCGCCGGCTCGATCTGGGCGAAGCCGACGTGGGGCGTCTGGTGGACCTGGGAGCCGCGCCTGATCACGACCGCGGTCATGTTCGTGATGTACGTGGGCTACCTGCTGCTGCGCAGCCTCTCCGCCGACGTCGAGGGACGCGCCACCCGCGCGGCGGTCATCGGGGTCGTCGCCGTGGTGAACATCCCGATCGTGCACCTGTCGGTGACGTGGATGAACGCGCTGCATCAGCTTCCGACGGTGCTGCGGCCGGACGGTCCCGCCATGGACGGTCGCATGCTCGCGACGCTGATCGTGAGCGTCCTCGCCTTCACGCTGATCTGCGCGTGGCTCATGGTCGCGCGCGTCGCCCTCGAGACCTCCCGGCAGGAGCGCGTGCTCGACGCGCGAGGCGCGTAATGGAGAGCAACGCCGGCTTCATCGTCGCCGCCTACGCGATCGTGTGGGGCTCGCTCGCGGCGTACGTGATCTCGCTCCGTGTCCGTCGCTAGGCCGCGCCGCCAGGCCGGGATCGGCGAGCGCCGCCTCCTAGCGCTCACCGCGCTCGCGATCGCGGTGGCCATCGGCTACGTCGCGTTCCAGAACCTGAACACGTCGGCGGTCTACTACCTCACGCCGACGGAGGCGCAGGAGCGCAAGATCGCGCCCGGCGCCTCCGTGCGCCTGGGCGGGCAGGTCGAGCCCGGCACGCTGCGCTACGAGCCGACCTCGCGCGACCTGCGCTTCATCCTCACCGACGGCGTGACCCGCACCGTCGTGGTCGGCAAGGGCGCCCCGCCCGCGCTGCTGCGCGAGGGCGCCGGCGCGGTCGTCGAAGGCTTCTTCGCGACCGACCTGTCGTTCCGCGCGACGCAGGTGATCGCGAAGCATGACGAGGTGTACGTCCCGCCGAGCCCGAGCCGCACACCGCCGCACAGGACGCCATGACCTTCGCCGACGTCGGCGGCGGCGCCTTGCGCGCGGCCCTGGCGCTGGCCCTGTGGGGGCTCCTGGCCTCCGCGTACGCCGCGCGGGAGCGCGACGGCCGCGCGCTGCAGAGCGCCCGCTGGAGCGCGCTCGCCGCCTTCGTTCTCGTGGTCGCGGCGTCGCTCTCGATGGCCGCCGCGCTGCTCGCGCACGACTTCACGATCCGCTACGTCGCGCTGAACAACGCCCTCGAGACGCCCGCGTACTTCAGCGCGATCTCGCTGTGGGCCGCCCTGGAGGGGTCGATCCTGCTGTGGACGACGATCCTGGCGGGCGCGGTCGCGTACGTCGCCTGGCGTGGCACACGCGAGATCCCCCGCCTCGCGACCACCGCGCTCGCCGTGATGTTCGCCATGCTCGCGTTCTTCCTGTTCCTGGTGGTCTCGCCGGCGGCCGACCCGTTCGTCCGCATCGATCCGGCGCCGCTGAACGGCCGCGGGCCCAACCCGCTCCTCCAGGACCACTGGCTCATGGGGCTGCACCCGCCGCTGCTGTATCTGGGATACGTCCTGTTCTCGGTGCCGTTCGCGTATGCCGTCGCCTCGTTGATCCTCGGCGAGGGCGGCGACCGCTGGATCGTCGCGACGCGGCGCTCGGCGCTCGTCGCCTGGGCGCTGCTCGGCGTGGGCATCGTCGCCGGAGCGTGGTGGTCCTACGCCGTGCTGGGCTGGGGCGGCTACTGGGCGTGGGACCCGGTCGAGAACGCCGCGATCATGCCGTGGCTCGTCGCCACGGCGTACCTGCACTCGGTCATGGTCGAGGAGAAGCGGCGGATGCTGCGCACGTGGAACGTCGCCCTGGTCATCGGCGCGTTCGCGCTGACCATCCTCGGGACCTTCCTCACGCGCAGCGGCGTCGTGAACTCCGTGCACTCGTTCACGCAGTCCGCGATCGGGCCGCTCCTCCTGGGCTACCTCGCCGCGGTGCTGGCGTTCTCGGTCGGGCTGCTGCTGTGGCGCGCGCCGCGTCTGGCGGACAGCGGGCCGGTGGGAGTCCCGCTCTCGCGCGAGGCGGTGTTCCTCTTCCAGAACGTCCTGTTCGTCGCGGCCACGCTCACGGTGCTGCTCGGGACGCTCTATCCGCTGGTCGTCGAGGCGATCAGCGGCGCGCAGCTCTCGATCGGCTCGCCGTACTTCGACCGCGTCGAGGTGCCCATCGCGCTCGCGCTGCTGTTCCTCATGGGCGTCGGCCCGCAGCTCCCGTGGCACGGCGCCTCTCGCGCGACGCTGGAGCGGCAGTTCGCGGCGCCCGTCGTCGTGGCCGGTGCCGGCGCGCTGCTCGCGCTCGCCGTCGGTCTGCGCGGTGCCGCCGCCGTCCTCGGCTACGCGCTCGCGGCGTTCGTGGTCGCGACGGTCGCGCAGGAGGTGATGCGAGGTGTCCGCGCGCGACGGACGCTCCACGGCGAGACCGCCGCCGGCGCGTTCGTGAACCTGTTCCGCCGCAGCGGCCGCCGCTACGGCGGGTACGTCGTGCACGTGGGCATCGCGCTCATCGCGCTGGCCGTCGTCTCCAGCCAGGCGCAGGCCGCCGAGGCGGAGGCCACGCTCGCGCCGGGCGGGTCGATGCAGGTCGCGGGACGGACGATCGTGTTCGACGGGCTGCGCGACGTCGTCGATCCACAGCGCACGCAGGTCGTCGCCGACCTGCGCGTCCTCGACGGGGGGACGGGCGCCGCGCTCGCGCCGGCGCTCACCTACTACCCGAACGCCACCGCGGGGATCGGCTCGCCGGGCATCCGCTCCACCGCGGGCGACGACGTCTACGCGATCCTCGCCGCCTACGACGCGCGCTCGCGCGCGTGGGCCACGCTCCAGGTGAGGGTGATCCCGCTGGTCTCGTGGCTGTGGATCGGCGGAGCGATCGTCGGGCTCGGCGCCGTCATCGCGGCGCTCCCGCCCGGGCGCCGGCACAGCTCGGCGGTGGCGGCTCCGAGCGGGACGGTCGCGAGCGTCACATGACGGCTCGCGTCGCGATCGTCATCGGGTTCCTCGCGGTGGCCGCCGCCGTGATCGTCGCGGGCGCGCCGCGCGCGGAGACGCCGGCACAGCGCGTCGAGCGCATCGCCGCCGAGCTCCGCTGCCCGGTCTGCCAGGGGCTCTCGGTCGCGGACTCCTCATCGGACACCGCCCGCGCGATGCGCGCGCTCATCGAGGAGCGCGTCGCGCAGGGTCGCACGGACGACGAGGTCCGCGACGAGTTCCGGCGCGCGTACGGGGAGTGGATCATCCTGTCGCCGCCGCTCCTCGACGCGCGGGGCGCGGTGTGGGTCCTTCCGGTCGTAGCGCTCATCGCCGGCGCCGTCGTCGCGTGGCTGCGACTGGGGCGCACGCCGCCCGTGGCGGGATCGCCGTCGCCCGAGCAGCTGCGCGCGCTGCGCGAGCGCGAGATCGCCGAGGAGGCCGTCGAGTGACCGAGGCGCTGGTGCTGGTGGCCGCGCTGATCGGCGGCGGGTTCCTCGCGCTGCGTCCGCTGCTGGGCCGCGTGCCCTGGCCGGAGGAGCGGCCCGACGAGCGCGACGACGTCGCGCGCGCGGTCAGCTCGCTGCGTGACCTCGAGTTCGCGCGGGCCGCGGGGACCATCGATGCCGCCGACGAGGTCCGCCTGCGCCGACGCATCGAGGCCTCCGCGTTCGCGACATCGGACCAGCCCGCGCCGCGGGCGCCGGTGCGCACGTTCATCGTCGCCGCGCTGCTCGCCGGTACCGCGACCGTGCTCGTGGTGGCGCTGCTGCCGGCGTCCGCGGGCGACCGCGCACCCGGCGAGACGATCACCGGGACCGTGCCGGGCGCGGGCCCGTCGACCGCCGCGCTCGAGGCGAGGATCCGGGAGACACCGAGCGACATCCCGACGCGCCTGGCGCTCGCCGACCGATACGAGGACGAAGGACGAGCCGCCGATGCCGCGGAGCAGTACCGCGCGGTCCTGACGCTCGACGCCGAGAACGTGCCGGCGCTGAACGGGCTCGGCATCCTCCTGTTCCGATCCGGCTCGATGGACGGGGCGCTCCTGGCGGCCGACCGCGTGCTCGCCATCCGGCCACGCGACGCGGACGCGCTGTTCCTGAAGGGGCTGGTGCTCTACACGCAGGGGAAGCACGCCGAGGCGGTCACGGTCTGGACCGTGTACCTCGAGGTCGGCGAGTTCCATCCCGCCGCGGCGATGGTGCGGAACCTCTATGCCGACGCGACGCGCAAGAGCGGGAGATGATCCGGGCGACGGACACGAGAGGTCAGTGCAAGGGCACGACCCTCGGGAGGCGGGCACGGCGCGTGTCACGCCACCATTGCATGTGGTGGCGGTGGCAGAGGCCGCGTGCCTCATGCGCCGCACCGCACGCGGGGACGACGCACGTCGCCGGGAATGGGCCGACGCGGATCGGCCGATACGCGCCGAGCGCCCCGGAGATCTCGCTCGCCCGCCGCTCGCCCATGTACGGCACCAGCGCGGACATCAAGTCTGCAGCACGCGCTCCAGTGATGGCGGTCCCGAACGTGGGACTCCACCCCGGTTCGCGCGGCTCCTGTCGCCACACGCTCTTCGAGCCAATGAGCTCCGAAGCGCGGACGACCACGTCTTCATCGCACATCGAGAGCGCGATCCGCGGATACCGGAACGCCCCCTGCGCATGGGCTTCAAAGGTCCCCTCGCCTTCCAAGAGTCCCGCGAGCCATGCATCGGAGGTAGTCGTTCCGGATGCGGGCGTTGTCAACGCATCGACGGTCCCTATTCCCGCAGGTGCGGGAGGCTCGACCGGCGGATACCGCGAAGGCTTGCCGCGCCTGCTCAACTTCCACCACGCGTGGTAGTGCGTCCTGCAGAGGCCCCGTACCCTGACGGGACGCGGACAGGCACTGACGGCACACGACCGTGCGCGTCGGTACCAGCGCATGCGAGAGTTATGTGGACGTTCGAGCGCACGGTCTATCTGCAGCCGCCGTCTCTCGCCCATTACCGGCCGGAGCGCGGTCATGATCTGAACGGCGGCGGCTCCCTTGACCGCGGTCAGGAAGGCCGGCTTGTAGCCGATCGCAGCCCCGCGATCGCTGCGCCACACCGGGCGGTCAAACAGACGAGCCGCGTGCTCGACAACGTCTCGGTCGGTCATCGCCAGTTGGATGCGTGGGCAGTTCGGGCTGGATGGTGGGCCGGCGAGGAAGGATCCTTCGCCTTCGAGCAGTCCAGCGAGCCAGTAGATCTCGGCCTCATGAACCACGCTATCGATATCGGTCTGGTCTGCACGCGTGTCAACCCATAAAATGAAGAGGCCGCTCCGTTCGGAGTCGGTCCCCTTGGCGACGCTGGTGTAATGGCAGCACTAGGGGTTGTGGACCCCTCAGTCGGGGATCGTACCCCCGGCGTCGCCAGTCAAAAGCGTTGCGGTGATCGCGCGCGCTAGCGGCCTGAGTCGCCTCGGCCGCGATCGTCGGCAGCGGATCGAGCGTCTGCACCGGGATGAACCCACCCGAGCGGTTCGCCTCTCTTCTTGAACGGTGATGCAGCATGTCAAGCACGGACCGTGGTCCGGGATCGTCACCAAGGCACCCGAGCGATGCGTCGTGAATGGCTGCGACGACCCGCATCGGGGCCGCGGTTTCTGCCACAAGCACTACATGACGTGGGACCGTGACCGGAAGTCTGGGAAGGTCCCCAGGGTCACGCCGCTGCGCTGACCGTGCCTTAGCGGCCTGGATCCCCTCGCTCGCCCCGACGACCCGGCAGCGGATCGAGGTCCTGCACCTGGGGAACGAAGCCGCTCGTGCTCCGCTGCTGCCGCGTGCGCTCCTCGGACTTGCGCTGGTCGTCGCGCTGACGCTCTTCCGCGGCCCGCGCAGCCTCTTCCTTGGACCGCTCCTGAGCCTGGCGGAGCTCCGTGAGCTTGCGCTCGGCCTCTTCCTTGGCCCGCTCCTCGCCCTTGCGCTGGTCCTCGAGGCGCTTCGTGGCCTCCTCGCGCGCCTTGTCCTCGGACTTGCGGAACTCCTCGATGAGCTTCTCGGCCTCGCGCCGCTTGTCCGTCTCGAGCTTCTGCGTCTGCTCGCGGGCCTTCGCCTCGATCGAGCGCACGCGCTCGAGATCCTTCGCGGACTCCTGCTTCGCCTTGTCCTCGGCCTTCCGCAGCTCTTCGGCGTTCTGGTCCGCCTGCTTGCGCTGCTCCTCGGCGCGCTTGATGTCGTCCTGACGCTTGGCGTCCTCGGCCTTGCGGCGCTCGTCGGAGAGCCTCGCGGCCTCATCCTTCGCCTTGTCCTCGGCCTTGCGCGCTTCGCCGACCTTCTTCTCGGCCTCCTTCGCGGTGTCCACGGCGGGCGCGATCACCTTCAGGATCTCCTGCACCACGCTGCCGCCGCCGACCGGGCCGGGCGACGTGTCCTTCTTTGCGGCCTCTTCCTTCTTCGAGATCTCTTCCTTGGCCTTCTCTTCGGCCCTGCGGCGCTCGTCGGAGAGCCTCGCCGCCTCTTCCTTCGCCCTCTCCTCGGCCTTGCGCGCCCCCTCGGCGCGCTGGTCGTTCTCCCGGCGCCGCTGCTCCTCACGCTTGGCGGCCTCCTCCTTGGCCCTCTCCTCCGCCTTGCGGGACTCCTCGGCGCGCTTCGCGGCCGCCTCGACCGAGAGCGGCGGCAGCGTCGACCTCACGAAGACGTCGACGACACCGCTCACCTTCGCGCCGTTGCCGCCCTCGCTCGTGCCGGGCTCGTTCTTCTTCTCGGGTGCGGGAAGCAGCTCGGGCTTCGGGGCCTCGGGCGGCTTCTGCGGCTCGGTGAGCTTCGGCGCGGGTGCGTTCTGCCTCTCGCTCGGCGCCAGCACGCGGACCTCGGCAGGCTGCGCGGAGTCGCTCCGCTTCACCTCGACGCCCGTGACCACCGCGGGGGCGCTCGCGTTCGCGGGCAGCTGCACGGTCTCCTCGCTGCGGGTGTCACCCCTGCCCCTCTCGGAGACGACGGTGACGACGCTCACCGGCGCGGCCTGCTCCCGCGTGTCGGCGCGCGACGCCGGCGAGAGCACCGTGGAGATCTTCCCGTCGGAGATCTTCGGCAGCGTCACCACGAGCTTGCCGTCCACCTTCGTCACCTTCGCGCCGGGCGTCTGCAGGATGAGCTTGCCGTCCCTCTCCCCGTTGGCGCGGCCGAGCGGGTCGACCACGACCGCGTTCGACGTGCCGACGGTGACGGTCACCTTCCGCTCGGGCTCGGGCGCGGGCTCGGGCGGAGCGACCGGCTCGGCCGCTCTCGCGGTCGCCTGGAAGCCGGCGGGGACGATCACTTCGGGCGGCGCGGGCTCGGCGGCCGTCGCCGGCTTCGATGCGCCGACCGCGCCCTCCGTGGTGACGACCCTGGAGACGACCTCGCCCGTGGCCGTGTCCTGCTCCACGCCGACCTCGAACGCGGTGCCTCGCACGGTCGCCGTGAGGGTCGGGGTCTTGACCTCGTACTTCGAGCCTTGGTTCAGCAGCTTGGTGACGGAGTGCCACGTGCGCCCGGCCTGCTGCTGCATCGAGATCACGGTGCTGCCGTCGGGGTTCGCCTCGAGCGCCTCGATCACAAGCGTCGTGTTCGGCTCGATCGAGACGGTGGAGCCCTCGAAGTACGTCAGCACGGCGTAGGAGCTCTCTCCCGTCCGGATCGTCATGCCCGCGCGCAGGAGCGTGCCGTCGCCGACGGGCCGGAA
>JACPEQ010000154.1 GCA_016183435.1 Chloroflexota bacterium
GAAGGCCGCGATCACCGAGATCCGCGAGAAGAAGTCCCGCCTCGAGTCGGTGCGCATGGAGATCGAGAAGGCCGAGCGCGCGGCCGACTACGCGAAGGCGGCCGAGCTGAAGTACGGGACGCTCGCGCAGCTCGAGCGCGAGGTCCAGCAGGCCGACGCGCGCCTCAAGGAGATGCAGCAGGGCCGCAAGCTCCTCGCCGAGGAGGTCACGCCCGAGGACATCGCCGAGGTCGTCTCGCGCTGGACGCACATCCCCGTGACGAAGCTCCTCGAGGGCGAGGTGCAGAAGCTCCTGCGCATGGAGGAGCGGCTGCACGACCGCGTCGTCGGCCAGGACGAGGCGGTCACGGCGGTGTCGAACGCCGTTCGCCGCGCCCGCGCGGGGCTGCAGGATCCCCACCGCCCGCTGTCGTCGTTCCTGTTCCTCGGACCGACCGGCGTCGGCAAGACGCTGCTCGCGAAGGCGCTCGCGGAGTTCCTGTTCGACGACGAGAAGGCGATGATCCGGCTCGACATGAGCGAGTACATGGAGAAGCACACCGTCTCGCGGCTCGTCGGCGCGCCGCCCGGCTACGTCGGATACGACGAGGGCGGCCAGCTGACGGAAGCGGTCCGGCGGCGTCCGTACTCGGTGATCCTGCTCGACGAGATCGAGAAGGCTCACAACGACGTCTTCAACGTCCTGCTGCAGGTGCTCGACGACGGCCGCCTCACCGACGGCCACGGCCGGACCGTGGACTTCAAGAACACGGTCGTGATCATGACCAGCAACGTCGGCTCGACGTTCCTCACGGAGCCCGGCGTCGACGAGGAGACGATGCGGCGCCACGTCATGGACGCACTGCGCGGCCACTTCCGCCCGGAGTTCCTCAACCGCATCGACGAGATCGTGTTCTTCCGCCGCCTCACGGAGCCGCAGCTCATGGAGGTCGTGGAGAAGGAGACGCAGATCCTCGCGCGGCGTCTCGCCGAGCGGAAGATCGGCATCGAGCTCTCTCCATCGGTGAAGTCGCTCATCGTGCGAGAGGGCTTCGATCCGGTCTTCGGCGCGCGCCCGATCCGGCGAGCGATCCAGCGGCTCGTCCTCGACCCGCTCGCGCAGCGGCTGCTCAGCGGGACGTTCGCGGAGGGCGACGTCGTGTTCGTGGACGTCCGCGAGGGCGGCGTCGAGTTCCTGAAGCAGGAGTATGCGAAGACGATCGAGCAGCGGATGCCGGTCGGGGCGAAGCCGAACTGACAAGGCAGCGAAGCAGGACGGCCAGCCCCGCGCGCCCGCCGAAACCCTCTCTTCGCGGCTGGGACCACCACCCTCCCTACGGGCCTCACGGCTCTCTTGCTCGTCCTATTCGTTCCTCGGTGCCCTACGGTCGGGTGGTCCCCCAGCCGCGCGGGGGCCCTCGGCGGGCCACAGCGGGGCTGGCCGTCCTGCTATCTGTCGCGATCTCCGCATGCGGCGGCGGGACCATCGTCAGCTCTAGCCCGACCCCGCTCCCGAGCCTGACGACCCGGCCCACGCTCGCTCCGGGTCCGCTCAGCCTGTCGGCGCCGACGGCGGCCCCCACGCTCGCGCCGCCACCGTCGCCGGACCTCAGCGCGTGCGACCGCTTCGGCGAGGAAGGCTGCGTCAAGCGCTTCATCGAGCAGATCAGCGCCGACAGGATGTGGGATCACCTGAGCGCGCTCACCGCGGTGGGCTCGCGCGACCCTCGCCATCCCGGGCACGCGAAGGCCGTCGCGTACATCAAGGAGCAGCTCGGCGCCATCCCGAACGTGAAGGTCGACTCGCAGCGCTTCACGTACCAGAACATCCCGATGGAGAACATCCTCGCGACGATCGACCCGCCCGGAGGCGCGCCGCCGAGCGGCTGGATCATCGTCGGCGCGCACTACGACTCGATCGCGAAGGCCACGGCGGGATGGCGCCCAACGGTCGATCCCGCGCCTGGCGCTGACGACAACGCGACCGGCAGCGCGGCGCTCCTCGAGTACGCGCGGATCGTCGCCGCGGAGCGCGCGAGCCTGCAGCAGCGCGTCGTCCTGGCGTTCTGGGACGGCGAGGAGCTCTTCTTCAAGGGCAGCGCGTACTTCGTGCAGGGGCTGCAGAAGCCGTACGCCTACTCGGCGTTCGTGAACATCGACATGGTCGGGTGGAACCCGCTCGCCGATCGCCTCGACCTGATCTGGTACGCGAACGTCTCGGCCGGCTTGCGCGACCGGACGAAGGCCGCGAACACGAAGTACCAGATCGGCGTCTCGCCGCTCGTCGAGGTGTTCGCGCAGGACCCGGACCAGTACATCCTCGATTCCGCTCCGTTCGGGCTTGCCGGGATCCCGGCGATCACGCTCGCGGAGCGTTACGGCGAGGCGGATGCCACCTACCCCGGCAACACCCACTTCCACACTGCGGGCGACACCCCGGACAAGATCACGAACAAGCGCCTCTGGCTCAAGGCCGCGAAGCTCACGCTCGCGGTCGTGCTCGAGCTCGCCCGGGGCGAGTGAGCCGGTGCGGCCTCAGCCGCGCCGGCTCATTTCGCGCAGGTCCACTGCCACTGCTGGTCCCGCGACCACATCTCCGCGGCGACACGCGCCTGCGCTCGCACGTCGAGGATGTCCGCGACCGTGTAGCCGAGGGTCCGCGCGTTCGCGCGGAACGTCCTCGCCCTGAACTGGAAGGTGCCCAGCTCGTCGGCGGGACCGATCGCCAGCGGATCGAGCTGCGACTCGCAGACCGCGACGCGCAGGAGCGCCTCCTGGTCCACGCCGAACTCGAGCGCGGCAGCGCGGATGGTGCGTTCGATCTCGGCGCTCCCGCTCGCCACCTGCGTGCGCGCCGCGACGGCGTCCGAGGCGCGCCTCCCCGCCTCTCCGGCCGCGTCGTTGCCCTCGTCGAGCACGGAAGCCGGGACCTCATCCGGGCCGGCTGCGAGGGCTTCCGCCTTGGCCAGCGATGGGATCGGGTCAGGCGCACGCCCCTCTCGGGCCGGGCTCAGTACCGAGCCGGCCGGACCGGCTGCCGCGGAACGCTCGAGCGTGGAGCCGAAGAACAGTCCGAGCGCGAACGAGGCGACGCAGAGCGTCACCAGCGCGTGGCGCGCCAGGGCCCGGTCCGCGTCGCGCGTCAGCGACGCCACGTCCGGTCAGAACAGGCGGATCGCCTGAGCGATCGGACGTCCCTGCGTCTCGCTCGCCGTCCCGACAACGCCATATCCATGACCCCGCACTGTGCGGATGCTGGAGGGCCCGTCGTGACCGCCGCCCTCGAGCTTGTCCCTCAGCTTCTTGATGTGCCAGCGCACGATCCCGACGTCGGAAGTGTCCGGCCGGTAGCCCCAGACGAGCTGCAACAGGTCCGCGCCGGAGAACAGCTCGCCCGGGTGGGACATGAACAGGTGGAGGAGGTCGAATTCGATGGGGCTGAGGTGGACGACCCTCTCGTTCACCAGGGCGTCACGGGAAGTCGGATCCAAGACCAGCGGGCCGACGGCGATACCGGTGCGATGCGGGGCCCGCTCCTCCCGCACGCGCCGGAGCAGCGCGTGGATCCTGGCGCCCAGCTCGCGGAGGTCGAAGGGCTTGACCAGGTAGTCGTCGCCTCCGGCCTCGAGCGCCCTCACACGATCGTCGATCGCGCTCCGCGCGGTGAGGAAGAGCACTGGTATCGCTGCCAGGACGGAGTCGCTCCTCAGCCTGCGCACGGCCTGGAGGCCGTCGAGGTGCGGCATCGCGATGTCGAGGACGAGCAGGTCGGGAGGACGGCGGCGTGCCAGCGCCAGCGCCTCGACGCCGTCGCTGGCCGCGATGACCTCGTGGCCGGTCATGCTCAGGTCGCGACGCAGCGCCCACAGGAAGTCTTGCTCGTCGTCCGCGATGATGATGCGTGCCATCGATCCCCTCCTTGATCGGACCTAGGCCGCAGACGCTGCCACGGATACGACCGGCAACCTGAGGGTCACCGTCGTTCCCCACCCCTCCTGGCTGTGCACCTCGATGGTCCCCCTGTGCTGCTCCACGATCGCGCGGCTGATCGTCAGACCGAGCCCGGTCCCCGCTGGCCCGCGCGTCGTGAAGAACGGATCGAAGATCCTGGTCAGATGCTCCGCACGGATCCCGTGGCCGGTGTCCGCGAAGAGGATCTCCAGCATGCCGTCGCGGACGCTCGTCCCGACGGTCAGGCTTCCGCCGTCCTCCATGGCGGCGCACGCGTTGAAGACGAGGTTCGTGAAGACCTGTTGCAGGAGAACGGGGTCGGCCCGCATCCGCGGCAGCTCCGGCGCCAGGTCCATCGTGAGGCGCACGTTCTGGGACGTCAGGCGGTCGTCGACGAGGACCGGCGTTCCAGCGAGGAGATCGTTGATGTCGATCTCCTGGATCGATGGTCCCGCCGAGGTCGCGACGCGCAGCAGGCTCTCGACGATCGCGACCGCGCGCTGGACGCTCGTGCGGATCCGCAGCAGGCCGTCGACGCGGTCGCGCTTCCGGAGCGGCCGCTCCAGGAGCAGCTGCGCGCAGGCGAGCGCGTTCGCCAGTGGATTGCGCAGCTCGTGCGCGATGGCCGGAGCGAGAGCGTCCGCGAGGCGTTCGCGCGCGGTGATGTCCTCGAGCATCACGACCGCTCTCTCCAGGCCGCGCCCCGTCTCCAGCGGGTGGATGCGACAGGAATACACGCGCACCGGCAGCCCCGGCGCCCGGTGGATCAGCTGCCCACCGTCGACCTGGCGATGCGCGCCGAGCGCCTCGTGCACGCGCCCCTCCAGGTCGGCGGCGTGCCGGACCCAGGGCAGAACGCTACGGAGCTCGCGGCCGATGGCCTGTGAGGCGTCGAGGCCCGTCGCCCTGAGGAAGCCCGGGTTAGCGGAGACCACACGGAGCGCCCCATCGACGACGAGCAGACCGGTGCTCCGCTCCTCCGACGTGGTGGCCGAGAGCGCCTGCCGCCGCTCGAGCGCGCCGTGGAGCTGGGCGGCTTCGAGGTACAGGCCGATCCGCTCGCCGAGCAGCGCGGTGGAGCGCAGGTCCGGCGGTGCGAACGGGTGCCCGTTCAGACGAGCCACGTTGAGCACGCCGATCACCCGGCGCTCCGAGCTCACGGGGACCGAGAGGGCCGACGTGATCTCCCGCCTTCTCATCGCTCGCTGGATCTCCGCTGGCTGCTCGGACCCGCTCGCCAGGAGCAGGGGCCGGCCGTGCAGCGCCACCCAGCCGGCGATCGGCCGGCCGAGGGCGACGCGCGAGGCGATGGCCTCCGGTGGCAGTCCGACGGCCGCACGGACCGTGAGCTCGTGGCTCACGTCGTCCAGGAGCATGAGCGAGGCTCGCTCGGCCCGTGTCGCCTCCGCGATCTTCGGCACGAGCTGACGCATCAGGTCATCGGCGTCGAGGTGCGGCGGGCGCTGCCATGCCTCGAACGGGCCCGTCAGCGACGATCCCTCAGCGCGCGCACGGCCTTCTCTTCGATCTCCGTCATCATCCGATCCTTGCTCCCCGGCGGGCCGCCTGGCCCGCGAGACAGCACGGGGCTCCCTAGCGCGGCAACGCCGAGACGATGAACCCTCGCCTCTTAGCACGAGCATCCCGAGGGACAGCGCGGACAGCTCCCAGGTCACGTTCCTCTTCCTCACCTGCCATGCGCGACAGTCGCGGCACTCGCACGACAGCGATGCCATCGGGACCACCCCTACCTTCACCTCGTCGTGGGCGTGGAGCCGGAACCTAGCGCGCGCCGCGCGCGCCGCGCGTTGGATATCCGTTAGCTCAAGTTGGAGTCGCGTTGGACGAGCGCGCCCGCGAGCCCGCCGCTTCCCACCGCGCCGCAGTCTGTGAGGGCGGTCGGCCTTTCGCATCGTCCGAGGTGAGGGATCTGCATCACCAATAGACCCTCGACGAGGGGACTACCCATCGTTCAGTGATACTGAACGTCACAAGCCACGCTGGGGATCGTCACGGCAAGATCGTGTCCGGATCGCATCCGTCGGCGTATCGGGCGTATCGGGCGTATCGGTGCGGTCGCAGGTCTCTGGTCAAGGTGAGGACCCTCTGGCGCCGGCCTCTCGTTCTGATATAGCGGTCGTGGTGGGGCAGGGCGAGGGCAGCATGAGCAGCGAGGTCGCGATACGACGTGGCCGGCGACACCGTCCGACCGTGACTTCCGCCGCTGGGAGCGACGGTCGTGCCGGACCGGCCACGCTCAGTACGCGCGAGCGAGAGGTCCTGGGGCTGATGGCGGAGGGTCTGTCCAATGCGGCCATCGGGCGGAGGCTCGGCATCAGCATCACGACCGTGCGCTCTCACGTTAAGGCCGTCCTCGAGAAGCTGGAGTGCCACTCTCGGCTGCAGGCTGTCGTCAGCGCATACGAGCTGTCAGCAAGGGATATTTCGCCGGGGGGGGGACGGCCGCGCGTGATCAAGTGACGCCGGTGTCGCCCACTGGCCCCTGGGTCATCCACGGTGAGTCCTTCAGCCAACGGTCGAGCTCCGTCTTGGTCATCGGCGTGGCGACGTAGTACCCCTGCGCCTCGTCGCAACCGATGGACGCCAGGACCTCCCAGGTCGCCCGGTCCTCGACCCCCTCCGCGCACGTCTCGAAGTCCAAGGTCCGTCCCAGCTCGATGGCGGCACGCACGATCGCCACGCTGCTCACGTCCGTGCCCATGCCGAGCACGAAGGACTTGTCGATCTTCACCTCGTCCACTGCGAGCCGGTGGAGATACGCGAGCGACGAATAGCCGGTGCCGAAGTCGTCGATCACGAGCCGCACCCCCATGCGGCGTAGCTGCGAGAGGATCTCCATGGCGCGCTCCGGTCGCGCCATGAGCACGCTCTCCGTGATCTCGAGCGCGACCCACGACGCCTCCGCCCCCGAGGCATCGAGCAGCCCGCGGAGGGTGGCGGGCAGCTGTGGATCCATGAGGTTCCCCATGGAGACGTTCACGGCGACGCCCAGGTCGTGTCCCGCCTCGCGCCATGCGCGGCAGTCACGGAGCGCGGTGTTCAGCACCCAGTGTGTGAGCGGCTTGATCAGAGTGGTGCCCTCCGCGACGTGGATGAAGGCGTCAGGGGCCAGCAGGCCCCTGCGCGGGTGCGACCAGCGCACCAGCGCTTCCGCTCCGACGACCCGAGCCGTCTTCATGCTCACCATGGGCTGGTAGTGGAGCAGGAGCTCGTCCCGGTCGATGGCCGCGCGCAGCTCGGCCGCGAGCTCGAGGCGACCGGCATCGCCGGGCTCCGTCTCGGAAGCGAACGCGTAGCCGTCGCCCGAGCCGCGCGCGGCCAGCGCAGCGTGCTCCCCGTGGCGTAGCAGGACGTCGGCGCGGGTCCCGTTCTGGGGGTGGAGGGCGATCCCGATGCTCGCTTCGATGTCGAGGGCATGCTGCGCGACGGTGACCGGCCGCTGCAGGGCGCGCAGGACCCTCTGCGCCGCGACGACCGCCCGTGCCGCATCCGGCGCTTCCGGCAGCAGCGCCGCGAACTTCGCGCCGCCGAGCCGCCCGACCATGCGCGCCTCCGGCAGGCTGTCGAGGAGCCGTGGCGCCACCTGCTGGAGGAGCAGGTCGCCCGTCTCGTATCCGAAGGCGGTATTCACTGCCGCGAAGTTCCGGAGCTCGATGACCAGGATCGCCAGCTTCGACGCGTGACGCTGCGCGGCGGCGATCGTCCGTTCCGTGGCGTCGAGAAGCAGCTCGAGGCCGGGGAGACCCGTCAGGGTGTCATAGAGCGCTCGGTACTCGAGCTGCGTGCCCAGCACGCGGAACTCCCCGTCGACCCAGCGCACGAGCGGCACCGTGAGCTGGTAGACCGCCAGGTCCGCCACCAGGCGGTACGGGTCCAGCGGGGCGCCGACGACACGCGCTCCGAACAGCGTGCTCGCGAGCTCGGCGATCGACAGGGCCGCCGCGTACGACAGGGCGTGGCTCGCTCCGGCGCGGAGAGAGCTCGTCACGATCACGAGCGCGCCGACCGCGGGGAGGGCCGACAGCGGATCAAGCGAGAAGACGAGCATCGCAAGGCAGACCACGCCGATGTCGGCCGCTGCCGACACCTGACGGACGCGCTGCCGGCCGGCGGCGGCGCGGGGGCGGACGGCAGCGACGACGGTGTTCGCGATGAGGGCCGTACCGAGGAGGACCGATACCGCGTCGATGGCCGTGATGAGCGATCCGACGATGAGGACGGTCGCTGCGGCCACGCGGACCCATCCGACCGCGCGCTCGAGGCGCCGCTGTCCGATCAGCAGCGCGTCGGGCGGCTTGAGATCGACCATCTGACCGGCGCGACCCTAGCGGCGCATGCGACCGTCGCGTACCGGGAGCGGCGTTGGCACCCGTTGGCCTTGCGTGTGGTCGTCGCGTGATCCGTCGTCTCGCGGTCGCCGCTCGATCGATCGTGTCCGTCGTGCCCGTGCCGCGGTCTGGGCGGCACGACCCAACGCGACGCCAACGCGCACTAACGCACCTCTAACGGGCGGCGGCGGATCCACGCAGTACGGTCCCCTCACGCGTCAGCGACCACAGGTCGCGCGAAGAAGAGACAAAGAGGAGGGCGGTATATGGCGGTCGAGAAGACCATCGCGTCGACGAGCCTCGCGGAGGTGGTCGACCGGATCCTCGACAAGGGCATCGTCATCGACGCTTGGGCTCGGCTCTCGCTGGTGGGCATCGAGCTGCTGGCGATCGAGGCCCGGGTGGTCGTGGCATCCGTGGACACCTACCTCAAGTACGCCGAGGCGGTCGGCCTCACGGCCGGCACAGCGGCATCCGCCTAGAGCGGACCTGGAGCGGTGCGCCCCGAGACCCCCGCCTCGGGGCCACCGCGTCCAGACGGCGTGCGGCGATGAGGCGAGAGAGAGGAGAGCGACGACATGGCCCTATCTGAGGCGGTACGGCAGTTGACCGGCGACCTGCGGCAGGCTCATCTCGGTCGGATGGGGTCCGTGACGATGCTTCGTGGCGACACGGCTCGGCATCGGGCGGACGTGCGCGGCGACCTCCGCGACATGGCGGGCACGCTGACACGCGGCTTCGGTGACGCCGACGCCACGCGTCGTGCGGCCGAGAGCGCCCGGCGGGCCGAGATGGCTCGCGCCGCCCGGCAACGCGACGCTCATCTCGACGGCGTTCGCGCCTCGGTGGCGTCCATGCGCTCGTCGGTCGCGGCCGCACGCGCGGCATCGGCGTCCACGCTGAAGGAGCTGCGGAGCGACGTCCAGAACGCGCACCGGGCGTGGAGCGAGTTCCGCGCGTTCGTACGGACGGCGAGAGCCACCGCTCCCGCCGGACCGGTCGCCGACACGTCGGCGGACGCCGCGGGATCCCTCTCCGAGAAGGTCCTCGGGCTCCTCGGCGAGCGCTCGACGGGGATGCGGCTCGGCGAGCTCCAGAAGGCCTTCGACCTCCCCAGGCGGCAGGTCGCGAGGCTGATGGACGAGCTCGTGGCGGCGCGCAGGGCGAGGCTGGACAAGCTGGGCATCTACTTCAAGCGGCAGTGAGACGGAGGCCGCGGACGCGTCGTCCGCGGCCTCGACCTCGACGCCGTCGCGACAACGTGCGAGGGAGGTCTGCTAGAGGACGTGCTAGAAGCGACGGACAGACGATCGGGCGGGCTCGGAGCGCCGGCGACCCTCGGGACCCGGCGGATCAGATCCGCGGGCAGGGGGACGGGGAGCGTCGAGATCACGCTGCCCGTGAAGCTCGACGTTCTCACCGGTGTCCAGTGCCGCGTGCTCCTCCGGGACGGGCCCCGACCCGAGATCGTCCTGCGGCCGGACGTGTCTTCGGCTCAGGCCCTCGTGCATGACCTCTGGGGGAAGCTCCGGGAGGCTCTCCGCGGCATCGGCGACGTCGGCGAGTTCTCGCCGTGGGACTTCACGCTGACGCTCTTCCCGTCGAGCGCCCGGCAGCGGCGGCCCCTCCTCGCCTACGCGGACAGCTTCGTTCTCCTGCGGGAGACGAACGGTCCGGGCGCGCACCGACCGGAGCTCGCGCGCCTCCTCGCCCACCTCGCCGTGGCCGCCGCGGAGCGGCTCGGCCTGCGCGGGTCCTGGGCGCTGGGCTTCGGCGAGAGCGTCGCCTACGTCATGACCGGCGTGTCCGCGGACCTCGGCACGGACCTCGAGCGGGCGATGGCGCGCCGCGCCTTCTGGGGCGACGGGGCCGCGCCGCGGGAGACGCCGCCGCGCGACGAGATGTGGGGACGGTCGACGGCGGGTCTCCAGAGGATCTACGAGCGATTCCACTCTTGGCAGGCGGATCCGGAGGTCCACGCGCGGGAGCGCCGGCGGTGGCGCGGGGCGCTCGCGCTCGAAGGACCCGCCGGAGGGCCTTGGGACGATGGATCTGGTCGGGAGGTGATGGCATGACCGCAGTCGCAACGAGCCCGCAGACCGTGCCCGTCACGGTGCTGTCCCTGAAGCCACGGCCGGACTTCGTGGTCACGCCGCCGGTGCGGGACCTCACGGATCGTGCCCTCGCGTACCTCGGCGCCGGCTTCCCGGTCCACTTCCGCGGACCGGCGGGCACGGGGAAGACGACGCTGGCGCTCCACGTCGCCGCTCGCCTGGGCCGACCGGTCATGCTCATCGCGGGCGACGAGGGGTTCGCCACTTCCGACCTCGTCGGTGGCCAGCACGGCTACCGCTACCGCAAGGTCGTCGACCGCTTCATCCACACGGTCTTCAAGTACGAGGAGGACGCGTCCGACCAGTGGGTGGATCGTCGCCTGACGACGGCGTGCCGCGACGGCTACACGCTCGTGTACGACGAGTTCACGCGATCGCGGCCGGAGGCGAACAACGTCCTCCTCGCGGTCCTCGAGGAGCGCCTCCTCATCCTCCCCGCCGATGGCACGAACGGCGCCTACGTGAAGGTCCACCCCGAGTTCCGTGCGATCTTCACGAGCAACCCCCAGGAATACGCGGGCGTGCACGAGGCGCAGGACGCGCTGAGCGACCGGCTCGTCTCCCTGCAGGTGGACTACTACGACCGTGACACGGAGATCGCCATCACGGCCGCCCGCTCCGGTCTCGCCGCCGACGCCGTGGCGCTCATCGTCGACGTCGTCCGCGACTACCGCTCCTCGGGCGAATACGACCAGACCCCCAGCCTGCGCTCGTGCATCGTCATCGCCACGGTCGTCGCGCAGCAGCAGCTGCGGGCGGCGGCGGACGACCCACGCTTCGTGCTCGTCTGCGTCGACGTCCTGGGTTCGAAGGCGGCACCGAACTCCGGCGAGGGGCGGGAGCGGCGGGCGAGGCACCAGACCATGCTCCTCAGCCTCATCGAGCACCACTGTCGCTGATCGGTGGAAGGAAGGAGGACATGCGGACATGCGTATGAAAGGGATGCGCGAGGTGACCACGCGTCGCGACCTCATCGATCGCGCGCTGCCGGGGACGCGCGCCGCGATGATCACCCTGCTCGCACGCGCGGAGCTCGAGGCCATTCGCCTGCAGCGCGAGCGGAGCATCTGGGCAACGAACCAGCGAGACACGGAGCGCCGCCTGGAGCGGGCGGCGGCGCGCGTCGAGTCGCTCCGTCGGGCGCTGGACGGTGGATCGCCTCGGCGGAAGGGCGTGCGCCGCCCGCCCCGGCGCTCCCTACCCGTGCGGCAACGCACGGTGGCCCTGGAGTACTAGTGATCGAGGGAGGCGGGTCATGACAGCAGACCGAGAGAAGCGTGCCCAGGAGGAAGCGGAGGTCGTCGTCGACCTGGGATTCGGAGGCCTCTTCAAGGGCCTCGGCAGTGTCATCGACCTCCTCGGGGAGATGGTCGAGTCCGGCGACTCGGAGCGGACGCGAAGCCGCCCGTTCCGCGTCAAGGGCCTGGGCCCGCGCGCGAGAGGCGTGTACGGGTTCACCGTGCGGACCGGGATCGGCGGCCTCCCGCGAGTGGAGTCGTTCGGCAACATCCGCGCCACGGCGAAGGGCCCGGTCGTGGCCGACGTCCGGGAGCCGCTCGTGGACGTGTTCGACGAGCGCGAGGAGATCGTCGTGGTCGCCGAGCTGCCCGGCGTCGGCGAGCCGGACATCAACGTCGAGGTGCACGGCGACGTCCTCGTGCTGGAAACGGTCGGAGAGCGCAAGTACGCGAAGGAAGTGCTGCTCCCCGCCGCGGTCGACCCCGGCTCCGTCCGCCGGTCGTACAAGAACGGCATCCTCGAGCTCCGCATGAAGAAGCAGGCGGCCTGATGCGGTGGAGCGGAGCTTGCGGCACATCGCGCTCCAGCAGGTCGGGGACACCGAGCTCCGGGTCGTCTCCGACGTGGACGAGAGCGTCATCCGGATCGTCCAGGCGGAGGAGGACGTGATCCGCGCGTACGCCGCGGGGACGCTCGTCCCCCCGCGGTGCGTGAGCCTCTTCGTCCTCCGCGACCTGCAGCCGCTCATGCGGAGCGTTCCGACAGGCGCCCGCTCTCTGAGCGGCGACCCCGCGGCGCTGGCCGATCGGACGGTCATCAACGTGTACGACCCCGCCGACCTCGCGACTTGCAACGTTTTCGTGAACCGGCAGGCGATGGAGCGGGCGGGCTACTGGGACGACCTGCTGGCGATCCGGGGCCTGCTCGCCCATGAGCACGCCCACCCGATGGCCGAGAACGACGCCGTGCGCACGTCGCGGCGGCTCACGGTGGAGCTGAGCTGGGAGATGCGTCCCTCGCGCGCGCCGTCGGAGGGGCCGTGGCGCGAGAAGGTCGATCGCCTCCTGGCGCAGCTCGTGGACAAGCTCTGCGTGTCCGCGCCGCGCGAGGTCTTCGCGAACGAGCTCGCGATCCGCGGCGGCTTCGACGCGGAGCTGCTCCATCTGAACGAGCGGAACGTGGCGAACGCGGCCCGCAGCCTGGAGGGGCGGCAGACCTGGCTCGCTCGGGTCGAGCGGGCGGAGCGGACCGGCGACCTCTCCCGGACCGACGCGGACGTGCTCGTCCTCATCGGCGACCTGAGCGGACATCTCGACATGGCCCTCGAGGTCGCCGCGTTCCTCCGGGCGGGGAAGGAGGCCGCGGCCGGCGAGCTCGAGGACAGGCTGCTCGCATCGGTCTTCCCGGCCCTCGAGCCGGAGGCGCTCACCGCGTACACCGCGCTGCGTGACCGATACGTCGCCCTCTCGCCCGGGGCGTCGCGCGACGAGCTCGTCGAGTGGACCACGGGGCTCGTGGGGATCGTCGCCGCCGCGCTGCGGCCGAGGGGCCTCGAGCTCACCTATCGCATGAGGGCCACGACATGACGGTGGCGGAGCGGACCGGGGCTGCCGGCCCCGAGGTCGCGACGGCGAAGTACCTCTACTGCGTCATCCAGTGCCCGGAGCCGCGGCAGTTCGCGACGCGCGGCATGGGCGAGCGCGGCGACGTCGTCCACACCGTGCACTTCGAGGATCTCGCGGCGGTGGTCAGCGACTCGCCCGTCGTCGAGTACGAGAGCGACCGGCGGAACCTGATGGCCCACACGCTCGTCCTCGAGGAGGTTCTCAAGCAGTGGGACCTGCTACCCGTCCGGTTCGGCACGGTCGCCCCGGACGTAGCGACGATCGAGGAGAGGCTGCTCAAGCGCCGCTTCGGCGAGCTGCACGAGCTCCTGCACGGGATGACGGGCCGTGTGGAGCTGGGCCTGAAGGCCTTCTGGTACGAGCAGGCGATCTTCGAAGAGATCGTCTCGGAGGACCCGGCGATCCGCAAGATCCGGGACGCCCTGGCGGGCCGCAGGCCCGAGGAGAGCTACTACGAGCGCCTCCACCTCGGGGAGCTGGTGGAGCAGGCGATGTGGAGGAAGCGCGACCAGGACGCCGAGCGCATCCGGGCTCCCCTGCGCGAGCTCGCGATCGAGATACGCGACAAGAAGGTCGTCACCGATCGCATGGTGCTCAGCGCTGCGTTCCTGGTCGAGCGGGCCCGGCAGCCCGCATTCGACGCGGCCGTGCAGAAGCTCGACGCCGAGATGGGACAGCGGCTCATCTTCCGGTACGTCGGACCCGTGCCCCCGTACAACTTCGTGAGCATCGTCGTGAGCTGGAAGGACTGATCGAGGACATGGGAATGCTCATGGACCTGCTCACCTTCCCCCTCCTCGGGCCGATCCGAGGGATCGCGTGGATCGCGGCCCGCGTGGACGAGCAGGCGGACGGCGAGCTCCACGACCCGGAGCGCGTGCGAAGCCAGCTCGAAGTGCTGCAGCTGCGACACGAGCTCGGGGAGGTCGACGAGGCGGGATACGCCGTCGCTGAGGACGAGCTCCTGGCGAGGCTGGCGGCGATCCGTGAGCGAGAGGCACGAGGGCGAGAGGCGATAGAGCGATGAGGACGACCGCGGCCGCGAGAGGAAAGGCGGCGTCCCGAAGGAGGCGACCCATGCACGGAGCAGCGATCGCGCAGCGCGCAAGGGAAGCGCTCGCCGAGCAGACGGGGCTCTTCCCGGAGAAGGTCGTGAGCGTCGCGAAGAACGAAGCGGGCTGGCACGTCTCGGTCGATGTGATCGAGCTGCGGCGCGTCCCGGACTCCGCAGACGTTCTGGCCACATACGTCATGGATCTTGACCAGCAGGGCGATGTCGTCGCCTACCACCGCGCCCACCGGTACCTGCGCGGGCAGGTCGGCAACGGCGACACGGCGTGACCGCACCGGCCGGCGGCAGGGTGGCCGGTCTTGCGGCGGCGCCGGACCGGGGGGCGATGCCACCCGTGCCGCACGCCCTCCCGGCGTCCGGCCTCGCCGACATCCTCGAGCGAGTGCTCGACAAGGGCATCGTCATCACCGGGGACATCAAGGTGTCCCTCGTGAGCGTGGAGCTGCTCACGATCAAGCTCCGTCTGCTGATCGCGTCGGTGGACAAGGCGATGGAGCTGGGCATCAACTGGTGGGAGAGCGACCCCGACCTCTCCTCCCGGGCGCGTGAGCTCGAGCGGGAGAACCGGCTGCTCCGAGAGAGGCTCGGCCCGCCCGAAGCTCAGGCCTCGACATGACCGGGGAGGCCGGCGAACGGATCGACGCCGGCGCGAGCGAGCAGCGGACGGCCGCGCCCGCGTCGCCCGAGGGCTCTGAGCAGGCGCTCGTCCTCCGCGTCGCCGAGGCGCTCCCCAAGGATGCGGGACGAGGACTGGCCCGCATCGACCCCCGCGACCTCGAGCGGATGGGGGTCCAGATCGGCGAGCTCGTGGAGATCGCCGGGGATCGGCGGACCGTCGCTCGCGCCATGCCTGCCTACGCGGCGCAACGCGAGCAGTCCCTGATCCAGATGGACGGCATCGTCAGAGGGAACGCCGACGCGGGTCTGGACGCGCGAGTGACGGTGCGGAAGACCGACGTTCCACCGGGTCGGTCGCTGGTCCTCGCGGTCCTCGACGGGCCTCCTCTGGCCGTCAAGGGCGACCAGATGCGCTATCTCGCGCGCCAGCTCGACGGCATCCCCGTCGGTCCCGGGGACCGTGTGCGAGTGAACCTCTTCGGCGCGCGCGCGCGGCACTTCAACGTGGTGCAGACCGACCCGGCCGGTCCCATCGTGATCGCGCCGACGACGACGGTGCGCATCCAGGGGGAGGCGGCCGCCGGGCAGGAGCACGGCGCGGTCACGTACGAGGACATCGGGGGCCTGCACCGCGAGATCCGCCGCATCCGCGAGACGATCGAGCTGCCCCTCCGGTACCCCGAGGTCTTCGAACGCCTCGGCATCGACGCGCCGAAGGGCGTGCTGCTGCACGGCCCGCCCGGCTGCGGCAAGACGCTCATCGCGCGGGCGGTGGCGCACGAGACGAGCGCCCACTTCGTGCACGTCAACGGGCCGGAGATCATGGCGAGGTACTACGGCGAGGCGGAGGCGAATCTCAGGGCGCGCTTCGAGGAGGCGCAGCGGCACGCACCGGCGATCGTGTTCATCGACGAGATCGACGCGATCGCGCCCAAGCGCGAGGACATGAGCAGCGATCGACAGGTCGAGCGGAGGGTCGTGTCGCAGCTGCTCACCCTCATGGACGGCCTCGAGTCGCGCGGCGAGCTCATCGTCATCGGCGCGACGAACGTGCCGAACGTCCTCGATCCCGCCCTGCGGCGACCGGGACGCTTCGACCGCGAGATCGCCATCGCCGTGCCCGACCGCGACAGCCGCCGGGAGATCCTGCAGATCCACACCCGCGGGATGCCCCTGGCGGAGGAGGTCGATCTCGAGCGGCTTGCCGCCGTCACGCACGGCTTCGTGGGCGCGGACCTGCAGGCGCTGACGCGGGAGGCGGCCATGATCGCGCTGCGCCGCCTCATGCCCGGCATCGACCTCTCCGACGCCCAGATCCCTTACGAGAAGCTGATGGCGCTCGAGGTCACGGCCGACGACTTCCTCGGCGCGCTGTCGGAGGTCGAGCCGTCGGCCATCCGTGAGGTCTTCACCGAAGTGGCGGACGTGCGCTGGGACGACGTGGGCGGCCTGGATGAGGCCAAGACGGCGCTGAGAGAGACGGTCGAGTGGCCGCTGCGCCATCGCGAGCTGTTCGACCGCTTCAGCCTTCCCCCGCCCAAGGGGATCCTCCTGCACGGGCCTCCCGGTACGGGGAAGACGCTCCTGGCGAAGGCCCTCGCCCACGCGAGCGAGGCCAACTTCATCGCCGTAAAGGGCCCCCAGCTGCTGTCCCTGTGGGTCGGGGAGTCCGAGCGCGCGGTGCGCGAGGTCTTCAAGAAGGCCCGGCAGGCAGCGCCGTGCGTCCTCTTCTTCGACGAGATCGACGTGGTGGCACCACGGCGCGGCGGCGGGGGCGACGGCCAGGTCGTCGAGCGGATGGTCGGGCAGCTGCTGACCGAGATGGACGGCATCGAGGACCTGAAGGGCGTGGTCGTCGTCGCGGCGACGAACCGTATCGAGCGCGTCGACCCGGCCCTCCTGCGGCCGGGACGCTTCGATCTGGAGATCGAGCTTCCCGTTCCCGACGTCGTGGCACGTCGCGCGATCCTCGGGGTCCACACGCGGAAGATGCCGCTCGCCGAGGACGTCGACCTCGACGACCTGGCCGCGCGGACGGACGGCTTCGTGGGGGCCGACATCGAGGCCGTCTGCCGCCGGGCGGCGCTCCTGGCCATTCGCGAATACGTGGAGGGGGGAAGAAGTGATCAAGTCCATCTCGTCGCCGGCGCCCGCCACTTCTCGGCGGCGCTCGCCGAGGCTGCGGTACGTCTACGGCATCGTCGCGAGCGAGAGGTCCGGAGCGATCGAAGGGACTGACCTCGCCGGCGTGGACGGCGGCGAGTGGACCTTCGCGATCCGCCACAACGGGTTGGGGGCGATCGTGAGCGGGACCGGCCTGTCCGACCACCGCCAGATGGCGCGACCGGAGGCGCTCCGCCGCCTGGTCGCGCACCAGCGCGTGCTCGAGGCGATCATGAGGCGGCGCACGGTGCTCCCGGTGCGTTTCGGCACCGTGCTGCCGGGCGATGCCGGAGTGCGACGCCTCCTCGAGGAGGCGTCGCCGGTACTGGCCTCGACGCTCGCCGAGTTCTCCGAGCGCCTGCAGATGGAGGTCGTGGTGACGTGGCGTCTCGAGGATATGTTCCGGGAGATCGCCGCTGAACCACAGATCGTGCGCGCGGCGGCCGATGCCGCGCACGATCCGGCCGGGCCGGCCGACGCCGCCCGCATCGGCGTGGGCAAGATGGTGAAGGCGGCGCTGGATCGCCGGCGCGCCGAGCTTCAGAACGCGATCGTGCCCGCCTTGCGGGCCGTCTCTCTGGATCTCGCGGTCAACACGGTGCTCGACGACGAGATGGTCCTCAACGTGGCGCTCCTCGTGAGCTCGGCGCGACGCGAAGAGCTGGACGGGATCTTAGGAGAGCTGGACCAGGGGTCCGGGGGCCACCTCCGCTTCCGTTGCATCGGGCCCCTGCCCCCGTACAGCTTCGCCACCGTCGCGGTCGAGGTCATGGAGTTCGAGCCGGTGGACAACGCCAGACGCCTGCTCGGGCTCGGTCCGCGGGCCAGCTCGCGCGAGATCCGCCAGGCATACCGGATGCTGGCCGCGCAGCGACATCCGGACGTGAGCGCCGAGCCCGCGGGGGCGGAGATGGCCGCCCTGAACGAGGCATACGCGCTCCTCATGGCCTACAGCGGGACGCCTCTCGGCGACCGCGAGCGCATCGACGACCGGGTGCTGGCGTTCGACCGGCGGTCGGTCGCCACACGACTGCTCGTCTCGGTCGAGGGACGCGCGGCCGCGTAGCGTGATGAGCCACCCGTCCGCGCCGGCTGATAGCGTCTCCTACGTCTACGCCGTCGTCCGGGAACATGACCCGGGATCGATGCGGACGCTTCCGTGCGCCGGGGTCAGCGGCGCTCCCGTCTCCGTCATCACGCATCACGCTCTGGCGGCCGTCGTCAGCGCCGTGTCCACCACGGAATTCGGTCCGGAGGCCCTTCCCGGCAAGCTGGAAGATGCGAGGTGGGTCGCGGCGAGCGCCCTCATCCATCACCGGGTGCTCGTGTCGCTCCTGGGACGCTGCACGGTCGCGCCGCTCCAGTTCGGCACGCTCTGCCGCGACGCCGGGGCGGTCGGAGAGATGGTCGACCGCCACTATCGGCAGCTCGACGAGGCGCTGGCGCGTGTCCACGGCGCGACCGAATGGGACGTGAAGCTCTCCTGTGACCGGAGAGCGCTCCTCGAGCACCTCGGCCGAACGCACCCGCGTCTGCGGCGCATGGCCGATGACGCGGCGGCGCTGTCGGAGGGGGCGGCGTTCTTCGTCAGAAGGAGCGCCGACGAGTGCGCGCGGCAGGAGGTCGTTACCCTGGTCGCCGCGCACGCCCTGGAGGCCCGGGAACGCCTTACCCGCGTCGCGCGGGCGGCCGTCGCACGTGCCGTGCCGCCGGCGACGCGTCCGGGGGGCTCGGAGATCGTCCTCCACGAAGCCTACCTCGTCGCCGACGAGGACCGCGAGCGCTTCTTCGCTGCTGTCGCGGCGCTGCGATGCGCGTCCGGATCGTCCGGTCTCACCTTCGGCCTGAACGGGCCGTGGCCCGCGTACAGCTTCGTGCAGCTCGGGCCGGACCCCCTGGCATGACGCACGCCGGCTTTGCCGAGCGGGACGTGACGCTGCTCGACCTCCTCGATCGCGCCCTGGACAAGGGTGTGGTCCTGCGAGGCGACCTCACGCTCGCGGTCGCCGACGTCGACCTCGTCTACGTCGGGCTGCAAGTGCTGCTGAGCTCCGTGGAGACGGCCGAACGCATGCGCCGGACCGGCCGGATCCCCGACGACCCCGGCCCCGCAGAGCGGGAGAGCCCGGTGGCGGGACCCTGACCGCGGACGCATGGAGGGAGCGCGTATGGACGGCTTGTACGTGTACGGGATCACCGACCGGACCGACGTGACCCTGCCGATGGGCCGCGGCATCGGAGGACGCCCGATCGTCGCGCTGTCGTACCGGGACATCGCGGCGGTGGCCTGCTCGCTCGGGGCAGGCCGGGCGCCGGCCGCGTCCCCGGCCGCGGTCGGGCATCACGAGGAGATCGTGGAGGCGCTCATGGCCGCCTCGACCGTGCTTCCGGCCCGCTTCGGCACGGTCGTGTCCGACGAGGTGAAGGCGCGCGAGCTCCTGGGTGCGAACTACACGGCCTTCGTCGAGATGCTGCGACGAGTGCGGGGCCGGGTCGAGCTGGGCCTGCGCGTACTGTGGCCGGGCGACGGCATCGGGTCCACGCCCGGTGGCGACAGCCGCGCCGGCCCCCCGCCCGCGTCCGCCGGGACGGCATACGTGCTGGCGCGCCTCGAGGAGGAACGTCGAGCGCGGGCCGCGCGGTCGATAGCGGAGGGCGTTGCGCACAGGATCCACCGTCCGCTCGCGGCGATCGCGTACGACAGCGCGCGGGAGACGCTGCCGACGCCGCGGACGGTGCTCGCGGCTGCCTACCTCGTCGACGGGGGGCAGGTCGAGCGCATGCGGCGCGAGGTCGGCGCCGTGGCGCGGAGCTTCACGACCCTGCGTTTCCTGCTGACAGGGCCGTGGCCCCCGTACAGCTTCTGCGCCGGAGCGTCGAGCGGCGAGATCGTGTCGCACGGAGGTCCAGCACGATGACGATGCTGGACCCTGCCGCACCGGAGTCGCGCGTCCTGTTCGGAGAGCCTGACGACATCGACGCGTTCGTGGCCGAGTTGAAGGGCGCTGCCCGCGCTCTGCCCTCGCGGGTCGATGCGGATCCCGACGAGGGTGTCGAGCGGGGTCTGACCAAGCTCGTCCTGACCGTGATCGAGCTCCTGCGGCGCCTCCTGGAGCGGCAGGCCCTTCACCGCGTGGAGGCTGGGTCGCTCACCACCGCAGAGATCGAACGGATGGGCCGAACGTTCCTCAAGCTCGAGGCGCGGATGGAGGAGCTGAAACGGGAGTTCGGTCTCCAGGATGAAGACCTCAATATCGACCTGGGCCCGCTCGGGAGGCTGCTCTGAGATCCGCCGGGAGGCGAGCCAGCGGCGCGGCTCTAGCCGCGGCCGAGATCGGCCTCCGCCCAGCCATCGGTCGACGCGACGATGGTCACCGGGCCGTCGGCCTCGATCGTCACGCGCATGAGCGCGCCGAAGCGGCCGCTCTCGACGCGCACGCCATTCCCACGCAGCGCGCCGCAGAACGCGTCGTAGAGGCGCTGGCCCTTGTCGGGCGGAGCGGCTTTCGTGAGGTCCGGGCGGCGGCCGTCGCGGATGTCGCCGTAGAGGGTGAAGTTCGGCACCGCGAGCACCGCGCCGTCGACGTCGATCACCGAGCGCGAGAGCTTGCCGCGATCGTCGTCAAAGACACGAAGCCCCGCGATCTTCGCCGCGAGGCGCTCGCCGTCCTCGGGGCGGTCGTCCGCGCCGATGCCAACGAGCACGACGAGGCCGCGTTCGATCGTTGCGACGCGCTCACCGGCGACGTCCACGCTGCCCGAGGTCACACGCTGCACGACGGCTCTCATTTGTAGCAGGGGCTCCGCCCCCTTCCACCCCCGCTCTCGCTATCCCTCGAGCATCCAGGGGTTGTCGCCGCGGACGACCGCCTCGACCTCTTCCGGGGTCAGATGGCCTGCCGCCCAGACGGTCATGTTCCTCGTGATGGGGAGCAGCGTGATGTACGTGACCTTGCCGAAGCGGTACCCGTGCTGGAAGAGGAAACGCTTCCCATCGAGCTCGATGGGCTGACGCCGGTCCGACGAGATGGCCGCGGGCACGCGGTCAGTATGAGAGACGGTCGGGCTGCAGGTCGGTGAGTTGCGCTCCTACCAAGCCATGGCTAAGGCGCTGTTCCCCCGTCGTCAGGGCTCGTCGCGGTGGACGTCGCGGGCGGTCGGCCC
>JACPEQ010000156.1 GCA_016183435.1 Chloroflexota bacterium
CGGTCGCGCTCGGCCCAGCGGTACAGCGAGACCTTCCGCGGGACGATGTCGGCGTAGAAGAGGCCGCCCGGGCGCAGGACGCGCGCCATCTCGGCCAGCACCGGGCGCGGGTCGCGGAAGTGCTCCAGCAGACCCCCCGAGAGCACGAGGTCGACGCTCGCGTCGGGGAAGGGCAGGCCGCGCGCGTCGCCCAGCACGAGGTCGACCGATCGCCGTGCGCGCCGGGCGTTCTCGCGGACGGCGCGCATGGCGTAGACGGCGTAGTCGAGCGCGACGAGCCGGTATGGCCGCTCGAGGCCCGCGCGGATGAGCAGGCGCCCGGATCCCGCGCCGACCTCCACGGCGGTGCCGGACGCCGGCAGCAGCGGCCGCAGATGGCGGATCTTCGTCTCGTCGATGAAGTTGTAGATGTCGCGCCGTGCGGGCTCGTACAGCTCGCGCGGATCGACCTCGCGCTCCCACGCGTCCGGGTCGCCTTCCCGGAACCGCCGCTCGCGCACGTCGTGCGCGTGGTCGTGGGTCACGCGCGCGCGCGAGTTGACCGACGTCGCTGGCGGACCAGGCTGCGCCTCGGTCCTGCCGCCGGCTCGGCAAGACCGTACAGCCCGCGTTCCTCACGCACGTCGCGCAGTTTGCTGAGATCCTCGATCTCCACCAGATCCTTGAGCCGCCCCGCAGCACGCTTCATCCGAATGAGGTCGTCGAGCGAGGCGATCAGCACCTTCACCTCGCCGATCTCCCCAGCCTCCGCGTTCGGAGCGAGCACGGCGTATCCGTAGCCGCTCGCGTCACCGAGGCAGTCGAACCATCCGTGCAGCGTGTCGAACGTGAAGTTGAGCCCGTTGCGGATCGTGCGTGTGTCGATACGGAAAGGCAGCTTCGGGTCAGCTCCGCGTTGCGTGACGCGCAGCTCTCGCAGCGCGTTCGCGAGCCGCTCCATGTTCTCAGGTGTCCGCTCGTAGCAGATGTCGAGGTCGCGCGTGATCGTCGTCGACCCATGGATGTTCCCGGCGAGGCCACCGATCACGACGAAGCGAACGTCGTGCGTAGCAAGGATCCGAAGGATCGGCTCCGGCTCGAAACGGAAGGCAGGCTCGGATGGACGATCGTGCCGCTTCATCGCGACAGCCTCACTGAGCGACGGAATCGCTCGACGTTCTTCGCGCTTTCGACCGCCGTCCTCAACCGGGATCGAAGCGCGTCCTGCAGCCCTGGGATGAACTGCGTCGGATCCACGCCCTCACCGCCCTTCAAGACGAGATCGAGCTCCTGGCCACAGGCCGTGAGCAGCTTCTCGAGCGTGCCATGCCGCGGGTCTTGGAGCCCACGCTCGATGGCCGAGATCATCGGCTGCGGGATGCCGGTCAGGACCGATAGGTCACGCTGGCTCAGGCCCGCGCGCGCCCGGGCCTGGCGCAACAGATCCGCGGCCCTCACGAGGCGATATGTTATCCCATATCGCGGCCTGCAGGCGCACGCGACCGCGGCCGACGCCGCGGCGAGGGGATGAGCCCTACGCCGTGCGCGTGGTCATGGGCCGATCACGGCCGAGCGTACGAGCGATAATGACAACATGATCACAAACCGTGCGGCGCGGTATCTCCGCTCGGCCCGAGCGAAGGCCGGGCTGACGCAGCGCGAGCTCGCGAAGAAGAGCGGCATCCCGCAGCCCACCATCGCGGCCATTGAGGCAGGCCGGCAGGACCCGCGGCACAAGACGCTGGAGCGGCTGCTCCGGGCGTGCGGTTTCGAATGGGACGTCCACAGGATCCCCGGCTCTGGGATCGATCGCACGCTCATCGCCGACCAGCTCCGGCTCTCGCCCACCGAGCGGGTGCACCGCCTGGCCGTCGGATACCGCTCGCTCGCGCCGCTGCGGGGGATCCTGCGACCGCGTTGAGGGAGCCTCCGCCACCGCTCGACGCCGGCCGCATCTTCGCGACGCTCCGGCGGCACGACGTTCGCTTCGTCGTGATCGGCGGCATCGCGGCGCAAGCCTGGGGATCGCCCAGCCTGACCGGCGACCTCGACATCTGCTACGAGCGGGACCCGGAGAACCTGCCACGTCTCGCGGCGGCCCTGAGGGAGCTCGGTGCCCGTCTCAGGGGCCCCGGCGTGCCGCCGGATCTCCCCTTCAAGATCGACCCGACGACCTTCGAGCTCGGGGACCACTTCACACTGCGCACCGTTGCCGGCGACCTGGACTGCCTGGGGACGCCTGCAGGGACCGTCGGCTACCGGGATGTCGCAGCCGAGTCCACGGTGATCGATCTGTACGGCGGACCCGTGAGGATCGTGTCACTTGAGAACCTCATGCGGATGAAGCGAGCGGCGGGACGCGCGAAGGACCGCGCCGAGCTCGAGATCCTGGGGGCGTTGCGCGATGAGCTCGAGCGCCGGGGGGCGCTGACGATCGGTCCGCCAGGGCCGATGCCCGCCGGACCGACCAAGCGCCGAAGGCCGCGAGGCTCGCGGCCAAAGCCACCCAAGCGACCGCGAGGCCGACGTTGAGCAGTGGCAGCAGAGCGGGCGAAGGACCTTGGTCGAGGCGGAGATCCTCGGAGCCCGAGGCTAGGCGGGAACGCGGATCAGTGGCAGGAGGCCGCGGTCTTCCGCGACGAGCTCCAAGGCGCCGTTCGACTTGAGTTCGAGAAGCGCGATCCCCTCGATCCAGTCGGGACCGAGACCGTCCACCTGATCGTGTAGGAAGTCGAGCGCTTGGCCGTAGCGGTCGAAATGCGCGAGCACGTTGGCGCTTGGCGCGTCCCACACCTCGTACGACATCGTTTGACTCACTCTATCGAACAGAAGTGATGCAGAGATCCGTCAGCTGGGCGCGCTCCTCGCGATGAGGTCTACCGCGCGAGCGCGGGAGCGAAAATGAGGGTCAGGAGGTCAACGCCGGCACGAAGGATCTCCGTCGTCTCTCCACGATCGCTCACCCGTACTAGCTGCAGCGGGTCGAGCGCGCGAGTCGTCTCCTCGGCCTTCAGTGGGCGAACGAGCTCGCGCAGGTAGTCGAGCGCCTGCTCCTGGTCATCGAACGACCCGACCAGCGCCGCATCGTCGCGGTCCCATATCTCGTAGCCCATACGTTCTATGTACCTTCCATGCTCACTCTAGCGGATCGGCACAACGCGGACCACCCACGCGACCAGGTCGTCTGCTGGGGCGTAGACGTTGTGGTGGCCGGCACGCTCACCCTGACGCTCAACTCGGACACCGTCAGGAATGGCGACCTGCGCGATGTACCTGTATGGCCGCCGCACTTCGGCGGCAAGCTTCAGGGCCTGGCCCTCTGTCTCGAACATCGAGACGCCCTTGTGAAGGTCGATGTCTCGCGGAGAGGCGTTCGGCCTCGTCCGGCCAAGCTCGAAGTGAGATAGGAAGTCCTCGCGCGTGGGCGGGTCGCTCTCGGCAAGACGAAACAGTGATCGAGCGCGCATGGGATCGACCTTCCGGTCCGCTGCCATAGGACAGCGTCGTAGCGGCCACGCCTTGCGCTCGAGACGATCTCACAGCGATGAGCATGACCGCGCCGCTAGCTCTGCGATCCGGCCGCTCGGCGTCTGCCGATCTCGACCAGCGCGGCGCAGATCACCGTCCACACGACGACCAACGCGACGCTCAGCGCGTCCACCCGCACGAGCGACGGGAACGCGGCGCCGACGTCGATGCCCGTGGCGCGCGCGAGGAAGGTGAAGAGCCCACCGGACGACCCGCTCGCGCGCACGTCGAGCGCCAGGTCGTAGCGGATGTTCGGCAGCACGGCGTAGACGTACGCCACGACGGCCGAGGCGATCGCGGCGCCCCACGCCAGAGCGCGAGCCCACGGCCGCGCGGCGAACACGACGTCCCATCCGCCGGCGACCGCGGCGACCAGCAGCGGGATCGACCCCAGGGCGTACCGCGACGGCGGCGAGCCGTCCGCCCACCAGTAGGCGATGTCGGCGATGTACGCGAACGAGAGCAGCGAGCCCGCGGCGAGCGCGGTGACCTGCACCCCCCGGCCGTCGCGCGCGCGGCGCCAGAGCGCGGCGGCGCCGACGAAAGCGAGCAGGTACACCGGCGCGCGCGGGATGAGACCGAAGACCCGGTCGAACAGCAGGCCCGGCCCGCCGATCCACGGCGTGTACGTGAGCACCTGCTGCTGCTCGCGGATGAGGAAGTAGCCGGCGCTCGGCATGAACACGCCGAACGTCCGCCAGTTCACGAACGAGAGCCCGAGGACGAGGAGCGCGAACGGCACGGCGCCGGCGGCGACGCGTCCGACCGGGACGCCCGCGCGGCGATGGCGCCACCACGGCCGCAGCGCGCAGTACGCGACGACGAGGCCGAGCCCCACGACGGTGGGCCACGCGCGCGTCGAGAGCCACGGCAGCGCGCCGACGAGCGCGCTCGCCAGCGCGAGCTCGCGGACGGTGGCTCCCTCGCCGCGCCGGATGACGCGCACGGCGGTGACGAAGGCGAGGGCCGTCAGCAGCTCCGGATAGACCTGCGTCGTGTAGGTGAGCAGCGGATGCACGAGAGCGGTGGAGGCGGTGGCGAGCAGCGCGATGCGCGGTGCGAAGCGCAGGTCGCGCAGCAGCAGGTAGAGCTGCGCGGCCAGCGCGGCGCCGGCGAGGCACATGAGCGCGAGGACCCCGAGACGTCCGGCGGCCGCGTACGGCGGCACGGCGAGGATCGGCAGGCCGAGATCGCGGATCGAGAAGACCGCGCGGCCGACCTCGACACCGTGCATGTCGGGAAGGCGCGCCGGGTAGAAGGCGCCGTACCGATCGCCCTCGTAGTCGTTGCGGACGTCGAGGTCGCGGTCGTACAGCAGGCTCTGCGTGACGATGAGGTAGTGCGGCTCGTCCGACGCCGTCGGCATGACGGCGCGGTGGTACGGGAGCAGGACGAGCATCGCGACGAGCGCGACGCCCGCGAGCTGCAGCGCCGCGGCGCGATCGGCCATCCGGTCGACCGCTGGCCACAGCGCGACGAGCGCATGGACGGCGAAGCCCGCCGCGACGAGCAGGTAGATCGCGCCGAGCTGCCCGTTCTGGACGTCGGGGCCGCCGAAGTGCGCGACGAGCATCAGCGCGAGCGCAGCGAGGTAGAGGAGGAAGTGCCGCCGGAGGAAGCCGTCGCGCTCCTCCGGGACGAGCGCCCGCGAGACGATCGCGCTGCCGATCGCGGCGAGCGCGAGCGCGAGCGGCAGCCACTTGCGCAGCAGGCTCTCGGCGACGGGTTCGGCGCTCGTGCCGATCCATGGCTGGAGGGTCGCGATCAGCACCCACCCGATGGCCGTGGCGTTCAGCACAAGAAAAGGAATGATCCTTCGGTCGCGGCTCGCCGGGTTCCCGCCTGGTGCGTCTCTGGAGCCGTCGGCGAGACCTGAACCAGATCGGGATCTCATCCCGTTCCGGACGAGCCAGATGGCACCGGCCAGCGCCGGTGCGA
>JACPEQ010000015.1 GCA_016183435.1 Chloroflexota bacterium
AACTCGCTCCACGTTCACCCAGCCTTCCGGCCTGCCGTCGGCGTCGAGGAGCAAGACGTACGGGTCCTCCGCCCGCGCGGATCCCGCCACGGTCGCTCCGACCTTCGCGGTCGCCACGCGGCGCAGGTCAAGGTCGCCGCATGCGAGGAGCGAGAGCCGCTTCAGCCCGCGGTCGGCGCCGACGAACCGCGCGACGAAGTCATTGGCCGGATGCTCGAGGAGCTCCGCAGGCGGCGCGTACTGCGCGAGCCGCCCGTCCTGGAGCACCGCGACGCGGTCCCCCATCTTGATGGCCTCGTCGATGTCGTGCGTGACGAACATCACGGTCATCCCGAGCCGCTCGTGGATGCGCAGGAACTCGTCCTGGAGGCGCTCGCGGACGATCGGGTCCACCGCCGCGAAGGGCTCGTCCATGAGCATCACGGGCGGCTCGGCGGCGAGCGCACGGCCGACGCCGACGCGCTGACGCTCGCCTCCGGAGAGCTGCGAGGGGTAGCGGGCGCCGTACGTGGCTGGGTCGAGGCCGACGAGCTCGAGCAGCTCGCTCACGCGGGAGCGAACGCGGTCTCGCGTCCAGCCGACGAGCTCGGGGACCGTCGCGACGTTCTGCGCGACCGTGCGATGCGGGAACAGGCCGACATTCTGGATCACGTAGCCGGTCCGGCGTCGCAGCGCGACCGCCTCGACGCTCATCACGTCCGTACCGTCGATGAGCACCCGGCCGGACGTCGGCTCGACGAGCCGGTTCACCGTCTTCAACGCCGTCGTCTTGCCGCCGCCGCTCGGACCGACGAGCGCGCAGATCTCGCCGTCGGGGACGGTGAGCGTCAGATCGGCGAGCGCGGTGGACCCACCCGGGTATCGCTTCGAGACCTGTTCGAATGCGACGGTCGCGCCGCGCTGCGGCATCTCTCGCGATGTTAGGGGCGGGCATCGTGCTTCCGATGCCCGCCCCTCGAGGGGCGGGCACGAGGCGACGCGAGCATGGTCGTGCGCGGGTACGATGATGAGGAATGACGACGGCTCGCCTCCCGCAGCTCCGACCCCTGGGTGGCACCGGCGTCTCGTACTTCCCCATCACAGATCTCGGTGGTGTCGACACCCTGCCGATGACCGTGAAGGTGCTGCTCGAGGGGCTGATCCGGGCGGCCGCGCGGGGTGGAGCGACGGAGCAGGACATCGCGGCGCTGGCGCGATACCCGGCGGCGCCGCCCGCGGGCACGTCGGTCCCCTTCCGCCCGGCGCGGATCCTCCTTCAGGACTACACCGGCGTGCCAGCGGCGGTGAACCTCGCGGCCATGCGCGCCGCGATGCGGCGCGCGGGCAAGGACCCGGCGCGCATCGAGCCACTGGTCCCGGTCGACCTCATCATCGACCACTCCGTACAGGCCGACTTCTTCGGCGCGCAGGGCGTGTACGAGCGCAACCTGGAGCGCGAGTACGAGCGCAACCGCGAGCGCTACGCGCTCCTGCGCTGGGCGGGACAGGCCTTCAAGACCTTCCGCGTGGTGCCGCCAGGCGCAGGCATCTGCCACCAGGTCAACCTGGAGCGTCTCTCGCGCGTCGTGCAGGTCCGCGATGGCGTGGCGATGCCGGACACCCTGTTCGGCGCCGACTCGCACACGACGATGGTGAATGGGCTCGGCGTCCTGGGCTGGGGCGTGGGCGGGATCGAGGCCGAGGCCGCGATGCTCGGGCAACCCACGTACCTGCCGTGGCCCGTCGTCGTCGGCGTCAGGCTGACGGGCACCCTGCCGATCGGGACGACCGCCACGGATCTCGTGCTGACCCTCACCGAGAAGCTGCGAAAGCATGGCGTGGTGGACAAGTTCGTCGAGTTCGTGGGGGACGGGCTATCCGCGCTCACGGTGGCCGACCGGGCGACGGTGTCGAACATGTCCCCGGAGTACGGCGCGACCGCCGCGCTGTTCCCGGTCGACGCGCAGGCGCTCCGATACCTGACGCAGACCGGACGCGGCGAGCTCGTCGATCTGGTGGAGCGCTACACGAAGGCGCAGGGCATGTTCCGGACCGACGGCGCGCCCACGCCACGCTTCGATGAGATCGTCGAGCTCGACCTGGGCTCCGTCCATCCGAGCATCGCCGGGCCGAAGCGGCCGCAGGACCGCGTCGAGCTCCCGCGCGTCTGGGACTCGTTCACGGGTCCCAAGCCGACGACGGGCATCACGCTGCCCGGACACACGGAGGGTCCGAAGCCGCTGAACGACGCACCGCAGACCCAGGTCGCGCCGGCGACGGCCGCGACGGCGGCGGTGGCGCAGCGCGCACCGACGGAGGGCGGCGTCACGGACGGTTCGGTGGTCGTCGCCGCGATCACCTCATGCACGAACACGTCGAATCCATCGGTGATGATCGCCGCCGGGCTGCTCGCGAAGAAGGCCGTCGAGCGCGGGCTCATGGTGAAGCGCCACGTGAAGACGACGCTCGCGCCCGGCTCGCGCGTCGTGACGCGGTACCTCGACAAGGCCGGGCTCACCCCGTATCTGGACAAGCTCGGGTTCTACCTCGTCGGCTACGGCTGCACCGTTTGCGTGGCGCGTGGCACGCCCGTGTTGCAGGCGAACGGGACCGCGCGTCCGATCGAGGATCTTCCATCGCACGGTGGCGCGGTCGTGTATGGGCCCGACGCGGAACGCCGGCTCGCGACCGCACGCCAGGACGCAGCCGCGTCGACGGGCCTCCGCGAATGCGTGACGCTCACGCTCCAGGACGGCCGGGCGCTCACGTGCACGCCCGATCACCAGCTCTTGAGGTCGGACGGAACGTGGGTGCGCGCCGATGACCTCGAGGTGGGTGCAGACCGCCTCGTGATGGGTCTTGAAGCGCCACTCGACGTGCCCGGCGACGACGAGGTCGGCTACGAACTCCGAGCCGGTGATCTCGCGTTCACGTTCGACTCACCTGGCGAGCGTATCCGGACGCTCGCTTTCGCGCGCATCCTGGGACACCTCCTGAGCGACGGCTCGATCAGCGTTCATGGCCAAGCTCGGATGAACCCAGGTCAGGCGCTTGATCGCGAAGCGATGCTGAACGATGTCGAGATCGTTACCGGAAAGCGACCGAAGGGCTCTATGTATGACGACCGCAAGTGGGTGATCGCCCTCCCAAAGGAGTTCACGAGGGAGATCGTCAAGCTGGAAGGCGTCCGCGTCGGCCGCAAGGTCGTCGAAGCGCCCGAGTTGCCCGCGTTCTTGCTGGAACCGCGGTGTCCGATCTCCCTCATCCGCGAATTCCTTGGCGCGGTCTTTGGTGCGGACGGTCACGCCCCGGTCCTGCGACGGCATGCCGGCGGCGATGATCACGCCGTCCTGGCGCGGCCTGCGTATGCACAAGCCGTTCGGATCGAGAACGTCGTTCGGCAAAAGTATGTGATCTGGCAGATGCTCCAACTGCTGGAGCGCTGCGGAGTCAAGGTCGATGGCGCCGGGATGTACGTCTACCCGGTCCGTCGCTCCGCATCGACGTACGACGCACCCGAGGACGGCTCGCGATTCGAGGTCCGCGTGGTCCTGCCAGACGGCCTTTCTTTCGTCTCCCGCGTCGGGTATCGCTACTGCGTCGAGAAGCAGCTGAGGGCGAGCGCTGCCGCCGTGTATTGGCGCACGCTCGACTCGATCCGGCGGCAGCGCGCCTGGCTCAGCGAGCGCCTCACCGCGCTGCATGCCGAGCGGCCGGAACTCACGTTCGCGGGAGCTCGTCGCCTGGTGGTAGAAGAGCTAGGGTCGCGCGAGGCCTTCGTGTCCGATCACTACTCGACGCTCGCGGGGCATGACAGGTTCGATCGGCTCGAGCCACGGAATGTCTTCCGACCGATACACCGTGAGCGCGCAGGCTTCCCGTCTCCAGTTCGCCTGTTGAGTGAGATCGGCGCACGGGACTGGTTCTCCGCGCTCAAACCCCGCAACCAAGCCGATCACAGGAAGCGCTACATCGTCGAGAAGAACTCGATCACTCTGCCCGCATTCTCCCTGAGAGTGATCGAGCGGCGTGACGCGGGAGTGCACGAGGTCTTTGACATCACGGTCGATGACGTTCACTCCTTCGTCGCGAATGGGGCATGTGTGTCAAATTGCATCGGAAATTCAGGCCCGCTCGCGACGCCGGAGATCGAGCAAGAGGTCAAAGAGCACGACCTGAACGTCGTCTCGGTCCTGTCCGGCAACCGCAACTTCGAGGGCCGCATCCATCCGCTCGTGCGGTCGTCGTACCTCGCCTCGCCGCCGCTCGTGGTGGCCTACGCGCTCGCCGGAACGGTCGAGATCGATCTCTCGCGCGACCCGATCGGGGCGGACCAGCGGGGCGCTCCGGTCTACCTCAAGGACATCTGGCCCACGCCGGACGAGGTGAGCGCGCTGATGGCCTCGGCGATCACCACGGAGATGTTCGAGGTCGAGTACGGCCGCATCCTCGAAGGCGACCGCTTCTGGCAGGCCATGCCATCGCCCACGGGGATGATGTACGAGTGGGACGCGGCATCGACGTACGTGCAGGAACCGCCGTTCTTCACTGAGCCCGGCGCGGCGCATGAGCTGTCGGACATCGTGGGCGCGCGAGCGCTCGCCGTGCTCGGCGACTCCGTCACGACCGACCACATCTCGCCGGCCGGGTCGATCCCGCAGGCGAGCCCGGCGGGGCAGTACCTCATCGGGCTGGGCGTGAAGCCGGTCGACTTCAACCAGTACGGGACGCGCCGCGGGAACCACGAAGTGCTCATCCGCGGGACGTTCGCGAACATCCGCCTGCGCAACACGCTCGTCCAGCGCGAGGGCTGGTGGACCAGGCACCTGCCGTCGGGCGAGGAGATGACCATCTACGACGCCTCGATGCGCTACCAGCGCGAGGGCAGGCCGCTCGTCATCCTCGCCGGCAAGGAGTACGGCTCCGGCAGCTCCCGTGACTGGGCCGCGAAGGGTCCGCTGCTCCTCGGGGTCCGGGTGGTCATCGCCGAGTCCTTCGAGCGGATCCACCGCTCGAACCTCGTCGGGATGGGCATCCTTCCGCTCCAGTACGAGCGCGGCGTGTCCGCCGCATCGCTCGGCCTCACCGGCGAGGAGACCTACGCCATCCGCGGTCTGGCCGGCCTCGCGCCCAGAGCCTCCGTCACCGTCGAGGCGAGGCGGGCGAATGGCCAGGTCGTGCGCTTCGATGCGATCGCGCGCGTCGACGACCCCGTCGACATCGACTACATGCGCAACGGCGGCGTGCTACCGATGGTCCTGCGGCAGATCATCGCCACGACGTAGGGAGGTCCTCATGACCCACACCGTCACGCTCATTCCCGGCGACGGCACCGGCCCCGAGATCTGTGCGGCCACGCGCCGTGCCATCGACGCCACCGGCGTCGACATCCGCTGGGACGTCCACGACATCGGTGTCCCCGCGATCGCGAAGCACGGCACCCCCTTCCCGCAGAGCGCGCTCGACTCCGTCCGCCGGAACAAGGTGGCGCTGAAGGGCCCGCTCACCACGGAGCTCGGCACCGGATTCCGCTCGGTGAACGTCGCGCTCCGCAAGGAGTTCGACCTCTACGCGAACCTCCGTCCGGCCAAGACCTACAAGGGCGTGCGGGCGCCGGTCGGCGACGTCGATCTCGTCGTCGTGCGCGAGAACATCGAGGACCTCTACGCCGGCATCGAGTTCGACATCGGCACACCCGAGCTCGCGGAGGTGCGCGCGGTCATCGAGAAGGCCGCGCGGACGAAGATCCGCGAGGACGCAGCGATCGCGATCAAGTACATCAGCGAGATGGGATCGCGGCGGATCGTGCGCTTCGCGTTCGACTACGCGCGCGCGAACGGCCGCCGCAAGGTCACCGCGGTGCACAAGGCGAACATCATGAAGTTCGCCGATGGCCTCTTCCTACGGATCGCCCGCGAGGTCGCGCAGGAGTACCCCGGCATCGAGTTCGAGGACCGCATCGTCGACAACATGTGCATGCAGCTCGTCCAGAAGCCGGACCTCTACGACGTGCTCGTCCTGCCGAATCTGTACGGCGACATCGTCAGCGACCTCGCCGCGGGGCTCGTCGGCGGGCTCGGCGTCGCGCCGGGCGCGAACATCGGCGAGAACGTCGCGGTGTTCGAGGCCATCCACGGGTCCGCCCCGAAGTACGCCGGCCAGAACAAGGTGAACCCGATGGCGGTCATGCTCGCCGGGGTCCTCATGCTCCGGCACATGGGCGAGCAGGAGGCCGGGGACCGGCTGGAGCGCGCGATCGCCGACGTCGTGGCCGAGGGGAAGGACGTCACCTACGACCTCAAGCCGCTGCGCGACGACCCGACGGCGGTCGGGACCAGGGAGTTCGCCGACGCCGTGATCCGGCGGCTGGGCATCCCCGTCCGTGCCTGAGAAGGACCCGAAGCGCCCGGGCCACCTCCGCCACACCACCGGGTCGAAGTACGAGTTCCAGTTCGGCTACTCGAGGGCCGTTCGGCACGGGAACGTGATCCGCATCGCCGGTACCGCCGGCCTCGGTGAGGATGGCACGGTGGTCTCCGACGATGTGGTCGAGCAGATGCGGCGCGCCCTTCAGATCATGGAGGAGGCGCTCGCGGACCTCGGCGGGACGTTCGAGGACGTGATCATGACGCGGCTCTACGTGGCCGACGTGCGGGACATCGAGCGCGTCGCGGTCATCCACGGCGAGACGTTCCGCGGCATCCGCCCTGCCAGCACCATCGTCCAGGTCGGGTTCATCGATCCGAGGATCCTCGTCGAGATCGAGGCCGAGGCGGTCATCGATCCGGCGCAATAGGTGATGGGAGGCTCGTCATGGGTAAGACGGTGAAGGTCGTCGTCACGGGCGCCACCGGGCAGGTCGCGTACGCGCTGCTGCCGCGGATCGCGGCAGGAGGGTTCTTCGGACCGGAGACGGAGATCGACCTCCGCCTCTCGGACATCCCGCAGATGATCGACAAGGCGAAAGGCGTCCTCATGGAGCTCGAGGACGGCGCCTATCCGCTGCTGTCCCGGGTGATCGCGGACTCCGACCGCTCGGTCACGCACAAGGACGTCGACTGGGCGCTGCTCGTCGGAAGCAAGCCGCGCGGGCCGGGGATGGAGCGCGGCGACCTCATCAAGGAGAACGGGCCGATCTTCGTGAGCGAGGGCCGCGCCATCGCCGAGCACGCGAGCAGCGGCGTGCGCGTTGTCGTCGTCGGCAACCCCTGCAACACGAACTGCCTCATCGCGCGGAGCGCCGCGCCCGGGGTCCCGGACGACCGGTGGACCGCGCTCACCCGCCTCGACCAGAACCGGTCGCGCTCGCTCCTCGCGAGCAAGGCCGGAGCGGCCGTGCGCGACGTGAAGAAGCTCGTGATCTGGGGCAACCACAGCGCGACGCTGTTCCCGGACTTCACGAACGCGCTCGTGGGCGGCCGCAAGGCGACCGACGTGGTCGACCGTACCTGGCTCGAGACCGACTTCCTCAAGGCCGTCCAGCAGCGTGGCGCGGCGATCATCGCGGCGCGCGGCGCGTCCAGCGCCTTCTCGGCCGCGCAGGCCGCGATCGACCACGTCCGCAGCCTCATGACCCCCACCGCGGCGGACGACTGGGCCAGCGTCGCGGTCGTCTCCGACGGCAGCTACGACGTGCCGGAGGGGCTCATCTCGAGCTTCCCGGTGCGCGTCGCCGGCGACGGGTACTGGGAGATCGTGCAGGGCGTGAAGCTCGACGACTTCGCCCGCGCGAAGGTCACGGCCTCCGTCGCGGAGCTCGAGAAGGAGCGGAGCATCGTGCAGGATCTCCTCGTGGGGGCCGCCGCCCGCTGACCGCCCAGCGCATCGCGATCGTCGGCGCGGGGCTGATGGGCGCCCAGATCGGCGCCGAGTACGCCCTTGCGGGCCATGACGTCGTGCTCGTGACGCGGTCGCCGTCCAGCGGCGCCGCCGCGCTCCAGCGCGCGCACGCCGCCATCCGCGCGCTGGTGGCGCACGGGCTCGTCGGAGAGGCTCGACGTCGCAGGACGTACGCGCGGCATCGGCCGGCCGCGACGTCATCGTGGAGTCGGTCGCGGAGGACATCGGCGCGAAGGCCGACGTGCTCGACGCCGCCGCGCGCGCGGCGCCGGACGCGACGCTGTGCTCGAACACGTCGTCGATCCCCATCGCGCGCCTCGGCGAGGCCGCCCGCGCGCCGGAGCGCCTCCTGGGCACGCACTACGCGAACCCGGCGATCCTCATGCCGCTCGTCGAGGTGATCCCGGGCGCGCGTACGGAGCGGCGCCGCGTCGACGAGGTCGTGAAGCTCCTGGAGGGCGTCGGGAAGACGCCGATCGTGGTCCCCGACGTGCCCGGCTTCCTGTGGAACCGGCTGCAGTTCGCGCTTCTGCGCGAGGCGGCGCGGCTCGTCATCGAGCACGGCGTGCCGCCGGAGACCGTCGACCTCGCGATGCGGCAGGTGCTCGGGCGGCGCTGGAGCCTCGTCGGGCCGTTCGAGACGATGGCGCTCGGCGGCCGCGAGACGTTCGTGAAGATCGCCAAGCTGCTGTTCGAGGAGCTCGACGAGCCGGTGGATCCGGAGCTCCTTGCCCGGATCGACCTCCGTCCGACGGACTCCCTGAGAGCGCTCGCCTCCGAGCGTGATGCGCGCCTCATGGAGTGGAAGAAGCGCGACGCGGAGGAAGGTGCGACTTAGAGCGGGAGCCTGGTGTGGCGGTCAGATCGAGCGGCCCGGGAGCCTCGCTCACTGATGTATGTGAATGGACACCGAACCGGCGTCAGGCGACACCGGAACGGTGTCGAAGTACCTCTCATACCTCGTTATCGCGGAAGGGCGGATCAGTGCCCTGCGCCGGTGGCCGCACCTCCGTAGATGGTGTGGTCCTCGGCTCCGGTCACGACGAGGTGCGCCGCCGCGCCCTTGTCGAGCGCTCGCCCGAGGGAGTGGTCCACGAGCGCGTACGTGCCCGGGACGTCCAGCTTGAACTCGACGATCGTGGCGCCGCCGGCCGGGACGAACGTCGTCTGCACGTTCGTGTTGGCCACGCCGCCGGCCTCCGGGTACACCTTGTCGAAGATCTCGCCGATCAGGTGCAGCGAGGACGGCAGGAACCCGCCGACCCCGAAGAAGATGCGCACCGTCTCGCCGACCGTGGCCTTCATCGCGTCGTTGCCGGTGATGGCGCCGACGCTGCCGTTCAGCACGACGTAGTCCGGCCGCTCGTCGAGCAGCTTCTTGTGGTCGTACTCGTGGTGCCCCGTGGTCCCGCGCGGCGCGTTCGTGTACAGCTCGCCCTGGACGACCATGAACTCGCGGTCGACCTTCGCGAATCCGCCCTCGGGCTCGACGAGGATGAGGCCGTACATGCCGTTGGCGATGTGCTGCGGGATCGGGCCCGTCGCGCAGTGGTAGACGTACAGACCCGGGTTGAGCGCTTTGAAGCTGACCGTCGTCTCCTTGCCGGGCGGCGTCTGCGTGGCCGTCGCCCCGCCGCCGGGACCGTTCACGGCGTGCAGGTCGATCGAGTGCGGGAACACGCTGCCGGTCGCGTTCGCGACCTTCAGCTTGACCGTGTCGCCGACGCGCACGCGGACCATGGGGCCGGGCACGGTGCCGTTGAACGTCCAATACGTGTAGGTCTCGCCGGGAGCCACCTCGGCGACCACCTCCTTGGTCTGGAAGTCGACCGTGACGGTCGCCGGGGCCGTCCGAGTGATGGGTGCCGGCACGGCGGCCGCGCTCGCTCCGATCGCCTTCACGGTCGTCGTCTTCGCGGCGGCCAGTGCCGCTGGCTTGGCCTCGGTCGCCGTCGCGGCGGCCGCCCCCCCGTTGGCCGGCGCGGCAGGCGCGACGATGGTGACCGCGCGGATCCCGCCCGTCGCCCCGACGGCCGCGATGACGAGCGCGGCCGCCACGGCCATGCCGACCGCCCCCAGGATCGCGCCCAGCGCCGTGTTGGCCTGCGCGTCGGTCCGCTGCGAGCGCCCGGGTGCCTCGGGCCGTCGCCCTTCGAGCCGATGTGCGAGTCCGGTCATCGGTCCATCCCTCCGAGAGATCGTGTCAGCGTTGCGTCAGACCATGCGGGGTAACGGCGATGCGCATCGAGGGTCGAAAGGCCTCATGAGGGGGGCTAAAGACCTGGGCCGGTCGGGACTTCGCGGACCTCAGCGGGGCGCGACGCGGGTGATCCGCACCCGCCAGACCGGGCCTCGTTCGATGTCCTCCCAGCGGAACGCGCCGGGATGCTTGCGAGAGAGCTCGTACGCGAGCGCCCGGGGTTCGTGGTCGTTCGCCAGGATGAAGCTCTCACCCACGGCGAGCCGGTCGAACATCGCGAAGATCTCGTCGTGCCGCAGCGTGACCGGGATGGTCCGCGCGTCGAGGGTCCGCTCGGCCCCAGCCTCGGTGAGGTCGGCGTGCATCTTCCCCAGGAGCGCACGGCGCTCGTCGACCGAGAGATGCGTTTCGATCAACGGAACGTAGACGCGCTCCTCCTTCTCCATGTGCACGTCGAGGAGCGCCTCCAGCCGCAGGAGCGCTTCGCGGAGGGCCCGCTTGGCCTCCGTCCGTTCCCGACCCCTGGACACACGAAGCCGCTCCACGACGAGTGCGACGGTGCGCACCCTCTTCGCGATGACCTCGTGATCGATGTCCATCGTCGCGGTCGCCCTGCCGTGCTGACGCACGAGCTCGTCCACGGTGGGATACATGTGGTCGCGCTCGGCACGGGCGTGGACCAGCAGATCGCCCTCGAGCAGCGCGATCAGCGCGTTGAGATCGTCCCGCTCACCGCGTTCGAGCGCGCGCTCCGAGCGACGCGCGAGCCGGTCGCGGATCGCCCGGTGGTGCTCCCGGAAGTCCTCGACGCTCACTGCGTCGCGGCGACCCATCCGGGTCCGGGCCGCTGCAGCCGTCCGGACTGGACGAGCCGGTCGAGCGAGCTCGTCGTGACCGGCCAGGAGAACCACGTCTTGATCTCCTCCTGGTGCGTCACGACCGCCGCGCGCACGCCGAGGATCACCATCTCGTCGAGCGCCGCGGACGGCGACACCTTTCGGCGCTGCGTCCACGCCTGATCCCAGCGCGCCAGCGTGCTCGAGTGGCGGTGCCCGGGCTCGATGCCGACCGGCACGAGCGCCTCCCTCGCCACGACCGCGCCCGAGCTCTCGAGCTTCTCGCGCGCGGACCGCAACGTCTTCGGCTGCAGGCCGAGCTCGGCCTTCAGGTCATCGACGGTCGTCGGGCCGGCGGCCGCGAGATGGCGGACGATCGCGGCCGCGTCCGGGCCCATCTGCCCGTCGGCCGCGAGCTCGAGCGACTCCCGGCAGAGCGGATCCACGGTCGCGGCCGCCTCCCGCGAGAGGAACAGGAGCTTGCCCTTGTGGACCTTCGGCGTGATCACGCCCGCCCGTGCCGCGAGCTCGCTACCCCACTTCCACTTCGTCCTGGGCCAGGAGCCGAATCCCGCCTTGCCGGGCGCATACGCCTCTTCGTGCGTCGCCGCGAAGAGGCTCGGCATCGACGAATCCGGCACCAACGTCAGCAGCCGGCGGTCGCGGAGGAACGCCTCGGCGTCGTCGAGGTCGGCCAGGGCACGGTCGGCCGTCAGGCGGCACAGCCGTATGCGCTCGGCGCGGAGCTCCGCGAGCGTCGGCACGGCGGAGTTGTAGCGGACTAGCGGCGCTTGTGCCCGTACGCCCGCGTATCGGCCCGCTCCACGAGGTCCTTGGCGGTCCGGCCGTCGGTCGGGTAGGTGGCCACACCCCAGGATCGCGAAGGCATCGTGATGGTCTCGCCGTCGTCCAACTCGACCTGCGAGCGGTCGATCAGCGCCATCAGGCGTCCGACCGCATTCTCGGCCTCGTCGTGCGGCGTCTCGGGCATGACGATCGCGAACTCGTCGCCGCCGTAGCGCGCGGGCACGTCCTCGTGGCGGACGTGGCCGCCGATGAGGCGCCCGAGCGTCCGCAGGACGGCGTCGCCGGCCAGGTGCCCGTAGCGGTCGTTCACGGCCTTCAGCCCGTCGATGTCGAAGTACGCGATCGACAGCTGCGTGCCGCGCCGCTCGGCGCGCGAGACCTCCTCCTCGAGGCGATCCCAGAAGTAGCGGTAGTTGTGGATGCCGGTCAGCCCGTCCGTGCTCGCGGCGACCTTGAGCCGCTCGTGCAGCTCGGCGACCTCGATCGCGGCCGCGAGCTGAGCGCCGACGGCCTGCATGAGGGTCAGGTCGCGCTGGCCGAACGCGCCGACGCCCGGATGCAGCAGTCCGATGACGCCGATCGGCCGTCCGCCCGCGAGCAAGGGCACGATGAGGGCGCTGCGCGTGTCGTCTCCGGTCCCGACCCAGCGTGGATCGTGGCGCACGTCATCGACGATCTGCGCCTTCGCATGCTCTATCACCCACCCCGCGATGCCGCGGCCTCGAGGCAGGCGCCGCTGCGCGCTCGCGGACCAGCTCCCCGCGGTCGCCCGGAGCACGAGCTCGCCGCTCGTCGGGTCCTCGAGCATGATCGCGAGGCGCGTCCCGGGCATGCGCTTCTCGAGCATTCCGAGCACGCGCTCCAGCAGCTGCTGCAGATCGAGGAGCGTGTGGAACTCGGGCGTGAGCTCGGAGAGGATCGCGAGCTCGCGGGCCCCCGCGAGCTCCTGCTCGGCCTGCGCGATCGCGCCGCGGACCTCGACCATCTTCACGAACTCTTCGACGAGCAGCGGGTCGTACGAGTCCCCGGCGCTCCTGCGCAGCTGCGTGATCGCGGCGTCGATGGGCATCGCCGGCCGGTACGGACGGTCGACGCGCATGGCGTGGTAGGCGATGGCGACCGCGAGGATCCGCGCGAGCCGCGGGATGGCCTCGCCCTTGAGCCGGTCCGGGTAGCCCTCCCCGTCCCAGCGCTCGTTCGCGTGGCGCACGATGGGCGCGACGTCCCGCAGGAAGTGGATCGAGCCGATGATCTGCGCGCCGAGGACGGGATGCTCCTGCACCAGCGTCCTCTCCTCGGGCGTCAGCGGACCGGTCTTCCCGAGGATCCATCCGGGGACCGCGATCTTGCCGATGGAGTGGAAGAGCGCGGCGTAGCGCAGCACGCGCAGCGCGTCGTCGGGCAGCCCGAGCCGCTGCCCGAGCGCGACCGCGTCGGCCGCGACGCGCCGGAAGTGATCCTCGCGGTAGCCCTCGCGCGCCTGGATCGTCGCGGTGAGCGTCGTGACGGTGGAGAGGTAGGCGTCCTCGAGCTCGCTGTAGAGGCGCAGGCTGCGCAGCGCGGTCGCGCCGATGCCGGCGATCAGTCCGACCAGCTCGCGCTCCTCGTCGTTGAGGCGGTGCTCCTCCTGCCAGCCGACGTACAGGACGCCGACCGTCTGATCCGCCGCGCGCAGCGGATGGATGATGCTCGAGCGCAGGCCGTGGCCGTCCATCAGGTGCCGGCTCGCTTCGGGCAGCTCCGCGCTCGACGCCACCTCGATCGGCCGGCCCGTCCGCATCGCCTGCTCCGTCGCGGTACCGCGCTTCGAGATGGACTGCGGCCTGTCGGGAGAGGGCGGACCCACCTGATCCGCGAGGACGAGGGTGTCCCCGCCGGTGTCCAGGTAGACGGCGGCGCGGCCGTGCAGCATCTCGCCCACGGAGGAGCTCAGCCGGCGGCTGAGGGCACCGACGTCACGTTGCGCCACGAGCTCGACGCCGAGGCGATGCAGGTCGAAGAGGCGCTGCGACAGCCGCGCGGTGCGCTCGTGCAGCTCGGCGCGCTCGATCGCGATGGCGGCCTCCCTGGCGATGTTCTCGATGAGGTCGAGGTCCTCGCTGTCGTACGCGTCGATCTGCACGCTCTGCGCCGAGATCGCGCCCCGGACCTCGCCGCGGATCCGCAGCGGCGCGACCAGGATCGAGCGCTCCTCGACGGTCCCCCACGCCACGCGCGGGATGCCGAGCCGCTCGCGGTCGTGCTCCGCGTCGCGGAGGAGGATGGGCTCGCCGGTACGGATGGCCTGGCCCGCGAGCGTGCCCTCGAGATCGCGCTCTGTCGGCTCGAGCTCGCGCGACTCGTCGACGAGGAAGCGGTAGAAGAGGCGATCGCGCTGCTCGTTGGCCATCGCGACGAAGAACGCGTCGACCGGCAGGACCGACCGCACCTGTCTGAACACTTGGCGGAACACCTCGGTGGGGTCGAGGCTCGAGCCGACCGCGTGCGAGACCCCGACCGCGGTCTCGAGCAGCGCGACGCGGCGCTCGGCCGAGACGCGAGCGACGATGTCGCGGTAGCCGAGCGCGAAGAGCGGCACGCCCGGGATGAGGAACAGCGGCTCGACCCGGACGAGCTCGAGGACGATGGCCGCGCCGAACAGCCACAGGAACATGGCGCGGCCGGTCACGCCGAGGAGCCGTTCGATACCGCGCAGCCCGCCCTCGAGCCGGCCGAGCGCGGCCTGGCGAAGGCTGACCTGGACGAGCTCGAGGGCGAGGAACGTGAGCGCCGCGGCCGCGGCGGCCGGGATCGTCACCGCACGGCCGAACGGCCCGCCGAGCTCGGTCACGACGGCGTGGAACATCAGCGACGCGAGTCCCGCCGTGGCCGCCCCGCTCGCCACGTCGTACACCGCGACCCAGGGCGCCCGCGGCCACCGCACCAGGGCGACGCCGCGCGCCACGGCCGCGACCAGCGCCGGAGCGCCCAGCGGGGTGAAGACGACGGCGGCGAGGACGGCGACATCCGCGGGCGAGACCTCGACGTCCGCGCGCACCTTCGCGGGGAACAGCCGGAGCACGGCCGCGGTGAGCGTCAGCACCGCGAGGAACGGTATCGACGTCGCCGGATCGAACAGACTCGACCATCCCGCCGCGACGAGCGGGGCGCCGAGGACCGTCATGGCGATGGCCATGGCCGCGATGCCGGGCATGCGTCGCTGCCTCATGTCCCTTTCCCCGGGCGAAGGGTATGCGATCAGCGGGTCCGGAGCCAGCGTTCCACCAGGAGGATCGCGCCGAACGCGCCGGCGATGAGAAGCAGCTCGCCGGCGCCCCCGCGCTCGACGGCCGGCCGGACCACGGCCGTCACCAGGACCACGGCGAAGACGGCGGACGCCAGGAGCATGAAGACGGCGCGACCGGTCACGGAGGCGAGGCTAGCGGGTGCTCTCCTTCTCCCCGAAGACGCGGCGCTTCACCCAGACGAGCGGGTCGTAGTACTCGGTCACGACACGCTCCTTGAGCTGGATGATCGCGTTGTCGGTGATGTGGATCGACTCGGGACACACCTCGGTGCAGCACTTCGTGATGTTGCAGAACCCGAGGCCGTGCTTGGCGCGGATCATCTCGAGGCGGTCGTGCGTGTCGAGCGGATGCATCTCGAGCGCCGCCAGCCGCACGAAGAAGCGCGGTCCCGAGAACGCCTGCTTGTTCTCCTCGTGGTCGCGGATGACGTGGCACACGTTCTGGCAGAGGAAGCACTCGATGCACTTGTGGAACTCCTGGACCCGCTCGACCTCCTCCTGGTACATGCGCCGCGTGCCGTCGGGACCGCGCGGCGAGAGCCGCACGTTCGGGATCGCCTTCGCCTTCTCGTAGTTGAACGAGACATCGGTGACGAGGTCGCGCACGAGCGGGAACGCCGCCATGGGCGCCACGGTGATCGGCTCGTTCGCGGGCAGGCTCGAGACGCGCGTCATGCACATGAGCTTGGGATCGCCGTTGATCTCCGCGCTGCAGGAGCCGCACTTCCCCGCCTTGCAGTTCCAGCGCACGGCGAGATCCGGGACCTGCTCGGCCTGGACCTTGAACATGACGTCGAGGACGACCATGCCGGGGTCCGCCCCGACGGTGTGCTCCTCGAAGCGCCCGGTCGCGCGATCCTCGCCCCGCCAGACGCGGACCGTGACCTCGTGCGGGGTCTCGGCGCTCATCGGAAGCCTCCGGCCGGGGTCGGGACGGTCGACTCGATCGCCGGCTCGGTCTTCGCCGGCTCGCCGCTGAGGATCCGCTGGAGCTCGGGCGGCGGGGCCGCCAGCGGCTCGGTCGCGAGCGCGAGCTGCCGGTCGCGCATGCGCACGATGACGTTGCGCGTGGCCCACTGGGCGTCCGGGTTCGGGAAGTCGTCCCGCGTGTGCCCGCCGCGGCTCTCGGTCCGCATGGCCGCCGCACGTGTCACGGCCTCCGCGACGGTGAGCAGCGACCGCAGGTCGAGCGCGAGGTTCCAGCCCGGGTTGTAGCGGCGGCCGCCCTTCACGGCGACGCGGTCGAGGCGCTCGCGTAGCGCGCCGATGCGGCGCACGGCCTCCTCGAGCTCGCTCCCCGTGCGGATGATCCCGACGAGGTCCTGCATGGTCGTCTGCAGGTCGGAGTGGATCCGGTACGGGTCCTCGGCCTCAGGGGTAGGGGCCCCTGTGAGCGAAGCTCCGCGCTCGAGCGGCGCGACCATGCGCCGCGCGGCCTCCTCGACCTCGTGCTCGTCCACGGCCCCCGGCGCCCGCTGGCCGGCGGCGTACAGTGCTGCGCCCAGTCCCGCGCGCCGCCCGAAGACGAGCAGGTCAGACAGCGAGTTGCCGCCGAGCCGGTTCGCTCCGTGCATCCCGCCGGCGACCTCGCCCGCCGCGAAGATCCCGGCCACCGTCGACGCCTCCGTCTCGGGGTCGACGCGCACGCCGCCCATGAAGTAGTGGCACGTCGGCCCGACCTCCATGGCCTCCGTGGTGATGTCGATGTCCGCGAGCTCCTTGAACTGGTGGTACATCGACGGCAGGCGGCTCTGGATGAATCCCGGCGTGCGGCGTGACGCGATGTCGAGGAAGACGCCGCCGTGCGGGCTCCCCCGCCCGGCCTTCACCTCGGCATTGATGGCGCGCGCGACCTCGTCGCGCGGCAGGAGATCGGGGGTGCGGCGGTTGTCCTTCTTGTTCTCGTACCAGCCGTCGGCCTCGGCCTCGTTGTCGGCCGTCTCGGCTTTGAAGAACTCCGGGATGTAGCGGAACATGAACCGCTCGCCGCGTGAGTTCTTCAGCGTGCCGCCGTCGCCGCGCACCCCCTCCGTGACGAGGACACCGCGGACGCTCGCGGGCCACACCATGCCGGTCGGGTGGAACTGGACGAACTCCATGTCGACGAGGTCGGCGCCGGACTCCAGCGCCATGGCCATGCCGTCGCCCGTGTACTCCCACGAGTTCGACGTGATGCGCCAGGCCTTCCCCGCGCCGCCGGTGGCCAGGACGATGGCCTTCGCGCGGATGAGGATGAAGCGGCCGCTCTGGCGCCAGTAGCCGAACGCGCCGCTGGGGTGGCCGTCGTCGAGCAGCAGCTTCGTGATCGTGCACTCCATGAGGACGTCGATGCCGAGCTCGACCGCCTTGTGCTGCAGCGTGCGGATCATCTCGAGGCCGGTGCGGTCGCCGACGTGCGCGGGCCGCGCGTAGCGGTGGCCGCCGAAGTCCCGCTGGAGGATCAACCCGTCGGGGGTGCGGTCGAACATCGCGCCCCACTCCTCGAGCTCGAGCACGCGCTCGGGCGCCTCCTGCGCGTGGAGCTGCGCCATGCGCCAGCTGTTCAGCAGCTTCCCGCCGCGCATGGTGTCGCGGAAGTGGACGTCCCAGCCGTCCTCCTTCCAGACGTTGCGCAGCGCCGCGGCGATGCCGCCCTCCGCCATGACCGTGTGGGCCTTCCCGAACAGCGACTTGCAGACGAGCGCCGTGCGCGCGCCCTGCATCTTCGCCTCGATCGCGGCGCGGATCCCGGCGCCGCCGGCTCCGATGACGACGACGTCGTACTCGCGCTCGTCGCGCTCGATCGTCGGTGTCATGACCCGAACACGATCCGCGGATCGGTGAGCACGCCCATGGCCAGGAGCCGGATGTACAGCTCGGTGAGGCCCACGCTCACGAGGCTCGTCAGGGCGTAGAAGCCGTGCCGCGTGTTCATCCGCGAGACGAGCGTGAACAGGCGGAGCGCCACTCTGCGCCCGAAGAAGCGATCGTGGCGTCCGCCGACGAGGTAACGGCAGAAGTGGCACGAGAACGTGTACAGCGCGATGAGCACGACGTTGACGGCCATGAGCACCGACCCCAGGCCGATCCCGAAGGCGTGGCCGCCCGACGCGGTCGGCATGCGGAACGCGAGGATCGCGTCATAGGCCAGGATCGCCGTGATCACGACGGCGGCGTACCAGGTGTACCGGTGGATGTTCTGCCAGACGAACGGGACCGTCGTCTCGCCGCCGTACGTCGCGCGCGCGTCCGGGACGGTGCACGCGGCCGGTGACCAGAAGAAGGCCCGGTAGTAGGCCTTGCGGTAGTAGTAGCAGGTGAGCCGGAACGACAGGGGGAACCCGACGATGAAGATCGCCGGGGCGAGGTTCCACCACTCGCCGACGATCGGCACGCCGAAGGTGAGATGCGAGCAGTTCGCGCTGATGCACGGCGAGTAGAAGGGCGAGAGGTAGGGGTCGTGGTAGTAGTTCGCGTTCGCGAGCCCGGCGTAGATCGAGTACAGGACGAAGGCCGTGAAGAGGACGAAGATGAGGGCGGGCTCGAGCCACCAGAGGTCGCGCCGGAGCGTCCCTTGACGCGCCGGTAGCGCCGTCGTCGCCATCGCCGCCACGGTAGGCAGGCCTCGCCGAGAAGGCAAAGATATGGCAGCGATGGTCGCGATAGCCGTAGGCTATCGACGTGGAGCTGCATCAGCTGCGCTACGTCATCGCCGTCGCCGAGGAGCGTCACTTCACGCGGGCGGCCAGGTCGCTCGGCGTGGCGCAGCCGTCGGTCTCGAAACAGATCCGCCTCCTCGAGGAGGAGCTCGGCGCGACGCTCTTCCATCGGACGCGGGGGAACGTGACGCTCAGCACGGCCGGAGAGGCCTTCCTCCCCTGGGCACGGCAGGTCGTCACCGACCTCGCCTCCGCGGTCGACGAGGCGCGCGAGATCGGCGGCCTGCGGCGCGGGCGGCTGAGCGTGGGGGCGACACCGAGCATCACGACGTCGATCCTTCCGCAGGCCCTCCGCCGGTTCCACGCGACGTACCCCGGCATCGAGCTGAAGCTGCACGAGGCCGGGTCCCGGGATCTCATCCGCGAGGTGAACGAGGGGAACCTCGATCTCGCGCTCGTGATCCTGCCCGTCACGCTCCGCTCGCTCGAGACGGTCCCGTTGCTGCGCGAGGAGCTGGTCGTGGCCGTGGCGTCGAGCCACCCGCTCGCGGAGCGCAAGCGCATCGCGCTCGGTGAGCTCAGCGAGACGCCCCTCGTGATGTTCCGCCCAGGCTACGACCTGCGGGCCACGACGCTGGCGGCGTGCACGGCGGCGGGCTTCGAGCCGCGATTCGCGGTCGAGGGCGGCGAGATGGACGGCGTCCTCCGCCTCACCGAGGCCGGCATCGGGGTCGCGATCGTGCCGAGCATGGTCGTCGCGCGCGGCGGACCGCTGCGCGCGATCCGGATCTCGCCGGCGTCGGTGACGCGCACCGTCGCGTTCGCCTACCGGCGCGACCGGCGTGTCACGCGCGCGACGCGGGAGCTGATGACGGGGATCACCGCGCTCGTGCGCAGCCGCCGCTGGCTCGCGGGGATGCCGCCGGGCCTCGAGGTGCTCGGGGGCTAGGCGGGATCGAGCGCGAAGACCTGGACCGGCGCGCTCTTCCCCTTCACCGTCGCCTCACCGAGGTGCCGGACCTTCGCGGCGCCGTCGAGGTGCGCCGCGGTGACGTGCGAGATGACGATGTCGGCCCCGAGCTCCTTCGTCAGCGACTCCATGCGCGCCGCGGTGTTGACGGCGTCCCCCATCGCCGTGTAGTCGGAGCGCTCCGGCAGCCCGACCGCGCCGAGCACGACGTCGCCGGTGTTGATGCCGACGCCGTAGCCGATGGTCGGCGCACCGCGCGCCTGCCGCTCCGCGTTGATCGCGGCGATGTCCGCCCGCATGCGCAGCGCCGCGCGCGCTGCCGCCGCGGCGCCGCTCGTCGGATCGCTCATGGCGCCGAAGATCGCCATGAGGCCGTCGCCGGTGAACTTGTCGAGGATCCCGCCTTCGTCGATCACGGCGCGGGCCATCGCGCGCAGGTACGCGTTCACCGTCGCGACCGCCGCCTCGGGCGTGACGCGCTCGGCGAGCGCGGTCGAGCCGCGCAGATCCGAGAACAGGATGGTCGCGGTGCGCCGCTCGCCTTCCAGCGAGAGCCGGTCGCCGGTGACGATCCGCTCGACGACGGTCGGCGGGAGGAAGCGCTCGAGGCCGCGGCGGCGATCGAGCTCGAGGAAGAGCGCGCCGATGGCGATCACGGTCGCAGCGGCGAGGAGCGCGTGATAGTTCCAGAACAGGAGCGAGTAGGGAGGTCCGAGGATCGCCGAGACCTGCGCCTGCGCCAGCAGGATGAACGACATCACGAGCGCGGCGTGGCTTGGCAGCCGGCTCCGCGAGTACTCCCGGGCCTGCTGGACCGCGGCGAACGCGAGCAGGACGATGGTGCTCCCCGCGACCACGGCCACCCATGACGGGCTCGCTTGGAGGCTGCCGCTCGTGACCGCATACGACGCGGCGGCGCCGTAGCCGGTCATGGACTCCACCATGTCGCTCATCCCGGCCGGCTGCCACAGCGCGTCAACGGCGAACGCGACGATCACGAGCGCCGTTGCGCCGAGCAGACGGCGCGGGGTGACCGAGCGCGACCGCCGCAGCCGGCCGAGGACCGGTGTGTATCGAGCCGCGAAGACGACCGCGGGAAGCGTCATCGCGAGCTGGCCGGCCAGGGCGAGGACCGACACGGCTGCGATCTCCCGCGAGCCGCCCCGCAGGAGCACGCCCGGCGTCGCGAGGCCATGCACGAGGAAGAAGCCTCCAAGGGTCATGAAGCCGAGCGCGACGAGGACCGAGCGCCAGTCGCGCGTCTCGAGCGCGGGCCGCATGACGGCGATCGACACCGCGGCCGCCAGGAGCGACACGTTCGTCGTCACGGCGAAGTGCTGGACGGCGTCGTCGAGCCGCAGGTCGGACGCCGGAGGCGTCGCCAGATAGGCCATGAGCCCGAGCGGCAGCCCGATCGCGGTCGCGACCGCGATCGTCCAGAGGCGCACCATCGCGCGCAGTCTAGGTGCGCGCGACCCGCATCCTCAGCGCGAAGACGAGCGGGATGAGCACCGTGCCGATGGCGATCGCGGCGACCCAGTACCAGATCGCCTCCCAGTGGCAGATGCCAAGGCCACATCCCTCCCCCGCGCGCTGGATCTCCACGAACAGCAGCGGCAGGCTCGCCGGGGTCGCCACCACCGAAGCGGCGATGAACGTCGTCGCCACCGCGGGCACGGACCGTTCGAGATCCCCGAGGCGCCGGTCCGTCACGCGCGCCGACGCCGCGGCCCAGCCGGAGGCGACGAGCGTGGCGATCGCGGCGATGGCGACCGAGAACGGGAACCGCTCGTCGAACGCGAACATCCGCGCGCCGAGCGCGATCTCCGCGACGGTGAGCGCGCTCCAGTAGGCGAGCTTGATCGTCGTGACCCGGCCGACCAGCAGGGTCAGCGTGGGCAGCCGCGGAAGCGGGACCTCGGAACGCGTCACGCCACTAGCGGTACGTCGTCCACCACTTCTGGAGGAAGTACATCGCGATGAGCAGGATGAACACGGTCACGAGGACCATGTAGAACTCCTGCGACTCGCCGACCTCGGTCAACATCGGCTCACTTCCCCTCGACCAGGAATCGCACGACGAGCTTCACGGCGTCGTCCGAGAGCTCGCCGCCTGCGCTCGCGCCGTACGCCGGCATCGCCGTGCCGGGCTTGACCGCCGGCGCGTTCGTGACCCACTTCACCAGCCAGTCCGGGTCGGAGGCCTTCAGCCGCTTCATCTCCTCGGCGTACGGCCCCTTCGTCGCGTAGTCGGCGAGGTTCGGCGCGAGCGGGACCGGGCTCGTGGCGCCGGCGGTGAGCGTGTGGCAGCGAGTGCAGACGGATCTCGCGATGTCCCCGCCACCAGCGACCGTCGGCGGCGCCGGGATCTGCTCGGCCACGGGCGCGGCGTGCTCCTCGCGGAGGTGGGCCATGTCGGCCCAGTCCTCGTCGGTCCCGGACATGATCAGGTCGGTCAGCTGCTTCACCTGCCACGGTGAGAGCGGCCCGCCTTCGGACCGTGCCCATGCCGGCATCGAGTAGCGCGGCGCGCTGAACTTGCGGCCGCGGGCGATCGTGCTGTCGATCAGCCGGCGCGTATCGGAGAGCTTCGCCGGGTCGTCCTTGATGTTCTCGTGCCTGAAGTCGGCCTTGTTCAGCGGGAGGCCCGGCAGCGTCTGGCCCTCGGGGGTCGTGCCGCCCTTGCCCTCGCGGCCGTGGCAGTCGTAGCAGAGCTGGGCGTAGATGGCCTTGCCGCGACTGACGTCCTGGCGCAGCTGGCGGTCCACCGCGGCGCCCCGGACACCCCGGCCCCCGTTCAGCGGGCTCGCGTCACCCTGGATGACGAAGTACCCACCGATCAGCCCGAACATCGCGAAGAGCATCGCGCCGCCGAGGACGATCTTCTTGTCGAGGTTCGCGGAGATCTCGAGCGGATCCGGTGATGCCGGGATCGGCGAGACGTAGTACGGCGTGGGCTGCTCGACCGTCGCTCCGGGCGCGTAGTGCTGCTCGAGGAGCTCCACGCCGTAGACCGGCTTCTCCTCCGGCTCGACCTCCTCCTGGTGCTTGACGAGGAAGGCGAAGTACGCGATCAGGGCGATGAACAGGAGGGTCGAGACCGCGGCGAGGATCGTGTTGACGTCGAAGCTAGGCATCCGTGACCTCGACGTGCGCCGGATCCCACGCGTTGCCCGAGCGCACCATGAGGTCGAGCGGGTTCGTGTCGACGACGATCGACCCGCCCTGGTCCGAGACGTGGAAGAGGTCGAGCGGGCGCGGCGCCGGGCCACCCTTCACCGTCGCGGTGTTCTTGTCGAAGAGCGAGCCGTGGCACGGGCAGTGGAATTGGTCCTCCGCCGGGGTCCACGGGACCGCGCAGCCGAGATGCGTGCAGCGGCGGTACGCGGCGGCGATGGCGCCGGGGGCGTGGATGAGGAAGAACTTGCTCTCGGTGTAGAGGATCGGCGCGGCCTTGGTCGCCTGGAACTTCGCGAGGATCTCCGCCTTGTTCCCGACGCCGACCTTCCCGCCGAGCCCGGTGATCTTGTTCACCCAGAAGAACGGCAGGAACACGCCGCCGATCTCGGAGACCGCCAGCAGCGTCCCGCCGAGGAATCCCATCCGCAGCAGCTGCCGGCGCTTCAGTCGGGCGATCAGCCCGCCGGCCTTGAGCGAGCTCTCGTCGTGCGGTCGGATCATCTTCTTCGCAGGGGGCTCCGCCCCCTTCCACCCCCGCTGCAGGGGAGCTGCGTCCCCCTTCCACCCCCCGTCACTCTCATTCGATCGTCTTCGGGAGGTTCCACGGCGCGAACAGCTCCATGCCGGGCCCCCGCATCGAGGTCCCCACGAACACCAGGACCAAGAAGACGCAGACGAATCCCGTGAACAGCGCGATCATCACGCCGCGCGTGTCCGCGCCGTACAGCCTCCGCACGAGGAACACGAGCAGCGCGGACAGGCCGAGCATCACGCCGATGGGAACGATGTAGTCCGGGAAGAGCACCTTCCCGCCGGGCAGGTACGCGGTCGCGAACCCCAGGAATGGCGTCCGGATGGCCGCGTCCAGGAAGATGAGGCCGAACGTCAGCACCGTCGTGTAGACCGACGAGAACGCGAAGATGCGGAAGCCGGACGGGTTCGTGAAGTACCGCCCCGAACCCTCGCGGCTGCGGTCGATGTACGGGATGACCGGCAGGAAGATGAAGATCGCGATGCTCGGGACGATCACGCCGGCGAGGCCCTTGTCCATGTGCAGCAGCAGCTCCTGCAGCTGGAGGAGGTACCAGGGGGCCTTGGATGGGTTCGGCGTGTGGTCGGGATTCGAGTGGTCCTGCAGCGGGGCGTTGAAGAGCGCCGAGATGACGAAGAGGGCGATGAGCCAGAGCATCGCGACGATGAATTCGATGACCAGCAGGTGCGGCCAGACCATCGCCGTGTCCTCGACGCGCTTGTCGACGCGCACGACGGAGTCCTGGCGCACGAACGCCAGCAGGCGCAGGCGCTTCTCCTGGCCGGCGAACGGCTGCGGTCCGGTGGACGGCACTAGAGCGGCCCCGAGATGCCGCCGTCCTTCCTGATCCGCCAGAAGTGGATGGCGATCAGGAAAGCGGTCAGCAGCGGCAGCCCGACGACGTGCAGCACGTAGAACCGCAGCAGCGCGTTCGGCCCGAGCTCGTACCCACCGAAGAGGAGGAAGCTCACCTCGTTGCCGATGAACGGCGTGGCGGCGGCGATGTTGTAGCCGACCGTGACCGCCCAGAACGCGAGCTGGTCCCACGGCAGCAGGTAGCCGGTGTACGAGAGCATGATCGTGAGGAAGAACAGCAGGGTCCCCACCACCCAGTTGAACTCGCGCGGCGGCTTGTACGAGCCGGTGTAGAAGACGCGAGCCATGTGCAGGAACACCGTGATGACCATGCCGTGGCCGGCCCAGCGGTGCATGTTCCGCAGGAGCTGGCCGAAGACGACGACCGTCTCCATGTCCTTGAG
>JACPEQ010000158.1 GCA_016183435.1 Chloroflexota bacterium
CTACGAAGAGGCCGTGTTCTGGCTGCTCGAGCGCGTACAGAAGGGGAAATGACGTGGTCTCCACCGGCGAGATCAAGCGCGGCATGACCATTGAGCTGGACGGCCAGCTCTACCAGATCCTCGAGTTCCAGCACATCAAGCTCGGCCGCGGGTCGGCGCAGGTGCGGATGAAGCTGCGGAACGTGCGCAAGGGCGACACGATCGAGAAGACCGTGCAGGCCGGTGATCGCTTCACCCGCGCGCGCCTGGACCACCGCAACGTCCAGTACCTGTACCACGAGGGAGACCACTACCACTTCATGGACACCGCGACGTACGACCAGATGATCCTGGACGCGGAGCTCCTCGGCGACGCGACGAACTACCTCACCGACGGGATGGTCGCCGTGCTCGAGGAGTACGAGGGCGAGCCGATCGGCGTCGAGCTGCCCGCGTCGGTCGTTCTGCGGATCGTGAAGTCGGACATCGGTCTGCGGGGCGACACCGCGCAGGGCGCGATGAAGCCGGCCACGCTCGAGACCGGTCTGCGCGTGAACGTGCCGCTCTTCGTGAACGAGGGCGACAAGATCCGCGTCGACACGCGGTCCGGGGAGTACGTCGAACGCGCGCAGGAATAGGCGACACGGCGTACGTGCGGCCCGAGCGCGTCATCACGGTCGGGCGGCTCACGGTCCGCATCGCCGAGCGGCTCCAGGCCACCGACGAGTTCAAGGACCTGTGGGTCGAGGGCGAGGTCAGCGAACGGTCGATCTCGGCCGCGGGACACGTGTACTTCACGCTTCGCGACAACGCCGGTCAGATCCGCTGCGTGCTCTTCGCGACGCAGGCGGCGAGCGTGGCGCTGACCCCGCAGAACGGCGCGAGGTTGCTGGCGCACGGCTACGTCGAGGTGTATCCGCGCGACGGGCGCTACCAGCTGCGCTGCGACGACCTCATGCCCGCGGGAGCGGGAGAGGCCTACCTGCGGCTCGAGGCGCTGAAGCGCCGCCTCACCGCGGAAGGGCTATTCGCGGCCGAGCGCAAGCGGAAGCTGCCTGCCCGACCGCGGCGCATCGGGGTCGTCACGAGCGCGGCCGGCGCGGCGTGGCGTGACATCCAGACCGTCGTGGCGCGGCGCGACCCCCGGGTCGAGATCGTGCTCGCGCCGGCACTCGTCCAGGGTCCCGACGCGGCGGCGTCGCTCGTGGCCGCGCTCGATGGGCTCGCGCAGCTGCGCGGTCTCGACGCGGTGATCGTCGCCCGCGGAGGCGGCGCGCGCGAGGACCTGTGGCCGTTCAACGACGAGGCGCTCGTGCGGGCGATCGCGCGGTCGCCATGGCCGGTGTGCAGCGGCGTCGGTCACGAGACGGACGTCACGCTCGTCGATCTGGTGGCCGACGTCCGCGCGCCGACGCCGTCGGTGGCCGCGGAGCTCGTCGTCCCGGATGCCAGCGCCACGCAGGTCGCCGCGTTGCGACTGCGGCGGCGACTGGAGGGGCGGATCGCGGACGCGCTGGGGCGGCGGCGCCGCCGGCTCGTGGCCGCGAAGCGCCTGCTCGATCGACGCGCGCCGGCCGCCCGCGTCGGGTCGCTGCGCCAGCGGCTGGACGAGGCGCGCCGGCGCGTCGACCGCGCAGTGGCCCGTGCGGTCCCGGCGCGCCGGCAGCGCGCCGTGGCGGTCCGTCGCCGTCTGGACGCGCTCTCGCCCCTGGCGGTCCTCGGTCGCGGCTACGCGATCGTCGAAGGCGCCGATGGGCGCATCCGCACCGGCACGCAAGGGCTGACCGTGGGCGAAGCGGTGCGCCTGCGGATGCGCGACGGCCGCGCGGCTGCCACTGTGACGGGTGTGGAGCGGCGGGTCCCCCGGGAGGATGGCGGGTCCCCCGGGGAGGATGGAAGGAGCGGACGTGAGCACGGGTGAGCAGCGGCCGATCGAGGCCACGCTGGAGCGCCTCGAGGCGATCGCGGACAAGCTCGAAGATCCCGCGCTGGATCTCGATGAGGCCGTCCGGCTGTACGAGGAGGGCCTGAGCCTCTACGAGGAGACGGCCAAGCGTCTCGACGCCGCCGACCTGCGTATCACTCTGCTCGCAGAAGCGCTCGCGAAGCAGGCCGAGCGATCGAAGGACACGTAACGGTCGCGTGGCCATGGCGTCATCGACGGCACCACCCGGCTCGAGGATCAATGATCTACCGCACCATGACGGCGCGTTGACGACAGAGCGTTCCGGCGAGGTCCAGGTCGCGGTCACCTCTGAGGAGCTCGAGGCGGAGGTCATACGCTCCCGTCTCGCGGCCGAGGGCATCCCCGCGCGGATCGCGGCGAAGTCGCAGGTCGGCATGCCAGCGAGCTGGAGCCCGCGAGGCCTCGGCTATGGGATCGGCAGCTTCTCCGTGCGAGTCCCCAGTGCCTTCGAACGAACGGCGCGCGAGCTCCTGGCTGATGTCGACGAGCGGCGGTCATCCGCGCCGCTCAGCCCGGTCACGCCCGCACCGAGGCCGCGCGCGCACATGGTCGTCCGTGCGATCGCCACCATCGCCCTGATCTACCTCCTCGTGACGATGGTGATCTCGCTCGGCACCTGGCTCTCGCAGCTGTGATCTCCGCTACGCGGAAGTCCTGACCCTCCGCAGGAAGGGCTCGAGCGCTTCGAGGAACGGCTCGGGCCGCAGGCCGTGGATACGGTGGCCGACGCCCGGGAACTTCATGACCTTCACGTCCGAGAAGGCCGTGCCGAGCCGGTCCGCCTCGCCGTCGGCGAGCGCGCTGCTGGCGCCCGCGCCGAGCAGCAGCAGCGGGCAGCGCACCTTCGCCGGCGCGTCCGCGATGGCCGCGCTCCCGGCCTCATCGCGGGTGATCACCCGATCGACGAAGGCGGGATCCACGTCCTTGTAGTACGTCGCAAGCCGGTCCGCCGAGTAGAACCCGCGCACCTCGCCGACGGTGCGCTCCCCGCGCGGCCCGGGCTCGGGCAGCGGGAGGCCCGAGATCGCGCGCACGAAGGCGCGCGGATCCTCGCGCTGTTCGAGCGCCACGCGCAGCTTCGTGAAGTACGGCGTCCGCCACTTCGTGTCGCGGTACCGCGACAACCAGGGATCCTCGAGCACGAGCCCGCGGACCAGCGACGGCTCGCGGGCGGCGGCGACGAGCGCGGTCGCGCCGCCGATGGAGTGGCCGATCAGGATCGCCGGCGCTTTCGCGACCTCCTTCAAGAGCCGCATGAGGTCGGCGACGAGGTCGTCGAGCGCGTACCTGCTGGCGCGACCGCTCTTGCCGTGACCTCGCGCGTCGTACGCGATGACGCGGTAGCGCGTCGCGAGCCGCGGGAAGACGTTCTCCCAGTCCTCCGAGCGGAGCGTCGCGCCGTGGAGCAGCACGACGGGCGGCTCGCCGGCGACCCCACCGCCCGAGTCGTAGTGCGCGATCTTTGGGTCGCCCTTGAGGGTCCGCGATCGCGGCAAGCGCTTCGGCATGCGCGGAACACTATCCTCGCCAGCGTGCCTGAGCGCACGCGCCTCGACCAACTGCTCGTGCAGCGCGGGCTCGCGCCGAGTCGCGAGCGCGCGCAGGCGCTCATCCTCGCCCGACATGTGCTCGTCGACGGCGTGCCGGCGGACCGTGCGGCGATGCCGGTGGCCACGGATGCCCGGGTCGAGATACCGGAGGGGCCCACGTACGTCTCGCGGGGAGGCGACAAGCTGGCTCCGGCGCTGACGGCGTGGGGCATCCCGGTCGAGGGCCGTGTCGCCTTGGACATCGGCTCGTCGACCGGCGGCTTCACGGACGTGCTGCTGCAGCGGAAAGCGGCGCGCGTGTACGCCGTCGACGTCGGGAAGGGACAGCTGGACTGGCGGCTGCGCAGCGACGCGCGCGTGGTCGCGATGGAGGGGGTCAACGCCCGACAAGGGTTCGACCTGCCGGAGCCGGTCGACCTCATCGTCGCGGACCTCTCGTTCATCTCCGCGCGGCTCGCGATCCCTCCGTCATTCCGTCACCTCCGCGACGGCGGCGACGTCGTCGTGCTGGTGAAGCCGCAATTCGAGGCGGGACGCGACGCGGTGGGGAAGGGCGGGATCGTGCGCGACGTCGAGGCGCGCCGCGACGCGGCGCTCGCGGTCGCGCGCCGCTTCGCCGAGGAGGGCGTGGCGCCGCTCGCGATGCGGCCATCGGAGATCCGCGGCCGCGAGGGCAACGTCGAGATCTTCCTTCACTGCCGCAAGGGTGCCCGCGCGAGCGACACCCTCCGCCTCGAGATGGAGGCGCAGCAGGCCGCGGCCGCGGACCTGGAGGCCGCAACGAAGTGAGGCTCGCGATCTGCTCGCGCACGGATCGTCCGGCCGCGATCGCCGCCGCGGCGGATGCGGCGAAGCGCCTTCGGGCGCGCGGCGAGGACGTCGTCGAGGTGACGCTCGACGCGCCCACGCTCGCGAAGGACATCGCGGGCGCGCAGGTGGTGTGCGTCTTCGGCGGCGACGGCACGATGCTGCGCGCCGCGCGACGGATCGCGCCGCTCGGCGTGCCGCTGCTCGGGGTGAACCTCGGCCGCCTCGGCTTCCTCACCGGCACGAGCGTCGACGCATTCGACGGCACGATGGGCGAGGTGCTCGCCGGCCGCTCCACGTGCGAGGACCGCACGATCGTGGCCGGGACCGTGACGCGCGCCGGGATCACGGTGTACGAGGGCCGCGCGCTGAACGACGTCGTCGTCGCGCGCGGCGAGCAGGTCCGGGCGATCCACGTCGACGTGCGGATCGACGCGGAGCCGTTCACGCGCTACTGGGCCGACGGCATCGTCGTCGCGACCGCGACCGGCAGCACCGCGTACGCGATGTCGGTGGGCGGCCCGCTGATGCTCCCGACCGCGCGTGACATGGTGATCGTGCCGGTCGCGCCGCACCTCTCGTTCGGCAACGCCGTGGTGCTCGACCCCGACCAGCACGTCTCCCTCGTCGTGCTCGACGAGCCGGCCCGCATCTCCGTCGACGGCCAGGAGGAGCGGGACCTGCGCACGGGCGATCACATCGAGGTCCGCCGGAGCGACGTCGCGGCGTGCTTCGTGCGAACGTCGACGATGCCGCCGTTCCTCCGGCTGCTCCGCCAGAAGATCCTCAAGGATGGGGACCTCACGCCATGATCGTCATCCGTACCCCGGGCGCGCAGACCGAGGCGAAGACGAGGTCGAGCACCCGGGCCCGAGCGAGGGTCGATCCCGAGTGAGCGTCGGAATGAAGGCGCGGCCCTTCGAGACCGCGGTCGCCGCGGTCAAGAGGCGCGCGAAGGTGAAGCCCGTGGTGGCGATCGTCCTCGGCTCCGGCCTCGGCACGCTCGCCGACCACGTGAGCGAGGCGGTGCGCATACCGTACGGCGAGATCCCGGGATGGAAGCGCAGCACCGTCCCCGGCCACGCGGGGGAGCTCGTGGTCGGCATGCTGTCGGGCAAGCCCGTCGCCGTCATGAAGGGCCGGCTGCACTACTACGAGGGCTACGACGTGGCCGACGTCGCCTTCCCCGTCCGCGTGTTCAAGGCATGGGGCATCGAGACGATCATCGTCACGAACGCCTGCGGCGGGCTGAACCCCGGCTTCAAGGCCGGCGACCTGATGGTGATCTCCGACCACATCAACTTCATGCACGCGAACCCGCTCCACGGTCCGAACGACGACTCGCTCGGGCCGCGCTTCCCGGATATGGTCGGCACGTACACGGAGGAGCTGCGCGCGATCGCGCACCAGGTCGATCCCGACCTGCGCGAGGGCATCTACGTCGCCGTCGCCGGCCCCAATTTCGAAACGCCCGCCGGGCTACGCATGCTGCGCGGCTTCGGCGCGGACGCGGTCGGGATGAGCACGGTGCCGGAGGTGCTCGTCGCGCGGCACATGGGCATGCGCATCCTCGCGATCTCGACCGTCACCGACATGGCCACGGGCATCCCGGGACAGATCCAGCACGTCAGCCACGAGGAGGTGCTCGCCGTGGCGGACCGCGCGGGCAAGCGCCTCGCCGGTCTCGTGAAGGGTGTCGTTGCGCGGCTGTAGCGCCGCGCTCGGCGGGGTGACGCAGCCAGGAGGCGCTCCCGAGGCGCCTCGCGTGCCGAGCCCTTCAGACCTCGATCCGTCCTCGCGCGGCCGCTCCCTCATTCGAGATCGCGTCGACCACCCCTCGACATCACCCGGCCTCGCGCGGCGCGGCTGTCGCCTGGTGAGACATCGGCTCTGATGCGTGTCGTAGAGGTCATCGAGCGAAAGCGCGACGGGGCGAAGCTCTCGGCGGAGGAGATCGACCGGATCGTCC
>JACPEQ010000164.1 GCA_016183435.1 Chloroflexota bacterium
CGCAGCGGCGAGTTTCAGACCTCGCTCGGCCCGGTGTTCACGAATCTCCTGCTGGCCGACGAGATCAACCGCGCCCCGGCGAAGGTGCAGAGCGCGCTGCTCGAGGTCATGCAGGAGCGGCAGGTCACCATCGGCAAGGAGACCCACAAGGTGCCGGATCCGTTCCTCGTCATGGCCACGCAGAACCCCATCGAGACGGAGGGCACGTACCCGCTGCCCGAGGCGCAGGTGGACCGCTTCATGATGAAGGTGCTCGTCTCCTATCCCTCGGAGATGGACGAGTTCGTCGTCGTGGAGCGCATGACGGCGGCCTATCCGCAGGTACAGCCCGTGATGACCACGACCGAGCTCGTCGGTCTCCAAGCGGCGGCCGACAAGGTGTACGTGGACCCGGTGCTGGTGGAGTACGTCGTGCGGCTCGTGAGCTCGACGAGGGTGCCGAAGGACTATGGCCTCGGCGAGATCGCGAAGTACGTCACCTACGGCGCGAGCCCGCGCGCCTCGATCAATCTCATCGTCGCCGCCCGAGCGCTCGCCTTCATCCGCGGCCGCGACTACGTCCTCGCGACCGACATCCTCGAGCTGGTCCCGGACGTGCTGCGCCACCGGCTCGTGCTGTCGTACGAGGCTCTCTCGGACGACGTCACCGCCGACGCGGTCGTCGCGAAGGCGCTCGAGCGCATCCCACTGCCGCCGAAGGTCCTCAGCCGAGAGCTGGCGAGACGTGCCGCGAACGCCTGAGCACGTCCTCCAGCGGCTCGACTGGACGGTGATCCGCCGGCTCGACGGGATGCTGCAGGGCGACTACCGCACGGTGTTCCGCGGGAACGGGCTCGACCTCGCCGACATCCGCGAATACGTGCCCGGCGACGACGTCCGGTACATCGACTGGAACGTCACGGCCCGGATGGACGTCCCCTACGTCCGCGAGTACCTCGAGGAGCGTGAGATCTCGGCGCACTTCCTGCTGGATCTGTCGCCCTCCATGGACTTCGGGACCGCGCAGACGAAGAAGCTCGATCTGCTCATCGACCTCGTCGGCGCGCTCTCGCGCGTCCTCACCCGCCGCGGCAACCGGGTCGGGGCGGTCCTCTACGGGGGCGTCGTCGAGCGGGTCATCCCCGCGCGGACCGGACGCATCCAGGTCCTTCGGATCCTCGACGAGCTCATGGACCGTCCGCGCCCGAAGAGCGCCCCGTTCACCCGGCTCGGCGACCTTCTCGAGACCGCGGCGCGCACCATCACCCGTCGGTCGCTGCTCTTCGTCGTCTCGGACCTCATCACCGCGCCGGGGTGGGAGCGCGCCCTCGGCGGCCTCGCTCGAAGGCACGAGGTCGTCGCCGTGCGCATCACCGATCCGCGCGAGCACGATCTGCCCGACATCGGCGCGATCTACATGACGGACGCCGAGACCGGTGAGCAGCTCTTCATCGACACGAGCGACCCGCGCTTCCGCGCGCGCTTCGCCGAGATCGCGCGGCGGCGCGAGGAGCAGCTGCTCGCGACGTTCCGGCGCACGCACGTCGACGTGCTCTCGCTCTCGACGGAGGCCGACCTCCTGACGTCCATCCTCCGGTTCGCCACCCGGCGCAAGCTGGCCCACGGCAAGCGTCAGGGCGCGATCGGCGCGGGCGGCAGTGTCACCGCGTGGGCGGGAGCGGGCTGATGCAGTTCCACTGGCCCACCCTGCTGTGGACGCTGCTGCTGATCCCGACGCTCGTCGCGCTGTACGTGTACGCGCAGCGCCGCCGCCGCACGTACGCACTGCGCTACGCGAGCCTGTCGATGGTCAAGGAGGCGCTCGGCTCGGGCCCCGGCATCCGCCGCCACGTCCCGCCCGTGCTCACGCTCGTCGCGCTCACGTTCATGCTGATCGGCGTCGCCCGGCCGTATGCGGAGATCCAGGTGCCCTCGCAGGAAGGCACCGTCGTCCTCGCGATGGACGTGTCCGGGAGCATGAACGCCGACGACGTCAAGCCGAACAGGCTCGAGGTCTCCAAGGCCGCGGCGAAGGCGTTCGTCGCCAAGCAGAGCGAGCACGTGCGCATCGGCGTCGTGTCGTTCGCGTCCGACGCCTCGATCGTGCAGACCCCGACCACGGACAAAGAGCTGGTCATGCAGGCGATCGACCGCCTCCGCACGCAGCGGGCGACGGCGATCGGCCGCGGGATCCTCGTGTCCCTGGACGCGATCTTCGAAGGCAGCGAGGAGGAGCCCCCGAGCTGGAAGTGGCTCCGCCCGGACCTGCAGCCCGCTCCGGGCGAAGCGCCGCCGAGCGCGCCCTCGCCACAGGCGCGCTCGATCCCGCGGGCGGCCGCGACGATCGTCCTGCTCACGGACGGCCAGAACAACCAGTACCCGCCGCCGCTGACGATCGTCGAGGAGGCGTCGTCGCGCGGCGTGCGCGTGTACACGATCGGCCTCGGTACTGCGGAGGGGACGGTCCTGCGCATCGGCGGGCGTGGCATCCGCACGCGCCTGGACGAGGAGACCCTGCAGCGCGTCGCCGCGCTGACCGACGCCGAGTACTACAACGCCCAGAACGAGGAGCAGCTCCGCAGCGTCTACGAGAACCTGACCACTGAGCTCGTCATCCGCAAGGAGAAGGCCGAGGTGAGCGCGCTGTTCGCCGCCGGCGCCGCCCTGCTCACGGTCCTGGCGGCGGCCTTGTCCCTGAGATGGTTCGGCCGGATCCCGTAGCAGGGTCGGGAACCGGTCGTCTCGGCGGCGTCATCGCGATCACCGACAACTCGCAGAGCGGGCCGATCCCCTACTACGAGAAGCGGCTCGACGTCACGGCGGCCGCGCCGGCCCCCGCGACCCAGATCCCGGTCGGCGATCTCGAGATCGTGGTCCGCGTCCAGGTGCAGTTCGCGATCCAGTAGCAGCGATCGCTAGCGATACGACGCGGGTGCGTGGCGCCAGGTCGCCCACGCGCTCGCGTCGTGGCTCGGGAACGCGCGATCCAGATCATCGTTCACGAGAGAGCGAATGAGCGCCAGCGATGACCTCGCGCTCTCCCGGTCCGGCCCGGACGTCTCACCGCGTTCGAGGTTCTCGCGCGTGTAGGCCGCGTCCCCGCACAGCACGACGCGTCCCATCTCGGACAGGTCCACGACCAGTGACTGATGTCCCGCGGCATGGCCCGGCGTGGGCACGACCTCGACGCCCTTCGCGACGCGCGTGCGCCCGTCGGCAGGGAGATACATGAGCGCGGGGATGTCCCAGTACACCCCGGGGAAGCTCTGGCGACGCTCGCGCGCGAACGCGAGATGGTCGCGCTGGACGACGAACGTCGCGCGCGGGAAGGCCCCGTTGTTCCCGGCGTGGTCGAAGTGCAGATGGCTGTTCACCACGACCGTGACGTCCTCCGGCCGCAGGCCGACCGACGCGAGCCGCGCGACGATCCCGTCCTCGTCGGTCATGACGACCTTCATGTCGGCGAGCGGGCCGAACGTCGCCTCGGGCCGTGCCACGTGGACGGGATGGAGGCCGGTGTCGAACAGCACGTTGCCCTCGGGCGTGCGGATCAGGGCGGACCACACCGGCTGCCGCCGCATCTCGGAGCGCTCCGGCTCGGGGAGCCACGGATGGAACGCGCGCCGGACGATGTCGACGGCCCCGGTCTGGAAGAGGAGCAGCTCGAGCGCCACCCAGGTACGGTACGGAAGTCGCCGACGATGCGTGAGCTGTGGCTTGGATCCGGGACAGCGCACGTCGTCAAGGGTCGGCCAGCAGCTCCTCGACGGCTGCGTACGGGTCGACGGCGCGCGACGCCACGCGCTCGACCGCGCGCCGCACGCGCTCGCTGCCGACCCGCTCCTCGAGGCGGCGAACGAGCGACTCGCGCAGCAGCGCTTCGACCTCCACGCGCGCGGCGTCCGCGCGCCGACGCTCGCGCTCGCCGCTGGAGGCCGCCCACTCGCGGTGGCGGTCGACCGCGCGCACGAGCTCGTCGACGCCCTCGCCGGTCGCGGCCACGGTCCGGACGATCGGCGGCTTCCACGCGTTGCGCGGCGGTCCGAGCGTGAGCATCTGCGCGAGGTCGCGAACGGTCTCGTCGGCGCCTGGACGGTCGGCCTTGTTCACGACGAGCACGTCCGCGATCTCGAGCACGCCGGCCTTGATGGCCTGGATGTCGTCGCCGAGCCCGGGAACGGTGACCAGAGCGACCGTGTCGACGACGCGGACGACCTCGATCTCCTCCTGGCCGACGCCGACGGTCTCGACGATGACGACGTCCGTCCCGAGCGCGTCGAGGACGCCGACGACGCGCGCGGTCGTGCGGGCGAGCCCGCCGCTGTGGCCGCGGCTGGCCATGCTGCGGATGAAGACGCCTTCGTCGAGGAAGCGATCCTGCATGCGGATGCGGTCGCCGAGGATCGCGCCGCCGCTGAAGGGGCTGGACGGGTCCACGGCGACGACCGCGACGCGCGGCGCTCGCTCGCGGTACGCCGCGACGAGGCGCGAGACGAGCGTGCTCTTGCCCCCGCCGGGCGGGCCCGTGACGCCGAGCACGAGCGCGCCGCCGGCCTGCGGATACGTCTCCCGGAGGATCTCGCGAGCGCCGGGCGCGTCGTTCTCCACCACCGTGAGGAGACGCGCGATCGCGCGCTTGTCGCCGGCGCGCGCGCTCGCGAGCAGATCGCTCGTCGCGACGGCCACGGCTACGAGCGCAGGAGCTCGCGCGCGATGACGACGCGCTGTATCTCGCTCGTCCCTTCTCCGATCTCCATGAGGCGCGCGTCGCGCACGATCCTCTCGACGGGCTGGTCGCGCATGTAGCCGTACCCGCCGAGGACCTGCAGGGCCGCGTTCGCGGCGCGGCTCGCGGACTCGCTGGCATAGAGCTTGGCCATCGACGCTTCGCGGCGGAAGGGCTCACCGGCGTCGGCGAGCGCCGCGGCGCGGTGCACCAGGAGGCGTGCCGCGTCGAGCTCCGTGCGGGCGCGCACGAGGTGTCCTTGGACGAGCTGGAACTCCGAGATCGGGCGGCCGAACTGCCGGCGCTCCTTCGCGTACGCGGTCGCGACGTCCAGCGCCGCGCGTCCCAGGCCGAGCGCGAGGGCGCCGATCCCGATGCGGCCGCGGTCGAGGACCTGCTTCACGTCCTCGAACGCCCTGCCGAGAGCGCCGATGCGGTCCGCCTCAGGGACGCGGCATCCCGCGAGGACCAGCGGTGCGGTGTCGCTCGCGTGGAGACCCATCTTGCGCTCGGGATGCCCCGCGTGGATCCCGGGCGCGCCCGCGGCGATCCCGAACGCGGTGAGCCCGTCGCCGACCGAGGCGACCACGACGTAGAACCCGGCGAGCGACGCGTTCGTGATGAACTGCTTCGTCCCGGTGAGGATCCACTCGTTGCCGTGGCGCTCCGCGCGGGTGCGCGCGGCCGCGGCGTCCGAGCCCGATCCGGGCTCGGTGAGCGCCCACGCTCCCAGGTGCTGCCCGGATGCGAGAGGCGGCAGCCAGCGGCGCTTCTGCTCGTCGGACGCGCCGATGAGGACGTGCCCGCTGCACAACGAGTTGTGGGCGGCGATCGTCAGCGCGAGGGATCCGTCCCCAGCGCCGAGCTCCTCCATGACGAGCGCGATGGTGAGGACGTCCAGCCCCGCGCCGCCGAGCTCGGTCGGGATCGCGAGACCGAGGAGCCCGAGCCCGCCGAGCTCGGGGACCATCTCACGCGGGAAGCGGCCCGCCTCGCTCCACGAGGCCGCGCTCGGGAGGACGCGGTCGCGCACGAACGCCCGCACCGCGTCGCGGACCATGAGCTGGTCGTCGCGGTACCGGAGATCCAAGTCAGCGGGGCAAGCGCTTCTGCAACTCGGCGCCTCCGGGGACCTCGGCCGCCACGCTGTCGGTCACCTCGGTGTCGCTCTGGAACAGACCCGGATCGAAGCCCGCGGCGTGGCGGCGCGCCGCGAGGATCCGGTCCTGCTGGTCCGTCGGCAGCGTCAGGAACGCCCGCATGCGTGCCTTCGTCAGCCTGCGGCGCTCGTCGCTCGGGAAGTACGAGAGCTCGCGGAACTGCGGAAGGACCGCTCCCGCGCGCGCGGCCTCGCTCGGGATCGCCGCGATCAGGGTGAGCCGCTGCTTCCACCACTCGACCGCGGTCGCCTCGTCCTTGCCGTGCAGTGACGCGAGGCCGACGTCGAGCGGCCGGTCGTCCTTCTTCTTCGCCATCGTTCGATCCTCCTCTTGTCGTTACGCAGGTCGCCCGCGCTTGTCAGCGACGGCGCCACGCACGTACGTGGCGATCTCGTCCAGCGACGACCCCGGCGGGAACACGCGCTCCACGCCGTGCTGTCGCAGGAACGGGATGTCCTCTTCCGGGATGATCCCGCCGCCGAACAGCAGCACGTCGTCCATCCCCTTCTCGCGCATCAGCTCCCCGACGCGCGGGAAGAGGTAGTTGTGCGCGCCCGACAGGAGCGACAGCCCGACCGCGTCGGCGTCCTCCTGGAGGGCCGTCTCGACGACCTGCTCCGGGGTCTGGTGCACGCCCGTGTAGATCACTTCCATCCCCGCGTCGCGCAGGCCGCGTGCCACGACCTTCGCGCCTCTGTCGTGCCCGTCCAGGCCCGCCTTCGCCACGACCACCCTGATCGGCCGCTTCATTTCGGGAGCCCCGTCTGTTCCGCCAGGAGCTCTTCGTTCGCCGCCATCAGAAGTACCCCGGATCGCGGTAGACGCCGAAGACGTCCTTGAGCACCTGCACCTGCTCGCCCACCGTCGCGCATGCGTGCGCGCACTCGAGGAACGCCGGCATGAGCTCCGCGGTGTTGTCCGTCTTGATCTTCTCGGCGGTCGCGCTTCGCGCGCCGCCTGTTCCCGCGGGCGCTGCCCTCGCAGCGCCTCGACCTGGCGCTGGAAGTGGAAGCTCGCCTCGGTGATCTCACGCTGCGGGTAGCCGCGCTCCACGGCCTCGACCATCCCGCCCATCGCCTCGATCTCGTCGCGGTAGCGCTCGAAGCCCTTCTCCATCTCGTTCGTGAGGTGCTCGACGTAGTACGACCCCGCGAGCGGGTCGATGGTGTCCGCCACGCCGCTCTCGTGGGCGATGATCTGCTGCGTCCGCAGCGCGAGGGTGACCGTCTCCTCAGTGGGCAGCGCGTAGGTCTCATCGAGCGAGTTCGTGTGCAGCGAGTTCGTGCCGCCCAGGACGGCCGCCAGCGCCTGCAGCGTCACGCGGACGACGTTGTTGTACGGCTGCCGCGCCGTGAGCGACACGCCCGCGGTCTGCGCGTGCGTGCGCAGCATCAGCGCGCGCTCGTTCGCCGGCGCGTAGCGGCGCTCCATCTCGCGCGCCCAGATGCGGCGCGCCGCGCGGAACTTGGCGATCTCCTCGAACAGATCGTTGTGCACGTCGAAGAAGAAGGACATGCGCGGCACGAAGCTGCTGGGGTCGAGCCCGGCGTCCACGCCCCACCGCACGTACTCCAGGCCGTCGAGGAGCGTGAACGCGAGCTCCTGCACGGCGGTCGCTCCGGCCTCGCGGATGTGGTACCCGGAGACGGAGATCGGGTTCCAGCGCCGCGTCTCGCGCGCGCCGTAGCGCAGCGTGTCGACGACCAAGGCCATCGCCGCGCGCTCGGGGACGATCCATTCGCGCTGCGCGATGTACTCCTTCAAGCAGTCGTTCTGGATCGTGCCGCCCAAGCGCTGGAGCGGGATGCCGTGCTCTTGCGCCACCGCGAGGTACATGGCCCAGACGATCGAGGCGGGCCCGTTGATGGTCATCGAGGTCGTGACCTCGTCCATCGGGATGCGGTCGAAGAGGATGCGCATGTCCGCGATCGACGAGACGGCGACGCCCTCTCGCCCGACCTCGCCGCGCGAGAGGGGGTCGTCGGCGTCACGGCCCATGAGCGTGGGCATGTCGAACGCCGTCGAGAGCCCGGTCACGCCGTGCTGCATCAGGTAGTGGAAGCGGCGGTTGGTGTCCTCCGGGCCACCGAACCCGGCGAACTGGCGCATCGTCCAGAGGCGCCCGCGATACATCGACGCCTGCACGCCGCGCGTGTACGGATACTCGCCCGGGAAGCCCAGGTCGATCGCGGGATCCACATCGGCGATGTCCTCGGCCGTGTACAGCGGCTCCACCGGCATGTCCGAAAGCGTGCTGAAGCGCTCCTTGCGCTCCGCGGCGCGGGCGACGGCGGGACCGTAGGTCTGCTCCAGCCACTGCCTTTTCCGGGGACGGTCCGACTTGCTCACCTTCATGCCGCGAGCAGCGAACGCGCGATGACCAGTCGCTGCACTTCGCTCGTCCCCTCGTAGATGGTGGTCGCCCGCGCGTCCCGCGCGGCCCGCTCGACCCCGTACGCGCGCATGTAGCCATACCCGCCGAGGGTCTGCACGGCGGTGCGCGTGGCCCGCTGCGCCATCTCCGTCGCGAACAGCTTCGCCTCCGAGGCCTCACGCGTGAACGGCCGGCCGGAGTCCTTGAGCCAGGCGGCCCGCAGCGTCAGCAGGCGCGCCGCGTCCACGTCCGCCCGAGCGCGCGCGAGCGCGAAGCGGACCATCTGGAAGTCCGCGATCGGCCGGCCGAACTGCCTGCGCTGCAGCGCGTAGGCGCCGGCCTTCTCCAGCGCCCCGCGGGCGAGGCCGATCGCCTGCGCCGCGATGCCGATGCGGCCGTCGTCGAGCCCGGTCATGGCGACCGCGCCGAAGCCCTTCCCGAGCGGACCGAGAACGGCGTCGCCGCCGACGCGGACGTCGTCGAGCGCGAGCGGGCTCGTGTCCGACGCGTGCAGTCCCATCTTGCGCTCGGCCTTGCCGATCGTGACGCCCGGCGCCCCGGTCGGGACGAGGAACGCGGTGATGCCAGCGTGCGGCCGCTCAGGCTCGAGCTCGCCCACCCGCGCGAGCACGATCACGACGGGCGCGTAGCGCAGGTTCGTCACGAACACCTTCCGGCCTCTTATCGCCCACCCGGATCCGTCGCGTACCGCTCGCGTCTGTAACCGAGCCGCGTCCGAACCGGACCCGGGCTCGGTAAGCGCGAATGCGCCAAGCCCGCTGCCGTCCATCAGCTTGGGCAACCATCTCTTCTTCTGCTCGGCCGTCCCCAAGCGCACCAGGGACCCCTCCGTGATCCCGCTGTTGACGGAGACGGCGACCGCGAGCGATCCCCACACGGCGGCGAGCTCCTCGAGCACGAGCGCGAACGCGACACCGCTCGCGCCGAGACCGCCGTCGGCTCCCGGCACCGTCATGCCGAGCACGCCGAGCCGCCCGACCTCGCGGACCACGTCGGGCGGGAGCGTTCCCGCCGCCTCGGCCGCGTCGATGCGCGGCTCGAGGTCGCGCGCGAACGTGCGTACCGCGTCCGCGAGCGCACGTTCCTCCGGACCGACCCCCGGGAACATCAGGCGCTCGCTTTCGCCTTCTTCACCTCTTCGGTGAAGGCCGGAAGGAACTCGAAGAGGTCGCCGACCACGCCGTAGTCCGCGACCTTGAAGATGTCGGCCTCGGGGTCCTTGTTCACCGCGACGATGACCTTGCTCGAGGTCATGCCCGCCAGGTGCTGGATCGCGCCCGAGATCCCGAGGGCGATGTACAGGTCCGGCGTCACCGTGCGTCCGGTCTGCCCGACCTGCTCCTCGTTCGGGCGCCAGCCGGCGTCGGTCACGGCACGCGACGCGCCGAGCGCGGCGCCGAGGAGATCCGCGAGCTCCTCGACCATCTTCCAGTTCTCCGGGCCGCGCAGGCCGCGCCCGCCCGAGACGACCACGCGCGCTTCCGCGAGCGGGATACGGCCGCTCGCGGCGGCCGTCGGCTCGAAGCGCTGGAACGCGAGCTTCTCCGCGCCCGCGTCCGCGGGGATGCTCTCGACCGCCGGCTCCGCGGCGCCGCTCGGCAGCGTGAACGCGCCGGGACGCACCGAGACGACCGCGGGGAGCGAGGCGCGTACGGCCGCGCGCACCTTGCCCGCGTACATCGTTCGCGTGATGGTGGCCGCGCCGCCCTCGATCGCGATGCCGCTGGCCTCGGACGCGTAGGCCCAGCCCAGCCGCGCGGCGAGACGCGCGGCGAGGTCACGCCCGGTGGGGGTCGCGGCGACGAGGATGAGGTCGGGCGACTCCGCCTTCGCCTTGGCGGCGATCGCGCCGACGACAGGCAATGCCGAGTAGCGCTCGAGCCCTGTCACCTCAAGGGCCTTGGATTCTCCGAGCTCCTTCGCCTTCGCGGCGATCTCGAGGCTCACGCGCCGCTGGGCTCGTTCTTCTCGGCGGTCGGCGTCGCCGCCGCCTTTGGCCGCAGGCGCTGTCCCGCGTTCGACGATCGACCAGACCTTCACAGGATCTTCGCCTCCTCGCGCAGCAGTCGCACGAGCTCCGCGGCGGTCTGCTTCATGTCGCCGTCCTTCACGATCTTCCCGCCGCCGCGCGCCGGCGGCGGCTCCATCTTCACGATCTCGAGCTTCGCGCCGCCCGCGTCGACGCCGAGCGACGAGGCGTCCTTCTCGGGGATCTCCTTCTTCTTCGCCTTCATGATCCCGGGCAGCGAGGGGTACCGCGGCTCCTTCTCGCTCTTCTGGACGGTGAGCACCACCGGACCGCTGGTGCGCCACACCTCGTGGCCACCCTCGACCTCTCTCCAGACGTCGATACCGTCGACGCTCCCGGCGGGACCCGCATCGGCGGGCCTGAACTTCGTGATCGTCGAGACGTGCGGCCAGCCCAACGTCTCCGCCAGCGCCTGCCCGACGAGGCCCTGATCGTCGTCGGAGGCCTGCCGTCCGCACAGGACGAGAGCGGGCTTCGCCTCCTCGACGACCTTCGCGAGGGCGCGGGCGACCGCGAGGCCGTCCAGCGACTCGGCCGCCGCGCCGGTGACGAGGATCGCCTCGTCGCAGCCCATCGCGAGCGCCTGGCGCAGCGCGTCGCGCGAGCGCGTCGGACCGACCGTGACGACCGCGACCGTCGTCGACGGATCGGCGTCCTTTCGCTCGAGCGCGAGCTCGACCGCGTACTCGTCGTACGGCGAGATCGCCCAGGTGATCTGGCTGGCGTCGATCGATCTCCCGTCGCCCGCGACCTTCACGCGTACGGTCGAGTCCGGTGTCTGCTTCACGCAGACGAGTAGCTTCATTTCCGACCTCCCTCGCGGGTCAACCGCTCGCTCGGCCCAGGTGCTCGACCTCGTCGCTCCGCGCCTCGGTCTGCGCGCCTGGGGGACGAATGTGCGTGGCCACCAGCTCGAGCACGTCGATCGGCTTGATGCGGTCCTGCACATCCCGCGCGCCCACGGCCTCATCGAGCATGATCAGGCAGAACGGGCAGCCTGACGCGACCTTCGTCACCGGCGTCTTCGCGTCTACCGCGAGGATCTGATCCATGCGCCGGTGGTTCACGCGCTGCCCGACCTTCTCCTCCATCCACATCCGCCCGCCGCCGGCGCCGCAGCAGAAGCCGCGCTCGCGGTGATACGGCTCGATCTCGACGCGCTCGACGCCGGGGATCGCGTCGAGGACGTCGCGCGGCTCGTCGTACACCCGGTTGTGCCGGCCGAGGTAGCACGGGTCGTGATAGGCGACGGCGTCGCGCGCCGCGCCGTCGCGCAGCGCCAGCCGGCCATCCTGGACGAGCCGCTGCACCAGCTGCGTCGCGTGCACGACCTCGTACGATCCGCCCAGCTGCGGATACTCGTTCGCGATCGTGTTGAAGCAGTGCGGGCACGAGGCGATCACCTTCTTGATGCCGTAGCGGCCGAACGTCTCGATGTTCTGCCGCGCCTGCGTCTGCCACAGGTACTCGTTCCCGATCCGCCGCGCCGGATCCCCATTGCAGGTCTCCTCGACGCCGAGGATCGCGAATGAGACGCCCGCCGCGCGGAGCACCTCCACCGTCGCGCGCGCGACCTTCTGGTTGCGCCGGTCGAACGACGCGGCGCAGCCGACGAAGTAGAGCCATTCCGCGCCCGGCTGCTCCGCGAACGTCGGCACGGCCGGATCCTTCGCCCAGTCGGCACGCGTGTCGGGCGGCTGCCCCCACGGGTTGCCGGCGCGCTCGATGTTCGTGAGCGACCGCTGCGCCTCCGGCGGGACGTCGCCCTCGTTCATCGCGAGCCAGCGGCGCATGTCGACGATCTTGTCGAGGTGCTCGATCGTCACGGGGCACGCCTCGACGCACGCCGCGCACGTCGTGCAGGCCCACAGCTCCTCGGTCTTCGTCGGCTTCCAGCGCGCCGGCGGCGTCCCACGGTCGCTCCCGTCGCGCACGAGCCTCGCGCCCTCGCGCAGGAGCTGGTCGCGCACGTCGAGCACGATCTTCTGCGGGTCGAGCGGCTTGCCCGTCGCGAGAGCGGGGCACTGGTCGGAGCAGCGGCCGCACTCCGTGCAGGTGTATCCGTCGAGGAGCTGCTTCCACGAGAGGTCCCGCACCGAGCCCGCGCCGAAGGTCTCGCGCTCCTCGATCCCGTCGATGAGATCGAGCGCGCCGCGCGGGCGCTGCGAGCGGAAGAAGACGTTCGGCAGCGTCGTGAAGATGTGCAGGTGCTTGCTCTGCGGCAGGTACGCGGCGAACGCGGCGACGCCGACGAGGTGCGCCCACCACGCCGCGCCGTATACCGCCGCGGCGCTCTCGCCGGGGAAGGGCGACGGCCACAGGCCGAGGATGGCGCGCCCGAGCGGTGGATCCGCGGATCCCTCCGCCGCGACCCCCGCCACGAGCCCGGCGGTCTCGAAGACCAGCAGCGTGATCATGAGGAACGCGATCCCGGCGAGGATGAGGTAGCCGTCGAGCGCGACGTGCATGCGCGGCGGCGGGAGGAAGATGCGGCGCACGAACGCGAGCGCGATGGACGCGACGACCGCCAGCGCGAAGAGGTCCACGGTCCACACGAATGGCGCCGTGCCCGTGCCGGGCAGGCGGTAGCCGAACACGCCGGAGACGAACAGGTCCACCGTGCCGACGGTGATGATCAGGAAGCCCCAGAAGATGAGCGCGTGGGCGATGCCACGCACCAGGTAGGGGCGCTTGAACAGCTTGCGCTGTCCGAGGTAGATCACGAGCTCGTCGCGGAGGCGGCGGGCCGGGTGCTCGGTGCGATCCTCGTCTCGTCCGAGGCGCAGCCAGCGGTACAGCTGCCACGCCCGGCGCACAAAGAGCCCCCACCCGACCGCCCACACGACGATGAGCGCGCCGATCAGGAGCGCGTTGCCGGTCGTCGGCGCGATCACGCCGAGGCGTCCCCCAGCATCTCCTTGGCGATGACGAGCTGCATGATCTCGCTCGTCCCCTCGTAGATCTCGGTGATCTTGGCGTCCCGGTAGTGGCGCTCGGCCGGGTAGTCCTGCAGGTAGCCGTAGCCGCCGAATATCTGCACGCACTCGCGCGCCGCTCGTACCGCGACGTCCGAGGCGAACAGCTTCGCCGTCGCCGCCGCGGCGCTGTGCCGCTCGCCCCGGTCACGCATCGATGCGGCCCTCCAGACCAGCAGCCGCGCGGCGTCGATCTCCGTCGCCATGTCCGCGAGCTTGGCCTGGATCGCCTGGAAGTCGGCGATCCGCTGCCCGAACGCGTGACGCTCCTTCGCGTACGCGAGGGAATCCTCGAGACACGCACGCGCGATGCCGACGGCCTGCGCCGCGATCCCGATGCGCCCGCCGTCGAGCGTCCACAGGGCCACAGCGAATCCCTCCCCGACCGCGCCGAGCCGCTGGTCGTCGGGCACGCGCACGTCGGTGAAGTGCAGCTGCGCGGTGTCGCTGCCGCGGATGCCGAGCTTCTTCTCGAGCTTCCCGACCGTGAACCCCGGCGCGCCCTTCTCGACGGCGAACGCGACGATGCCCTTGTGCCGCTTCTCCGGATCGGCCTGCGCGAACACGACGGTGAGGTCCGCGAAGGCGCCGTTGGTGATGAAGTTCTTCGTGCCGTTGAGGACCCACGCCTCGCCGTCGCGTCGCGCCGTCGCGCGCATCGAGGCGGCGTCGCTCCCGGACGCCGGCTCGGATAGAGCGAAGCACCCCAGCCACTCGCCCTTCGCCAGCCGGATGAGGGACCGCTCCTTCTGCGCGTCGGTCCCGTAGCGCGCCAGAGGCGCCGTCGCGAGCGAGACGTGCGAGCCGAGCACCACACCGGTCGACGCGCAGGCGCGGTTGACCTCCTCCATCACGAGGACGTAGCTGACCATGTCGAGACCGGCGCCGCCCCAGCGCTCCGGGACGTCGATGCCCATGAACCCGAGCTGGCCCATCTCGCGGACGAGCGCGCGCGGCACCGCTCCCTGCTCGTCGATCTCCGCCGCGATCGGCAGAAGGCGGTCGCGCGACCATTCGCGCGCGGTCCTTTGGACGAGCTGCTGCTCCTCGGTGAGCGTGAGATCGAACTTCGCTTCGGCCGCGACGGTCGTCGCCATCTAGATGAGCTCCACGGCGAGGGCGACGGCCTCTCCGCCGCCGAGGCAGAGCGACGCGACCCCGCGCTTCCCGCCGCGCGCCCTCAGCGCGTACAGCAGCGTCACGAGGACGCGCGCGCCGGACGCGCCGATCGGATGGCCGAGCGCGACGGCGCCGCCGTTCACGTTGAACCGCTCCTCGGGGATGGCCAGCTCGCGGCGCACGCCTTCGATGCCCGAGAACGCCTCGTTCACCTCGAAGAGGTCCGTGCTCGCGACGGTCCAGCCCGCCTTCTCGAGCGCGCGCCGGACCGCGCCCGACGGCGCGAGCAGGAACTCGTGCGGCTTCCGCGCGAACTGCGCCTGCGACACGACGCGCGCGATGGGCGTCGCGCCCAGCTCCGCCGCTCGCTCGCGTGACGCGACGACGACCACCGCCGCACCGTCGTTCACCTTCGATGCGTTCCCCGCGGTGATCGTCCCGTCGGCCTTGAATGCGGGCCGGAGCGACCGAAGGGTCTCGATCGACGTCTCGCGCGGCGTCTCGTCCCTCGTGATGAGCGTGACCTCGCCCGTGCGGACCGTGATCTCCACGGGCGCGATCTCCTGATCGAACCAGCCCTCGCGCTGCGCGCGAAGCGCCTTCTGGTACGAGCGAAGCGCGAACTCGTCCTGGTCCTCGCGCGTGAGGCCGCAGGCCTCCGCGCTCCCCTCCCCGCAGAGGCCCATGTGGCCGTGCCCGTACGCGTCGACGAGTCCGTCGCGGAGGTTCGCGTCCTCCATCGTCTGCTCACCGAGCCGCAGGCCGGTGCGGGCGCCGCGCAGGAGATACGGCGCGTTCGACATGGATTCCATGCCGCCCGCGACGATCAGCCGCGCCTCCCCCGCCCTGATCTGCGTCGACGCGAGCATCACGCTCTTCAGCGCCGAGCCGCAGACCTTGTTGATCGTCGTGCACGGCACGCTCTCCGGGATCCCCGCGCGCAGCGACGCCTGACGCGCCGGCGCCTGCCCGACGCCGCCCTGCACCACGTTCCCCATGAAGACCTCGTCGACGTCGGCCGGGCGCACGCCCGCGCGCTCGAGCGCGCACCTGATCGCCACGGCGCCGAGCTCCGGGGCCGAGAGGGATGCGAGGCCGCCCAGGTACGCGCCGATCGGCGTGCGTGCCGCGCCGAGGATGACGGTCTCGGTCATGGGGTGGTCCGTTCTCGCAGGGGCTCCGCCCCTTCCACCCCGGGCCGATCTTCGAGCAGGCGGCGTGCCACGTGCTCGCGGTACGAGCGGATCTCGTCACGCAGCGCCGCGAGCTCGTGCAAGCGCTCGTCGGTGGTGGCGAGGTGGACGTCGAGGAGCTCGACCAGCCGGGGCAGCACGTGGCGATTCGACCCGTGCCGGCGGTAGAGGCCCTCGAGCTCGTGCATCTCCTGCAGCGAGAGCCCCAGCACTTTGAGCTTCTGGATGAACTTCAGGCGCCGGACGTCGTCCTCGGTGTAGATGCGGCGTCCGCCGTCGATACGCTTCACGGAGTCGAGGAGCCCCAGCTCCTCGTAATAGCGGATCGTGCGCTCGGTCATGCCCAGTCGCTGCGCGACCTCGCCGATCCTGTAGCCCCCGACGCTCGTGGCCATCTCCCGGTGCCAGTTTACGTCAACTGGCGGCCCGGGCGGGGCCCGCTTGGCCGCGAGCGGTCCCAGTACGAAGCGCTCAGGTCCGTGAGCGCGTGCGCCAGGGCGCTCGCCGCGAGCGCCGCGTCCCGGGCGCTCGCCGACTCGCGCTGCGAGTGGCTGCCGCCGGTCGAGCGGATGAAGAGCATCCCGGTCGGGATGCCGGCAAGCGCCGGGTTCTCGGCGTCGTGTCCAGCGCCCGATACGAGCTCGGGCGCGCGTACCCCGATCGCGTGACAGGCCCGACCGAGCGCGTGGCGCAGGGTGCGGTCCATGGGCGCGACCGGGACGCGGTTGAGGACGTCGATCGAGGCACGCAGCCCGCGCCTGCGGCTGACCGCGCGGATGGTGCGCTCGACGTCGCGCGCGACCGCGTCGAGCGTGCGGTCCTTCGGCGCGCGGATGTCGAGCGAGAAGACGCACTCGCCGGGGATGACGTTCTTCGCGCCGGGGCGCACCGCGACCTCACCGACCGTGCCGACCGCGGCGCCGCGCTTGCGCGCGGCCGACTCGACCGCGGAGATCATCTCGGAGGCACCGGCGAGGGCGTCGGCGCGCTGATCCATCGGCGTCGTCCCCGCGTGATCCTGCCGGCCGCGCACGGTGACGCGCGCGTGGAGGATCCCGACGATCGAGCTCACGACCGCGAGCGGTATCCCGCGATCGGCGAGCCGCGGCCCCTGCTCGATGTGCGGCTCGATGTACGCGCGGACGGCGCCTTTCGGGATCCGGGCCTTCGTGGGGTCGCCGCGCAGCCCGAGGGCGCGCAGCGCGTCGCGGATCGTGACGCGATCCGTGTCCGCTCGCGCGGCGGCGCCCTTCGGGAGCCGCCCGAACGCGGCGAGGCTTCCGTACAGACCGATGCCGAAGCGGACGCCCTCCTCGTCGGCCCATCCGACGATCTCCACCGGAGTGCGCAGGCGCACCTTCGCCGACCGCAGCGCCTCTATCGCTTCGACCGCGACGACGACGCCCAGCGCCCCGTCGTAGCGCCCGCCCGTCGGAACGGAGTCGAGATGCGATCCGACGAGGACCGCGGGCCCCGTCCCACCGATCCGGCCGAAGACGTTCCCGGCCTCGTCGTGGCGTACAGCGGCCCCGAGCCGCTCGAGCCAGGACCCGACGAGCTCGTGCGCGCGGCGCTCGTCTCGCGTGAGGCCGAGGCGGCTCACGGACGTGCCGCTCCCGCCGATGCCCGCGAGCTGTGCGGCCCGCCGCGCGATCCGATCGACGCTCGCGCGCATCACCGCCATCGCGCGGCCATCGCTCGTGCGAGATCCTCGGGGCGAAGGGACATCCCCTCGAAGAGCTCGCGCTCGATCTCGCGCGCGTACGGCCGCGAGCGCTCGATCCCTTCCGCGTACCGTGGATGCCGGACGGCCGTCTCGGTGATCCGCTCCTCCAGCGGCAGGATCTCCATGCCGCCGCGACGGTCCGCGTAGTAGACGATCCGCTCGGGCAGCGTCCGCGGCACCGTCGCTTCGTCCAGCACGGCGTAGACGGGATGACGCCTCGCAAGCTCGGCGCATTCGCCAAGCCCTTCCGCGGCCAGCACCAGCGCCGACAGCTCGTTGTGCTCGCGCGGGTCGCCCTCCAGCAGCGGGCTGCGGCCGATGTCGTGGAGGTGGCCGGCCAGGCCCACCGCCCGGACATCCACCGCCCCGCGGTGTTCTTCCGCCAGGAGCGTGGCTATCCGGCCTACCAGACGGCTGTGCTCCCGCAGCCAGTCCGGATAGGCGTAGCGCCGGAAATAACGCTCCGCGAGCGCCTCGAGCTTCGTGGATAAGCCTGTCAATGTATGGTTGACACCCCCCTGGGCCGCTGGGTAGGTTGCCTGACGCGTGAACAGGCCCGCTGCGGACCCTCCGTCGGACGACCCGGCGACCATCGAGGAGCGCATCATCGCCCACCTCAACTTCGCCCGCGCCGTCGCCGCGCGCTCCATCGACCCGCGCTGCTACGGCGCCGACCGCGAGGACCTGATCGCCTGGGGCGTGCTCGGTCTCGTCCAGGCGGCGCAGCGCTACCGCGACGACAGAGGTTCCTCGTTCTGCTCGTACGCGGCGCGCCGCGTGCGCGGGCAGATCCTCGACGCGCTGCGCGAGCGCGACCCGCTCACCCGCTCCGCGCGAAGAGCGTTCAAGGCGGCCCGCGAGGTGAACGCGGATCTGCCGAGCCCCGTGAGCGAGATGTCGCTCGACAAGTGCCTCGACGCCGGGTACGAGCCGCGTCCCTCGCTCGCCCTCCTCCCCGGCGCGAGATCGCCCCGCGACCCGCGGTGGCCGGCGGTCCAGCGCGAGATGCGGCGCCTGCCCGCGCTCGAGCGCAGGGTGCTCGCGCTCTCCTACGGCCGCGCGATGACCCTCAAGGAGATCGGCCGCCAGGTGGGGCTCTCGGAGTCGGGCGTGTGCCGCGTGCGCTCGCGCGCGCTGAAGAAGGTGCGCCGGCGCTGCAGCCTGGATGCCTGTTCCTCGCAGGGGGCTCCGCCCCCTTCCACCCCCGGCATTCACGACGGCGGGACGGCCGCGTGACGATCGCGGCCGCGACGCTCATCCATTGCCGCGCCTCGGCGCTCCGGACCGTGTGCGACAGTGATCGCATGTCCGATGTGCGCCGCGCGCGCTTCGCGCGGCTCGTGCGCCGCGCGATCGCGGATCTCCCCGAGCGCTATCGCGCTCGCATGCGCAACGTCGAGATCGTGATCGTCGACGAGCCCGATGCCGAGCAGGCCAAAGGAGGCGACCTGCTCGGCCTCTACGAAGGGGTGCCCCTGACCGAACGCCGCGATGAGCCGTGGCTGCCCGACCGGATCTCGATCTTCCGGCGCCCCATCGAGGCGATGAGCTCGTCGCCCCGCGTCCAGGCGAAGATCGTCCGCGACACCGTTGTCCACGAGATCGCCCATCACTTCGGCATCAGCGACGATCGGCTCGACGAGCTGGGCCGGTCCTAGACGCGACGGAGGTCGCCCACGCTGCATGAGCTGGGGCCGGATCCGCCTCCTACCGCGTTGTGCGTCACGTCCTGAGCGCTGAGCGGAACTTCGCTATGGCCGCCGTTGGACCATCGGGGTCGAGGTAGACCGCGGAGCCGGCCACGATCACCGTCGCGCCCGCCTCCCAGACCGCGCGGCAGTTGTCCGGCTTCACGCCGCCGTCGACCTCCAGCTCCGCGGCGGAGCGCCGCCCGTCGAGGGCCCGGCGCGCCGCGGCGATCCGCTCGAGCGATCCCGGCAGGAACGACTGGCCCCCGAAGCCGGGTCGCACGCTCATGACGAGCACAAGGTCGGCGTCGCCGGCCAGCTCGAGGAGCCGCTCGTGCGGCGTATCGGGGTGGCAGGTGACGCCGGCGCCCATCCCCCGCCGCCGGATCGCGGCGATGGTGCCGGGGACGTCGGGCGTGGTCTCGAGGTGGAGCGTGAGGTAGGTCGCGCCGGCGTCCGCGTACCGGTCCACCCAGCGGTCCGGCCGCTCGATCATGAGGTGGACGTCGAGCGGCAACCGTGTCGCTGCGCGCAGATCCGCGACCATCTTCGGGCCGAAGGTCAGGTTCGGGACATAGTGCCCATCCATCACGTCGACGTGCACCCAGTCCGCCCCGGCCCGCTCGGCCTGCCGCACGGCCTCCCCGAGGCGCGCGAAGTCGGCCGACAGGATCGACGGAGCGAGCTTGGGCTGTATCCGCTGAGACGTTGTTCGGGCCAACTGGGTCGGGCATAGTAAGCGCGGCACAGTGCATTTGCGGAACCGACCGAGGCGGTAGGAGACGGATCCAACCCACAGGCCACCCCAGCGTCGGCGACTTCCGTAACGTCTAGGAGACCGCACGCCCATGTACCGTCCACAGAACCTGCGCATCCCCGGCCCGACGTTCGTCCCGCAGTCAGTGCTCGCGGCGTCCGCGCGGCCGCTGATCAACCATCGCGGGCCCGAGTTCGCGTCCCTCCTCGCCGGACTGACCCGCGCGCTCCAGGACTTCCTGCGCACGCAGAACGACGTCCTGCTGCTCACGTCCTCCGGCAGCGGCGCGATGGAGGCCGCGGTCGCGAACACGCTCGCGCGGGGCGACCGCGTGATCGTGTTCAGCAGCGGATCCTTCGGCGAGCGCTTCCACTCGATCGCGAAGGCCTACGGCGTGGACGCGCGGCGGGTCGACGTCCCGTGGGGACGCGCCGTCGATCCCGACCTGGTCCGGGACGAGCTCGCGAAGGAGAAGGGCAAGGACGGCGCGAAGGCCGTGCTCGTCACGCACAACGAGACGTCCACCGGCGTGCTCAACCCGCTGAAGGAGATCGCCGAGGTCGTCCGCGAGAGCGGCAAGCTCTTCCTCGTCGACAGCATCTCGGGCGCCGGCGCGGTCGAGGTCGAGGTCGACGAGTGGGGCATCGACGTCCTCGTGAGCGCCTCGCAGAAGGGCTGGGGCGCGCCTCCCGGCGTCGGGATCATCACGATGGGCCCGCGCGCGTGGAAGGCGTACGACCGGTCCGATCTGCCGAAGGCGTACTTCGACCTCCAGGCGGCCAAGGCGAGCCTCGAGAAGGCACAGACCCCGGCGACGCCGTCGGTGACCGTGTTCATCGCGCTGCAGGAGTCGCTGAAGCTCATGGCCGAGGAGGGCATCGCCGCGATCTGCCAGCGCCACCGCGACCTCGCGTACGCGACGCGGCGCGGCGTTCAGGCGCTCGGGCTGCAGCTGTTCGCGGACGAGGCGCACGCCTCCCCCACCGTCACGTCGTTCCGCTCGCCCACCCGGGTGGACGCGCGGAACCTCATCCGGATCCTGCGCGAGAGCTACGACACCGTGATCGCCGGCGGGCAGGGCCGTCTCGAAGGGCAGATCGGCCGCATCGGGCACATGGGCTTCGTCACGCTCCAGGACATGGTGTCGTTCATGAGCGCCCTCGAGCTCACGATGCGCGACTTGCACCAGCCGGTCGAGCCGGGCCAGGCGATCGCGGCGCTGCTCCGCGCGTACGACGAGGCCACGCAGCCCCCACCGAAGGCCAAGCCCGCCGCAGCTCGTTTGATCGGCAGCCGGCGCTGAACGCGTCCGGCGGCCGAAGGGACGGCTCCTCGCGACAAAGCCGCTCGTCGCATAGTCTCGCGACGTGGAGGCCGCACGCTTCGAGCGCCAGGTCCGCACGGAGGCGAGCGAGGTCTTCATCGCGTACGGCGGCGCGCGCCGCATCGGCCGCATCGACGTCCACTACGCGCGCTTCGAGGTGCACGCCACGCTCATCCTCGAGGTCGAGCTGACCGACGACGAGGTGCAGCAGCTCATCGATCAGCTCGACGAGGAGCTCGTGCAGACGCACGACCCGGAGCGCGAGGACTTTCTGGTGACGGTCTATCGCGGCGAGGAGCTCGGCTTCTACTCGGACGAGTACGACTCGGATGAGGAAGAGGACGAGGACGAAGAGGACGAGCAGCGGTAGCCCGGCCCAGGCGTCAGCCTTCCGGCAGGACCTCACCGAGCGCGCGGCGCACCGCTCGCAGCACCGCGGTCATGACGTCGTCGCCGACCTTGTCTCCCCAGGGACCGCGCTGGAAGAACTGCCGGTCGAGCGTCGTGACCTCTTCGCAGAACAGGACGCTCCCGTGGCGAAGGCCGCCCTCGCCTGCTGGGATCGGGACGCGCGTCGGGCCGGAAACACCCTCGGAGTAGATCGGGATCACGACCGCGTGCTCGCGCGAACGGTTGCGGACGTCGGATGACACGACCAGAGCGGGGCGGGGCTGTTGAGGATCTTCAGGTCGGCCCGGTGTCAGGACCGACCAGATCTCCCCGCGGTGTGGCCAGATCATCGACCGCGCCCACGGGACATCCGCTTGATCATCCGCTCGGCAGCGGCGTGGCGTATCCGCCGCCAGTCTTCCACTTCAGCCAGTTCGCGTGAAGAACGTGGAGCGGCGAACTGCCGCTCCATCGCGAAGTCTTGCTGCCGCGCGTACCACAGGCGAAGCGCCTCGTCGATGACCGTGCTGCGGTCGATATCGGGGTGCGCGCCGACGTAGCGGTCGACCGCGGCGACGAGCTCCGGGTCCAACGTTGCGCCCACCTTCACGCGCCGAGCGCCTCGAGCCATTTCGTCCGACATATTATCGGACGCTTCATCGGCTATTGCTTGCGCGTCACAGCCGCACGTCCGCCTCGGTCGCGCCGCTCAGACGCACGAGCTCAGCGGGCGCGATCGGGAATACCGCATCCGGCAAACCGGCCGCGGCCCACACCACCTCGTGCCGCAGCAGCGCATCGTCCACGACGACCGGCAGGGGCACGCGGTGCCCGAACGGCGGGACGCCGCCGACCACGAAGCCCGTGGACCCACGCACCTCGTTCGCCGTCGCGCGCCGCGCGGAGTACGCGCCGAGCACGGCCGCGAGCTTCGACTCGTCCACGCGATCGCTGCCCGCGACAAGCACGACGACGGGATCGCCTGCCGCCAGGAACACCAGCGACTTCACGATCTGCGCGACCTCGCAGCCGATCGCGCGCGCCGCGTCCTCCGCCGTGTGCGTCCCCGCTGGATAGCGGCGCACGTCGAGGTCGAGCCCGTGCTCCTTCGCGTGCGTGCGGACGCGCTCAACAGCCGGGTGAGCGATCACAGCGAAACCCTACGGCGCGCGAGGCGCCCCTGCGCGCCGCCGCCGCAAGCGGATCATTGAGACCGCCGACGAGGAGTACGACTGTGAGGGAGGACCGCGCAGGCAGCCGAGCGCTGATCCCCCGCTACAGCTTCGGGATGAGCTTCGTGACGAACGTCAGGACGCGCTGCGGCACCAATGCCACCAGCTCGCGTGCCACCGTCCACCAGGCGTCCTCGGCCTGCTCGCGCATCTCGTCGGGGGCGCCGCTCGGCGCATAGCGCTCGCGCACGCGCGCGTCCGCGATCACGCGGATCGGGTCGAGCACCTCCGGCACCGCCGCGCCGAGCGCGCTGGCGAACTCGTACGTCGTCTCCGACGGGCGTGACGGATGGCCGACGTAGGACGCGAGCAGCCGTGCCTTGCCCCACGACGCCTCGACCGCGCTCTGGCCGCGGAAGCGCCACTCGAAGCGCAGGACGAAGACCAGCAGCGCGAGCAGCAGCAGGCCGAGCGCCGCGAGCACCGGGGTCGGGTCGATCGGCAGCACACCGCCCGCGATCCCGAAGCCGGCGCCCTGGTCGCCCTCGCCGAGCTCGAGGTCCTTGTCGAGCAGCCGCTGGCTTGGGTCGAGCAGCTCGTCCTCGCCGTTCGGCATCCCGTTCTGGTCGAGGAGGCTCGGGTCGATCGGCTCCTCGGCGCGCAGGAACGGAGTCTCGGACGGCGTCGGCTCGAACTCGATCCAGCCGTAGGTCGGGAACCAGACCTCGACCCAGGCGTGCGCGTTGACCTGCTTGACGATGTAGCGGCCGATCGTCGGATCGAACGTGCCGCTCGTGAAGCCCTCCACCAGGCGCGCGGGGACGCCGACCTCGCGCAGCATCATGACCATGGAGGACGCGAAGTACTCGCAGAAGTCCTCCTTCAGGTCGAACAGGAACCAGTCCACCGGGTCGCGGCCCGGGGGCGGCGGACGGACCACCGGCGCGTAGCGGTAGTTCGTGCGCAGGAACGACTCGATGGCCTCGGCCTTGTCGTAGGGGTTGCCGCGCCCGTCCACCACCTTGCGCGCGAGGTCGCGCACCCGCTGCGGCAACGTGCTGGGGATCTGCAGGTACGCGCGCTTCACCGCGTCGCTGTAGATGGCCGGCGCGCGGCGCAGCGATCCCTTGTCGGCGGTCGAGATGACCGACGTGACCGTGTAGCGCTCCGACGCGCTGCGCTGCTCGAACGCGCGCATGCCGCTCGAGAAGGAGCGGTCGTCGCCGGTGAGGAACTGCGCCGGCACCGTCGCCTTGACGGGCTCGTTCGCGGCGAAGAGGCGGTTGCCGTACGGCTCCTGCACGAAGAAGGTCGCGTCGAACTTCTCGCGCTGCTGGAACCGCTCCGCCGTCACCTTGTCGATGCGGTCGACCTCGGTCGTGCGCCATCCCTGGCCGGTGTAGAAGTCGTACGCGATCGCGCGCCAGAAGCGGCCCTGCGGCGCATCGACGATCATCACCGTGCTGTCGCCGAGGTTCGGCGACTGGCCGAGGCGGATCGCGTCCGAGAACGTGACGCCGCGCAGGCGGCTCGGGCCGGAGACCCCGGCGAAGAAGCGCTGCCACTCCGTCTCGACGCGCGAATAGGGGCCCTCGAAGACGTTGAACGCGGTGTCGAGCGCCTCGGCCGCGCCGACGCGCGGCGTGACCAGCGCCATGATCACGAGCACCGCGGTCCAGGTCAGCCCGCCACGCAGGACGCGCCAGTCCATCTCGCCGGTCGGCTGGATGTTGCGGCGCTCCCAACGCTCTTGGAGGGAGACGATGTGCAGCCGGACCATCAGCACCAGCGCGCACAGCGTGAACACGACGAGATCGAGGAGCAGCGGCGTGAGCGCGAGCGAGACGTTCACCGTCAGGCAGGCGCCGTTGATGAGCAGCGCCTCCCATACGCGGCCGGTGCGGGCGAGCGCGAACGCGCCGATGAACGCGGCGGTCCACACGCTCGCGCCGAGGAACATCGTGAACACGGTCTGCCCGCGCGCGGCCTCGCCCGCGAGCACCTGCGTGAGCCAGGAGTTGACGTCGATGCCCAGCTCGATGGCCTTCGCGCGGAACGTCCCCTCCGGGACGGCGCCGATCGTCGTGAGCGCCACGGCGAAGGCGCCGACCACGGAACCGACGACGATCGCGCGCGTCGGGCGCATCGGGCCGTTGCCCACGATCGTCCCGAGGACCAGCCCCATGAGGGCGATCCACGGGAGGTGCTGCGAGAGCTCGACCCAGTCCGCCTGCTGCAGCGACAGCGGATACACGAGCGTCATGATCGCGAAGATCGGCAGCCCGGACCAGCCGCCCCGGAACCGCAGCCGCCTGAGGTCGATCGGCGGGAGGAGCGCGCGCAGGAAGGCGCTCATGCGACGGCCGCCTCGCGGAACAGGTCCTCGATACGCGCGTCCGCCGGCAGGTACGCGGAGGCGATCCCCGCGATGGCGAGCTCGCCGAGCACGGCGTTGCGTCGCGCGCGGTCGCGCTCGTCGCCGTGGAGCGGCGACCCGATGACCACGGCCTGCGTCGAGATCGCGGACTCGCGCAGCGTCGCGGCGGGCCGCACCCACTGGCGGTCGAGCGACGGCGTCACGATCAGGCACGACGAGCCGCGCCGGATGCGCGCTGTCGTCTCGATGAGCGTCTCCGCGATGCCGGACTCGCCGGCGGCCTGCACCTCGGCCAGGAACTGCATGATCTTGCCCAACTGCTTGCTGCCACGGTCCGGCTGCATGATCGAGTGCCCAGGGGCAGGGGCCCCCGTGCGCGAAGCGCGGCCGCCGGTGACGAGCCCGACGCTGCGGTGCTCCCGGAGCGCCTTGGCGACGACCGAGGCGATCACCGTCACGGCCCGCTCGATCGTGGCGCTCTCACCCTCGCCGCGGTGCCAGTGGCGGTCCAGGTCGAGGTAGATCCAGAGGTCGGCCGTCTTGTCGAGCTCGAACTCCTTCACCTGGAGGTGGCGATGACGGGCGGACGAGCGCCAGTGGATGCGGTTGTACGCGTCCCCCGGCCGGTACTCGCGGATGCCCATCACCATGCTCGTCGCCTGCAGCGAGCGCTGGCCGGTGAGGACGCCACCCTCGAGCATCGAGCCCGGCAGCTGCCAGTGCGGCAGGGGCAGGACCTTCGGGTAGACCAGGATCAGCGCCGGAGCCTCGACCCGCATCTCGGTGGCGAACAGCCCGAAGGGATCGCCGGACCGGAGCATGATCGGGCCGAGATGGAAGCGGCCGCGACGGAGCGCCTTCACGAGGACCTTCCACTTGCGCTCCTTCTGGCCGGCGATCGACAGCACGCGTCCGGGCAGGTGCTCGGGCCAGTTCGACTCCTCGAAGACCTCGAGCCAGAGCTTGCCGAAGCGGTGGTCGTTGCGCAGCTCGTAGCGCAGCTCGATCGTGTCACCGAGGTGCGCGTACGCCTGGCCGATGTGACGCTCCACGGTCAGGCCGTCGAGCGTCTGCCGCGAGACGATCCACATCGCGGCGCCGACGAACAGGATCAGGTACGACAGGTACGAGAGCAGGTCGACCCCGCTCGCGATCGCCGTGGCGAAGAGGGCGGCCCAGAGGACGGCGAAGTGCCAGGGACGCATCTGAGGCCTACGCGCGGGCGGCCGCGGGCGTCATCTCCACCGGCACGCTCGCGAGGACCTCGGCGATGACGGTGGTCGTCGCCAGGTCCTTCAGGCGGGCCTGCGGCTGGAGGATGAGGCGGTGCGACAGCGTCGGCGCGGCGAGCGCCTTCACGTCGTCCGGCAGGACGAAGTCGCGTCCGCGGATCGCCGCGTACGCCTGAGACGCGCGCGTGAGCGCGAGCGATCCGCGCGGCGACGCGCCGAGATACACGTCGGGGTGCGACCGCGTCGCCGCGACGACGCTCACGATGTAGCGCTTCACGGCGGGCGCGAGGTGGATGTCGCGCACCCCGATCTGCGCCTGGATGAGGTCTTCCGCCGCCAGGACCTGGCCGAGCGTCTCGATCGGGTGCTGCACGCGCTGCGCGTCGATGATGGCGATCTCCTGGTCCTCACCGGGGTAGCCGAGCTGCAGGCGGAGGAAGAACCGGTCCAGCTGCGCCTCGGGCAGCGGGAACGTGCCCTCGTACTCGATGGGGTTCTGCGTCGCCATGACGAGGAAGGGGTCGGGCAGCCGGTACGTCACGCCGTCGACGGTGACCTGGTGCTCCTCCATCGCCTCCAGGAGGGCGGACTGGGTCTTCGGCGTGGCGCGGTTGATCTCGTCCGCCAGGACGATCTGGGTCATCACGGGGCCCGGGCGGAACTCGAAGGTGTTCGTCCGCTGGTCGAAGATCGCGACACCGGTCACATCCGACGGCAACAGGTCGGGGGTGAACTGGATGCGCCGGAACGAACAGCCGAGGGAGCGGGCCAGGGACTTCGCTAGGACGGTCTTTCCGGTGCCCGGGACGTCCTCGATCAGGA